>JBAXQU010000039.1:0-26674 GCA_037131555.1 Bacteroidota bacterium
CCTTTTCGGGCAAAGAAAAAGATTGGAACGGAAAGCAGGACGAAAGGAAACGAAGCGTGATGAACTGCCTGCCCTAAAAACTAACAACTAGCCACTAATAACCAAAATAAATTACCTTTGCCACTCAATAAAAAAACAAAGGAACATGCTCTTACTTTCTCCTCAAAAATTTACTGATTACGAACTAATAGATGTGGGTGGCTTCGAAAAGTTGGAACGTTTTGGGCAATACATCACCATCAGACCGGAGCCTCAAGCTGTTTGGGATAAAACCCTCAGCCATGCTGAATGGGAAAAGCGCGCACACGTAAAATTTATATCCAAATCAAGCTCTTCGGGCGAATGGAAAAAGCTAAAAGCAATGCCCGAAAGATGGACGATGTCGTATCAAGTAAGAAGCACAAAGATGGATGAAACACAACCAATAAGTTTCAAACTATCGTTGACTTCATTTAAACACGTTGGTATATTTCCCGAACAATCGAGCAATTGGGATTATATTTTCGAGTCGGTGAAAATGATGAAAACACCCACACCTCGTGTGCTCAATCTATTTGCCTACACTGGTGGTGCTTCGTTGGCAGCAAAAGCTGCTGGTGCCGATGTAACCCATGTAGATTCGATTAAACAAGTGGTGAGCTGGAGCAAAGAAAACATGGAATTGAGTAATTTATCGAACATAAGATGGGTGGTGGAAGATGCACTGAAGTTTGTGAAGCGCGAAGAAAAAAGAGGAAATAAATACAATGGAATTATCCTCGACCCACCTGCTTTTGGTCATGGACCGAATGGCGAAAAGTGGAAGCTAGAAGATAATATCAACGAGATGATAAAAGGTGTGTTGAACCTATTAGACGATACTGAACATTTCCTGATTTTGAATGCTTATTCCTTGGGTTTTTCATCACTTATTATCGAGAATTTATTGAAAGATAAAGCCAAACAAAACTTGTCGACAGGCGAACTTTTCTTACAATCGACCGAAGGGCCAAAGCTTCCATTGGGAGTGTTTGGAAGATGGAGAAATTTCTAGAAAACTAGAGTTTGCTTTTTTACGTAAATTTTCAATTAAAATCTTTTATGTTGAGGCGATAATCAGGAGCAAGGGTTTTCACTCTTTTCCATGCATTATTGGCATGTATTGTGTCGTGTGCTAGGTAATAATTGCCACCCAAATTATACCAAGCATCCACATTTCGCGGATTGAGTTGAGTCGATTTCAAATATGCTTTTATTGCTTCCGTAGTATTGCCTTTATCAGCCCATCCGTTTCCTTGTTTCAACAAATAATTGCTGATAAACGCTGTTGCTTTTATTGCTTCTTGGTCGGTGGTATCAAGCTGATAAGCCTTCAGCCAACAATCGGCCGCCTGAGCATACTCGCCCAAACCAAATTGTGCCGAACCTAAGTTCATGTAACAAAATGCATCGGAAGGATAAATGCGCACCGCTTGTTGCCCATAATAAGCCGATTTCGAAAACAATTTATTTTTCACCTCTCCTTCTTGTTCAGCATTCGCTTGGTTTAAATAGGTTTCGGCTGCATACATATTTGTTCGCAAACTATTAGGCGAAGTAACCACATCAGCCAAATAAAGGCTGTCGTTGTTTTTCCATTCGGCATTTCTACTAATTGTTTTTATTGAATACAGCACCAGTAAAATGGTTAACGCGAAGTTGGCTGGCCATAAAAACTTTTTGGTAGCATATAGATAGAAATAAGCAAGCACCAAACAAAAAGCTAATGAAGGTTGAAACAAAAGACGTTCGGCCATAGGCGCACCAATGTTTACTACTAGATTTAACACCAAAAACGAAGTGAAACAAAAAAAGAAAATGCAAAACGAAACCAACGATTTGTTCCGAAAACCGTTGATGGCAATTACCAATAGCACTATGATGATAAACAACGACAATACAAACCAAATAGACTGAATAGCGATGTATGGTATTTGGTTGTACGAATAATCGGAGGTAAGCGGATGAGGAAATAATAATAGCAAAATGTATTTTAATATGATGTACACCTTTGTAGCAAAGGCTTCTGCTGGGGTAGCAAACAAATAAGGAGTGTTGAGAATAAGATTGGATGTGGTGATATGAAAACCAATGACCAAATATCGAATGACCATATACAATGCGAACACAACAAGTAACGGTAAACTAAAGGATAGTGATTGACGAATTGACTGATGATAAAAATAATAAAGGAAAAGTGGCAACACAGCTATAAACACCACCGAACTCTCTTTGGTGAGCAAAGCCAAGAAGAAACACAATAAGCCAATACTCAAATGAAGTAACGATTTTTTTTGTTGATGTTTTATAAAAGCCATAGCCGAGACCAAGATGAAAACAAAGGCAATTAACTCATCTCTGCTTTTTACATTCGCTATTACTTCGGTATGTATAGGGTGAGCAATAAAAAGCAGACAGGTAAAAAACGCTAAGTAGGGATGTTGTTCTTTCAATAGATACGTTCGTAAAAACCGAAACAATAAATAAATCAAAAGGAAAAAGAAAAGCAAGTTGATTGCATGGCTTATCATGGGTTTAGCGCCAAACAGTTGATACTCTATAGCGAATACAACTAATGCCATTGGTCGGTAACGTCCTCCCGACAATTCATTGCCTTTTAATCCTCCCAAGCCTTTAAAATAGTCGTTACATAAAATATCCGGAATACCTTTTATGCCTTTTTGAACAAATGTATTATTGGTTAACACAATGGCATCGTCCACCGCATATTGATTGAACAGGGTATTGATGTTTAATAAAAAAGCAATAACCAAAAGAAAGATGAGTTGATGACTTGGACTAAGAACTAGTTTTAATTTTGCCATTGATTATAAAATCACTTCTCGGTATATTGTGGGTAATTAAAAATCATCTTCATCTAACACATGATTTGGATTAAGCACCTTCACCCTATCCCATGCATCTTTAGCAGCTGAAACATTTTTCATTCGAAGATAGGTGCCCCCTAAACTATACCACGATTCCACATTGTTGGGGCTTAGCTCAACTGATTTTCTATAGCAAAACACAGCTTCCTCCAATTTGTTTTGTTCGAATAAACCATTTCCTTGTTTGTAGAAAAACGTACTTAGCGATTCAATCAATTCATTGGATGGAGTAGAAGAATGTTGAAGTTGATTGTCTTTAAGAAACAAATCAACAGATGGATAACACAATAACAAACCACAATAACCATTCACCAAGTACTTTGTCGCATCAATATTCTTTGGTTGTAACTCGAGTGAATGATTGGCAAACTCAATCGCTTTCTTGAAGTCCTCTTTTCTTTTTTCCAAATTCGATTCTGCACCTGCGCTTTTCAAATTGCTTTCCACCCAAAACAAGTTCAACCGCAAACTATTTGGCGAAGTTTGTACATCATGTGTATAAAGAGTTTCGTTGTTTTTCCATTCCGAATTACGGCAAAATGTTTTAAAAGAAAACAATGAAAGCACCAGCAGCAATATCAAGTCAGGAGCTAGTTTCATTCGCTTTCTTGCTTCGAGATAAAAGTATGCAAGCACAATACAAAAAGCCAAAGAAGCTTGAAACAATAGTCTTTCCGAAAAAGGTGTCCCAATATCAACCACCAAATTACTAGCAAGTGATATGCTTACAAAAAAATAAAGAATACTAAATGAGATGAGCGATTTTCTTTTAGACTGAAATACCGCAAAGGCAATCAATCCAACTAATACTAACAGAGAAACGAAAAAGTTTGCTGATATCAATTGCACATAAGGTATTTGATTAAATCCATAATCGCTGGATAACTGAAAAGGGAAAATCAGCATGAATAAATACTGACAAAGAATCACAATTTTTGTTGCGAAAGCTTGTGATGCGGTAGCATTCATAAACGGTGAGTTAAGAATATCTAATGCCGCTGTCTGTTGATTGCCTTGTATAATGAAATGCCTAATGGTAAGATAAACTATAAATGTACCTATCAATGGAATGGCATACCATAGGGCTTGTTTCAAGTTTTTATTGAAAAAGAAATAAATGAAAAGAGGTAACCCTATGATAAATGTTGTAGCGCTTTCGCGCGAAAGTAACGCAACAAAAAAAGCACTGATTGCTATAGTCATAGTCTTCCATGTTTTTTTATTCTCATACTTTGCAAAATAAAATAACGATAAAAGCACCATGAGAAAACAAATCAATTCGTCCCTGCTTTTTACATTCGCTATCACTTCGGTATGTATAGGATGAACGGTAAAAAGGAGGCAAACAATAAATGCTAAATCGGGATGTTGATTTCTGAAAATGTTTTCGTGCAATAATTTATAAAGCACAAAGATTAAGATTACAAAAAGCAAAACATTGAAGGAATGACTTACCAAAGGATTGTTACCACAAAACTGATGTTCTATAGCATAAGTAATTTGTGCCACCGGGCGGTATCTCTTTTCCGACAAGGCTGGCCCACTGCCACTATAACCACTGAAAAGGTGATTTGTAAGAATATCGGGTATGCCAGCAATTCCCTTTTCAACATATTTGTTTTGGGTCATCACAATCACATCATCCACCGCATAGTCATTCCACAATGTGTTTAAGTTAAGCCCAAACACAAGCAGTATCAAACATATTATCTGATGTTTTGTTTTTTGAGGGATGAAGTGGATGGTCATATCAATTGCAAAAATAGCAGAGTATTCAAAAACTAATTATGACTAAAGTCTTCTTTTGCAATTCGAAAATTAGGATCAAGCGTTTTCACTTTGTCCCAAGCTTTATTCGAATTCACACTGTCGTTTTTCGTATAATAACTACCGCCTAGGCCATACCATGCTTGAATATTATTTGAATTGAGTTCGGTGGCTTTCAAGTAATTTTTAATCGCGTCATCCGTATTGTTTTTATCAATAAACGCGTTCCCGTTTTTATAAAAAACAGTACTCAAATCCACTAACCATTTTTTGGTTTCTTTATTGTTTGGTTCCAATTCACTTGCTTTTAACCAAAGTTCAGAAGCCTTTAGATAATTCTGCTGATTAAAATAAGCAAACCCCAACCGTTGATAGATGTAAGCAAATTTGTTATGTATTGCCAGTGATTTCTCACCATAAACAACAGCTTTGTTTAGGTATTCTTTTCTCAACTCGTCATTCGGTTCGTTGTTTGATTTTAGGATATATTGCTCGCATGCATATAAATTTAAACGAGAACAATCGGGTGAACTAGTAACATCTTCAAGTATCAATGATTCATTGCTTTTCCAATCCATGTTTCTTTTTATTGTTTTTATCGAAAAGAAAACAATCAATAAACCAAAAATTCCGTATGAAAGGATTCTCGATTTTTTGGGTGGCTCCACAATAAATGCTGCGATAGCAATGCAAAAAGCAAGAGAAGGCTCAAAAAGCATTCGTTCTGCTAACGGGGCTCCTAGGTCGATTATAAAATTGGTTCCTACTGACAAGGTGATAAAAAAATATAGAATACAAAATGATAATAATGACCTCGATTTGAATGTAATGAATGAATAAACAACTAAACTGGTGCATATCAAAAAAGAAAAAATGAATGGAATGGAAACTAAGCCAATATAAGGAATTTGATTGAATCCATAATCAGATGATAATGGATACGGCAAAAACAAGAGAGCTATGTATTTCCAAAGAACGAATACTTTGGTTGCAAATGCCTCTGATGGTATGGCATAGATGTAAGGGGAATTAGCAACATCGTCTATTGGATACGAATTAAAGCCAACCATATTGTGTCGCAAACCGAGATAAATGAACAATACTACTGCAAAAAATATCGTTTGAATAAGCGATTGCTTAATGGTTTGTCGGTAAAAGAAATAAAATATAAGTGGGATAATGGCTATAAATGTAACAGCTGTTTCTTTTGTTAATAGTGCAAGAAAAAAGCAAATATGGCTCAATACAAGCCACCATTTATGTTTTGATAACGTATGATTAAGCAAGGAAATGACGGAACTAATAAGAAAAATAAAGGTCAAGAGCTCATCTCTGCTTTTCACATTGGCAATTACTTCGGTGTGAATTGGGTGTACAACAAATAGAAGACAAGCAATAAAGGCTAAAAGTTCATGCTTACTTCGCAGAAGGTAAAATTTCAAAAGCCGATAAAGCAAGATGACTAAAAGAACAAATAAGATGAGGTTGATGAAGTGGCTAATTAACGGATTAGCACCAAATACTTGATGCTCGATGGCGAATACAATAAGAGAAAATGGTCGGTATCGTGGATTTGATAAAACATTCTCTTGGGTGGAATAACCATATACATAATCCGTACTAAATAATTCGGGAATACCACTAATTCCTTTTTCAACCAACCGATTTTGCGTCATCACAACACAATCGTCTAACACATATCCATTAAATAACGTATTAATGTCTAACCCTACCGCAAATAAGATTAAAAGAAGAAGTTGATGTTTCGGTACAAACTTGTAGGAAGCCGATTTCATGAATAATTCCTATTAATGTTTAAATAAAACTCAATTGTACTTGGCAAATAAAACGAACTAATTAAATGCAAAGATTGAATAAAAACCTGAAAACAAAAAGGAAAACAATAAATAAAATACGATTCAGAGGAAAAGTAGGGCGTCCCAGTATTTCTTCTAAAACCTTTTAATCGTTTTTAAAGTCATCTATTTTGAGAATGTGGTTTGGTGATAGTTTCACAACATTATGCCATGCTTCATTTCCATGTAAGCTATCGTTTAGCAGAAAGTAATGACCTCCTAAATTATACCAAGCTTCCGTATTCGCAGGGTTCAACTCAATCGATTTTCGATAACAAATAATAGCATCCTCCATTTTGTTTTTATCCGAAAATCCGTTTCCTAGTCTATAAAGTTCGTTGCTAAAAACCT
This sequence comes from Bacteroidota bacterium, assembly GCA_037131555.1. Classification (GTDB taxonomy): domain Bacteria; phylum Bacteroidota; class Bacteroidia; order 2-12-FULL-35-15; family 2-12-FULL-35-15; genus 2-12-FULL-35-15. The sequence goes on from JBAXQU010000039.1 coordinate 6,881, forward strand.
CAGCCGATTTTGACGCATCTTCCTTTTTTGTTAATACTTCACAGCCTTTTAACCAAAGCTCTGAAGCCCTCTCATAATTGTTCAAATTATAGTAAACGTAGCCTAAGTTGGTGTAAACATCCACTACATCGGGGCAAATTTTAAGCATTTGTTCTCCGTACAAAGCACCCTCTTTTAAATATTCATTTTTCTTCTCTTGATTTTTTTCCTGGTTTGATTTAGATAAAAAAATGTTCATTGCAAACTGATTTATTCTTACACTATTGGGAGCAGTCTTTACATCTGTTAATACTAGTGTCTCGTAATTCTTCCAATCTATATTTCTGTAAATTGTTTTCAGAGAAAACAATAAAATTACTGCAATTAAAATAAAATTTGAGACCACTGGATAGCGTTTCAGATTCATACAATAAAAAGAGCTAACAAGAATGCAATATGCTAATGATGGCTGAAATAATAAGCGTTCGGAAAGAGGAGTTCCTATATCAATCACAAAATTACTTACTAGCGAAATGGTGATAAAGAAATAAAGTATGCTGAATGAGAAAATTGATTTCTTTTTGAATCGAAGAATTATAAGGCCTATTAAACCAAGTACTAGCAAAATTGAAAACACAAATTCAAAGGAAAGGAATTCAACATATGGGATTTGATTATATCCATATTCGAATGACAAAGAATAGGGGAAAATAAGTAACCACATGTACTTCACGAGAAGGAAAATTTTAGTAGCAAATGCCTGGTATGGGCTTGCGTTCAAAAACGGTGAGTTGGTTATATCATTGGTGATATGGGAATTATTATCTACTATTGAAAAACGAATCAGTAAATAAACAATAAGAATGGCAATCATTGGCATGATGTATTGAAATGCCTTTTTTAGATTTTGATTATAAAAGAAGTAGAGTATGATGGGTACTACTCCTATCAAGGTAATTGAACTTTCTCGAGTGAGTAATGCAAAGAAAAAACAAAGCAGGGCAATAACAAGTTGTGACAACTTTCGATTATTGAAATGTCGAATAAAGAATATCAAAGCAAACAACACCAATATAAATGTAATCAGTTCATCACGACTCTTGACATTCGCTATAACTTCTGTATGTATTGGATGTACAACAAATACTAAGCAAGTGACAAAAGCCAAAAGTTTGTGTTGTTCGCGAAATACATAACGATGAAGCAAAACAAAAAGAAGCGCCACAACAACAGCATAAAGAAGCACATTGATGAGATGACTAATGATTGGATTCGCACCAAAAAACTGATACTCGATAGCGAATGCGATTAGTGCAATTGGACGATAACGACCACCCGGAAATTCAAGATTTTCAAGCTTCTCGTATCCCTTGAAATAGCTTTTACTTAATAATTCGGGTATGCCTTGTAAGCCTTTTTTGACAAATTTATTCTCGGTTAATACAATTACATCATCAAGAACATATTCATGAAAAAGCGTGTTCGCATTGATAGCAATAGCAAGAAATACAAGAATTAATAACTGATGTTTGAATTTGAGTTGAAACCGTTCAGTATTCATTCGAGGTAAATAGTTTGAAAACTATGTCAGTTTATAGTAAAATGAATATACACTTTACAAATTATTCTCTTTTGAAATCCTGAACAATTCTCTTCAAGCCATCCAAATCGCGAAGGCGAATTTCCCTCTTTTTGCGTGAAATTAGTTTTTCATCTTCAAAATCATTTAATTGTCGTGAAACCTGTTCAGGGGTGGTACCTGCTGTATCTGCAATTTCTTGTCTGCTCAATTCGATATTCAGTGTTTTTGTAACCGCATTGATTCCGAATACTTCATGGAGATAAATAAAAGCTTCTGCTACTTTTTCTCGAATGTTCATTTGAGATTGATATTTTACACGCAATTCGGTTCTTCTTAACTCCAAGGCATAAAAAAGGATTAAGTGATAAGCAAAATTTGGACTATTGTAGCAAGTCTCTTGAAAAACGCTTGTTTCCACGAAACAAATACTAGTATCCATCAAAGCGATTGCATTGAAATAGTATTTATCGTTACCTACCGCTTTGTGCCCCAAAATATTTCCATCTGACAGAAGGCGTACTACCTGTTCTTTTTGTTTTAAATTTGGTGTAACTACCTTCGCGCCTCCTTTCTGTATGAAATGGATGCCAAACATGGGGTTACCCTTCCTGAAAATAAACTCTCCTTTTTTATGAAAATTCTGTTCTTTGGTACTTGAAACTTTAGCTAATGCATCACCAGTACAATATTTTTTAACAAAACAATTTACACTTGTGCAGTTAATACATTCTATTTCTTCAATCATGAATTTGTTTTCTATTTGTATTTTGGTAAAATGTTGAATTACTAACTATATTACAATACCAATTCCTTATGTATTTTATGTTTTCGGTTAATAGGATAATGGATTATGTGTTCGTCCATGACATACTAAAACACATGTACCATGGTCAAGACCTGTGTCTGTATATCTAATTACTCCACCAACAGGTAAAACGTATGTAGTGTTAAAATTAATAAGATTGGTATTATTTGTAGCCGTTCCCTGTGTTCCACTTATTCCATGAGGATCGTGACAAGTGTTACATGATGCCCCTATGCCCAAATGTCTGCTGTGTTCGGTAAAAGAAACGTCTCCAGTGATTGAGGCTGGATTGTGGCAACTGTAACATAAATCAAAATCTGTTGCACTGTAACTTGTTCCATCCGTAGTTTTGTAATTTAACTTTAATATATGAGGATAAATTGATCCATGAGGTCCATTTGGTGCTCCAGCCCCGCTACTAGAATGACAAGAGGTGCAATATATTTTACTTGTTACCGTTAATGGTGTTATTAAACTTGGGACATTGGTATTCACACCTTGACCAACAACAGGGTGAAAAGATGGATTTGTTAGTGCAAATTCTAATGATACATCATTCTGAGCAATGACCCTAGGTGTGGGTGCTGCAACAACTGCAGAACTAGAGTGGCAACGATAACAAATTTCATACTCGTTAGTTGCCGTACTCACAGCCACTCCACTTTGATTTACTCCTCTAACACCTAAAAGAGGACCACTAACTGCTGGTGCAGTAGCCGCTTGAGCTTTGGCCATATGAGGATTATGACAGTCTGAACATTCCACATGTGTTGTGGCAGGGATAGCAGCTTCTGTTGGGTCATGAACTGCTGTGTAACCATAAACGTTGTGTCGATATGTTTTTGCAAAATCTGCCTGAATATTTTTAGAAGCAGCATTTCCATTATGACAATCCAAACAATTGCTTTCTTCCGTTTGATATTTTAGCAGTCTTGTTGCCGAACCAGCATTGTGTGAGTTATGACAATTTTCACATGCATTTTGAGCAACTGTAGTCCAAGTAGTATAAGGCCAAGGATTGGGCGCAACAGCATTCCAAACATGTGTTGAGGTATTGTGGCTGCTGGTTGTCCAATTGGTTACATTATGACAAGCAACACAAAGGCTTGAGTTTTGGGAGGTAATTCTTAGGAAATCAGTGTAGTTGTTAACATGCGGATCGTGGCACGAAGTACATTCTAGTTGATTATTTACCATTTTTATTTGGGACGGTACCGTTCCAGGATTCCTTAACTGCGGATTTAAGGTTGCTAAGGCAACATCATAAGCAAACGATATTGGATGGTCGTTTGAAAGATTGGTAGTAAGATTACTTGGTCCAACGGGCATATTCACAGTACTCGCAAAGCTAATTAATGTTCCTCGGCTTAATACTTCTCCTAATGCGATGGTTCCATCGTGACAAGATAAACACATCATTGAAGAACCATTTGGCTGACCCGGCAGTGCTTTTAGCGTTGAGCTTCCATATAGTGTATAGCTTGTTCCTGGGTCATTTCTATTCCACAATGGTTTTAATGGATTTGTATTATGCGCAGTATGGCAAAATATACAAACCTCTGTTTCTGATGTAGCCTTAACCGTGCCTGGCCCATTCATTGATAGATTGTGTTTTGTTGTCACTATTGACTGTGAACTGGCCATTCCGGTAATACCGAAAATTAAGATTAATTTAAATAGTAGTTTCATTTTGCACCTCCTGTTATTAATTGAAATACTTGTATTCTGGAATTGTAACTATCTGCTACAATTATTTTATCATTTTCATCTATGTATAATCCTGAAGGCATCCAAAACTGACCTTCACCTTGACCTTGCGAACCAAACCGATATAAAAAGTTGCCGTAGATGTCAAAAACTTGTATTACTTGCGATAGTGCATCTGCTAGATAGATATTTCCATACGAATCGGTAGCTATCCCTTTTGGGCTTGCCAAATATCCTGTAGCGTCACCGTTTGAACCAAAAACGGAAATGACTTCTCCTTCTTTGTTGAATACTTGTACTCTAAAATTCATTGCATCTACAACATAAGCTTTACCTGCTTTATCAATCCAAATATGAGTCGGGAAATTGAACTCTCCTTTCTCTCTTCCTCTTTTTCCTATGTATCTCAGCACTTTTCCTTTTTCGTTCAATACCACAATACGGTGTTCTCCCGTTTCAATAGCCCAAATTTCTTTGGTTACTGACGAATATGCAATACCTGTGAGTTTTGAAATTTTTAATGAGTCGTTCAGAATTTTACACTCTTTTTTGTCGGGGTTCACAACAAACAGTTTATTTGAATACGAATCGGTAAATAGAATTTCGTTTTCGCGAAACTTACAAATACCTACAAGGGAAGCAAATAGCTCACTCTTCTTTTCAAGGAAACGAGGTACTGAACTGAGATTATTAACCACCTGAAAAATGTTGTGGCTTTCTTGATCCAAAATCCAATAAGTGTTCGGAGCTGTTTCAATCATCGATACAGGGCGTACCAAATCTTGTTTCTTTTTCCCGATAACGAAATCTTTGATTTTTTCTTTAACTTCTTTCTTTTGATTTTTGCTTTCGGGAGAAGGCCATTGACTTAGCCATTTTACTTCGGCTTTTTCAATCTTGGGCACAGATTCATCGGGTACTACTTGCTGTGAAACACAGGGTGTGCTTATCAACAAAACAACTACCAGTGAAATATAAAACAAGTTAAAACGATATCTTGAAAAAGCGAACATGCATTTGCAAATTTTAAAAAACAAAGTTAATGATTAAATCCAATTTCTAAATAGGATATAAATCATAATTGATTAAATTATTTTATCAATAATTTGTTGTAAGAAAAGTGACAAATGGTAAAATAGAAAAGCGTTATACCTACATTAATGCTGTAAGTATAACGAATTGTGCTTTTCTATTTTCTTTTTCTAATTATCTGCCTTATTAAATTCTCTTTTACTAACTATATTGATTTGTAATTTTTAACGGCATCAACAAAAGCTTTGGCATTTTCTACTGGTATGTTTAGCAAGATACCGTGCCCTAAATTGGCTATGTATCTGTCTTTACCAAATGCATCAATCATTTCTTTAACTTCTTTCTGAATTTGCGAAACAGGAAGTAATAATTTACATGGATCGAAATTGCCTTGTAGTGTTTTTTTGTTTTGTGTAAGTTCTCGTGCTAATTTTGGAGTAATGCACCAATCGATTCCAATTGCCGAAGCGGAAGATTTGCTTAGCTCTTGCAAGGCATACCAACTTCCTTTCGGGAAAAGTATAACAGGTACTCTAGCGCTTAAGCTATCGGAAATTTTATTGAGATATGGTAATGAGAACTCATTAAAATCATTAGGTCCTAATAGACCACTCCAGCTATCGAACACTTGAATAGCATCAGCTCCAGCATTCACTTGTTCGTGAAGATAAGCGATGGTAACATCCGTAATTTTATTCAAAAGTTGATGTGCCAATTTGGGTTGAGAAAAGCAAAACTGTTTAGCTACATCAAAGTTTTTGCTTCCTTTACCTTCAACCAAATAACAAAGTATGGTGAAAGGAGCTCCAGCAAATCCGATTAATGGTACACGGTTATTCAATTCTTTTTTGATAAGTTTTATTGCCTTTGAAACATAGTCTAATGAAGCTACTGCATCATCACCCATGATTAGGTTATCAACATCCTTTTGAGTGGTAATTGTTCGTGGTAAAATAGGTCCTCTGTGTTCTATTAATTGCACCTCAACGCCCATGGCCTGAGGAATTACTAGTATGTCGGAAAATAAAATGGCAGCATCAACACCTACAATATCTACTGGTTGAATGGTGATTTCGCAAGCCAATTCGGGGTTTTGAACACGAGTAAAGAAATCGTACTTGTTTCTAAGTTCGATGTATTCGGGTAAATACCTACCTGCTTGTCGCATCATCCACACAGGTGGACGATCAACCGTTTCGCCTTTTAATGCTTTGATAAAAAGATGTTCTTTGGTCATAAATTTGGTTTTGTTTTTTGTTGGTAAAGATTTTGGTTTATTTAATAAATGAATTTTTCGAAACTACTACTTTTTTGAATGTAAGGAGGAGTATATTTGAAATTATTCGGTCATGAAACTTTTCAATTCCAAAGCGATTTTGTCTCCTCCATTAGCCAACAGTTTTTCGGCAGCTAATTTTCCTGCGGTTTCATAATCATTGATGTCGAATTCCATTTCAATTTCAACTTTTCTTACTCCATCTAATGAAAGGATGTTGCCTTTGAAATGTATCTTATCATTCGCTATGGTTGCTAAGGCTGCAATAGGAATAGAGCATCCACCTTTTAGGTTTCGCAAAAACGAACGTTCGATACCAACACAAATGGCGGTGTGGTGATGATTAAGTGTTTTGCAAATGGTGTCTGTTTCGGGGTCGTCTTCGCGGCATACCACAGCCAAGGCTCCTTGTGCAGGCGCAGGTAACATCCAATCTAATACCAACCTATTGGGTACATCTAAACCAATGCGGTCGATGCCTGCCGATGCAAAAAGAGCTGCATTCCAGGCGGTGGTAGTTTTTAATTTATCCAATCGTGTGTTGATGTTTCCTCGTATCGAATCGATATTATGTTTTGGATATCTATTTAGCCATTGAGCTTTTCTGCGCAGGCTACTGGTGGCAATAGTAATACCTGCATCGTCAGTAACATTAAATGATGGGTTTTGATACACCAAAGCATCTTTAACATTGGCACGCATAGGTATAGCGGCAATTTTCAAATTCTTTGGCAATTGAGTTGGAACATCTTTTAACGAATGTACGGCAATGTCGATTTTGTTTGTCAGCAAAGCGATGTCAAGCGTTTTGGTGAATATACCTTGTACACCCATTTCGTACAATGGCGAAGTGAGGTTGATGTCGCCTTCGCTTTTTACTAAGGTCAACTCGGTTTTTATTCCTTGTTCGTTCAACAAGTTTTCGATAAACTTAGCTTGCCATAAAGCTAAGCTACTGTCGCGAGAGCCTATTCTAATTAGCCGATGCATAGCGCATAAATTTATCAACTACCATTTCAGGATTCATAATAATGGTGGAGTTTTGTTTTAAATCGAGAACAAATGCTGCTACTGTTTTTTTCACCATGTCGTTTTTCTTAGTTTCGTCAAGGCGTGCTAAGTGTGGGCACGAATTGCTAGCTTCAATCAACATGTTTTTTAGTGTTACTATCTGGTGTCTTTGCTCGTAAAACTTGTTCCAATCGATAAATGATGCAATATGAGTATTGATGATGCCACTTGCTATTGGCAAATAGGTTTTTCTGTTCTCCAACGATTTATCTAAGATAGCTGAAATAGAATCGATGTCGAGAATTTCTACCTCGGTATTGTATTTACATACCGGATGAACGGTTTGAGGGATAGATAAATCGAGAATGAGTTTTGTTTTCGAATCTTTTAAGTTTTCGGGTGTAATGATATATTTATCAGAAGTGGTACTTAATATAATCACTTCGAAATCTTTGATATTGTCGTTCACATCTTCGAAAGGCAATAAGCTAAATCCATTTGTGGTAGCAATGTCTAATGCGGTAGCAAAAGTGCGGTTAGAAATAGTTAAATCGAAATGAGGTAAGTAATGCTTAATGTTTTTGGCAATGTTGTTTCCAAATTTGCCAGTACCTACTAATAAGCATTTAGTTGGTTTTTCAACTGTTTTTTCTTTCAATATTTCGATGGCAGCGTAAGAAGCCGACACGGTGCCTTTACTTAAATCAGTTTTGGTTTTTATCTCTTTAGATGCTTGTATACAAACATTTGCCATACGTTCGAATACAGGGCCAAGCAAACCGTTTTCTTTCGAAAACTTACATGCGTTTTTAAATTGTCCTAATATTTCATAGTCGCCAAGTATTTGCGAATCGAGGCCTGAAGCTACATGAAAGATGTGCGATAATGCTTCTTCTGAGGTTTTTACAAATTTGTATTCGTCCAAAAGTTCTTTTGATTGATTACAAACTTTGGTAATGATGTATTCAGCATGTGCTACCTCGCCTGCGCCATATATTTCGGTGCGGTTGCAAGTGCTCAATACCACAAAATCGTTGAAATTGTGAGTACGTGCTAAATCATAACATTCTTTTTGTTTTTCTGCGGAAATTGAAAATGCACTTCTAGTAGCTATGTTTGCATTTTTAAAAGTGATACCGATTACAAAGGAGTTTTTCATAATTTTTTTTGTTAATAACCTGTTAATAGTTTTTTTGCTCTACAAAAGTCAGCACTTTAGGTCAGTGGCATTATGACAAGAATCAGTATTCAAGTTGATTTTGATGTGGAAAAAAACTGCGAAAAAGCAGGTATAATGGGATAATAAGAGGATATATGCTCCGAAAGGCTTGTTAAATAAGGGTTCTACCAAACGTGCTCGATTGTCATGCTAATGTCATGGGAATTTGCGGGGAGATTATCTTTTGGTTTAAAGTCGGAAAGTTAAAAGTTAAAAGTTGCCACAAAGACACGAAGGCACAAAGAAGAAATTCTATCCCGAAGCTTCGGGACTAAAATTCTCCAAGACTACGATTCTAAAATTCCCTAATCCTACATTCCATTTTTTAGATGTCTTTTACCGTTTTGCCGTTCTTTATCATTGTTAAGTACCGAGCGAGAAGCACAAACAACAGAATGTGGCACAAACTCAAGAGAATGTGACACAAACTCAAGAGAGTGCGGCACAAACTCAAGAGAATGTGACACAAACTCAAGAGAGTGTGACACAAACTCAAGAGAGTGTGACACAAACTCAAGTGAATGTGACACAAACTCAAGAGAGTGTGCCACATGACTGAGAAACTGCAACGGTAAGACAGAAAGATGAGGACACGACTAGTTAAAGCACTGTATTATAGGTATCAATAATGTTTGAAGTGCGGGTATAAACGTGTTTTAGTCGGATAGAAAAAGCATCAACCAAGGAAGATAACAACCTTTCTCTGCATATGGGGTGGTGTTTTTTATTGTATATTTGGGGAATGAAAAAAGTGGAGTATATAATGAGTCGTTCGTTTGCAGGTGAAAAAACACCAGCAAAGGCATCGTTTCTGCTTACTTTAAAGGAAGACCAGCAAGGGCGGAAAAAACAGGATTTAGGATTTAGGATTTGAAGATTTAGGATATGCGAGCCTTTGCGTCTTCGTGCCTTTGTGGCAAATATTAACTAATAAGAATGAAAAAAATAAAACAAGCAATTCTGTTTTTGGTTTTAATTCAAACCCATTCGTTCGCGCAAGTAAACCTTGTACCAAATTATTCATTTGAAGACACGATACATTGTCCCATCGGACCTGGATATTTAAATTACGCAAGAAGTTGGACACAAATTGGAACCTCCGATTATTATAATATTTGTGCGAATGGACCAGTTGGAGTACCAAGCAATGGTGCAGGTTATCAATATGCCAGAACAGGAAATGCGTATGCTGGTTTTTATACATGGGGTGCAGGTATTGACATTAGAGAATGTATATACGCAAAATTAGATTCAACATTAACGCCTCTCCACAAGTATTGTGTTGAATTTTATGTTAGCTTAGGTGATATTGGAAATGTTGCATGCAATAACATTGGTGTGTTTTTTTCTGATACTGCAATTACCCCTACAAGTGTGAATGATTTATTTTTATTATTACCCCAAGTATCAAACAATCCTATCACCAATCCATTAACAGATAAAATAGGATGGACAAAAGTGTCAGGCAATTTTATAGCGGCTGGAGGAGAGAACTATATCACTATAGGTAATTTTATTAACAACGCAAACAGTGATACTACCTTGGTAAACACGGGAGGTTTGTATGCTCCTTACTATTATATAGATGATGTAAGTGTAATAGATTGTACGTATGATGGGGTGGAAGAACTATCCGAAGCAACAATAAACATAATCCCCAACCCAGCCACCAATCAATTCACAATTGAGAATTCACAATTAAGAATGAATTCCATACATATTTATAATGTGCTAGGGGAAGAAGTTCAAAGTTTAAAGTTAGAAAGTTCAAAGTTAGCTGTGGATATAAGCAGCTTAGCTAATGGGGTATATTTTGTAGAAGTAGAAACGGAGAAAGGAATAGTGCGTAAGAGATTGGTGAAAGAGAAGTAGGATTTAGGATTTGAAGATTTAGGATTTGCGAGCCTTTGTGGTTTTTAACTCTGCGTTCTCTGCGATAAATAAGAAACAAAAAAAATGTTTCATTCTACAAAAGGTTATGTAAGTTTGCAAAATGAGTAGAACAACTTATTTTGTAGATGTTATTATTCCGCTTTCTGTACCCAATCTTTATACCTATCGGGTTCCGCACGAACTAAATGCTGATGTGGCAATTGGCAAACGAGTGGTGGTTCAGTTTGGCAAAGGAAAACTATACACTGCCATTGTGCGTTCTATTCACGAAAAACCTCCGAAACTTTACGAAGCCAAATACTTGGATTCGATACTTGACGAACAACCCATTGTGAATACCCTACAACTGGAACATTGGGACTGGATGAGCCACTATTACATGTGTACCATAGGCGAGGTGATGGTGGCTGCTTTGCCAAGCGGTTTGCGCCTTGCCAGCGAAAGCAAAATAGTGTTGAACCCTCGGTTCGATATTACGAACAGAGCCAGCGAGATGAGTGATACAGAGCACCTCATCCTTGATGCATTGGAACTTAGAAATGTATTGACCTTAAACGAGGTTGCCGATATTATTGAGAAAAAAACGGTTTATCCCATCATCAAATCGTTGATTGACAAGGGTGCCATCTTGATAGAAGAGGAATTGAAAGAAAAATTCAAACCCAAGATGGCTTCGTTTGTTCGCATCGTGGCCGAAACCGATAACGAAGACCAACTAAAACTTTTATTTGACAAGTTAGAAAAACGAGGAACCAAGCAGTTGGAAGTGTTGGTAGCCTACATCAGCCTTTCGAAAAGATATTCGAAAGCACGCGAAGAGGTAAGAAAAGCAGATATACTAAAGGTGGTGAGTGGAGGAAATGCTGCGCTAGAGGCCTTGGTGAAAAAAAATGTTTTTGAGATTTATGAACGAGAAGTAGGTCGCTTGGCTTCGTTCGAAAACGAAAACAAAGTATCGAACCTCAACGAACCACAACAAGAGGTATTCGATAAAATACAGTCGCAGTTTGGTTTGGTAAGCCACCAAAAGGATGATAACGATAAAAAGCAAAACGTACTAAAAGATGTGGTGTTGCTACATGGTGTTACTTCATCGGGCAAAACCGAGATATATGTAAAACTTATCGAACAGGTGATAGCACAAGGCAAACAAGTGTTGTACCTATTGCCCGAAATAGCATTGACCACCCAAATCATCAATCGACTAAGGAAGTATTTTGGCGATACCGTAGGGGTTTATCATAGCAAGTTCAACGAAAGCGAACGAGTGGAAGTGTGGAACAAAGTGTTGAGCAATGCGCCTTCCGCTTCCAATCATTTTAAACTTATCATCGGTGCCCGTTCGGCTTTGTTTCTTCCGTTTAGCAATTTAGGATTGGTGATAGTGGATGAGGAGCACGATACTTCCTATAAACAATACGACCCCGCACCGCGCTACAATGCACGCGATGGAGCCATTTACTTAGCGCATTTGCACAAAGCTAAAACATTGCTAGGCTCAGCCACACCTAGCCTCGAGAGTTATTACAATGCCGAGGAAGGCAAGTATGGGTTTGTGTCCATCATGCAACGATTTGGAGGAATACAAATGCCCGAAATATTGATTTCGGATGTGAAAGAAGCCCAGAAAAGGAAACAAATGAAGTCGCACTTTTCGCCACTTCTTCTCGACACCATCACCTTGGCATTGGAAAAAAAAGAACAGGTGATCTTGTTTCAAAATCGAAGAGGTTTTGCACCACAGCTCGAGTGTAATATATGTGCTTGGGTGCCGCAGTGTGTCAATTGTGATGTAAGCCTTACCTATCATAAAGCCACCAACCAACTGCGATGTCATTATTGTGGATATGCTATTAAACCACCCAACAAATGTGGGGCCTGTGGCGATACCGATTTGCGAATGAAAGGATTTGGCACCGAAAAGGTGGAAGAAGAATTGCAATTGTTTTATCCAAAGGCTCGCATAGCGCGTATGGATTTGGATACCACCCGAAGCAAGTTTGCTCATCAACACATCATTCAAGATTTCGAAGAACGAAACATCGACATATTGGTAGGCACACAAATGGTGACTAAGGGTTTGGATTTCGATAATGTGAGCATGGTGGGTATTTTAAATGCAGATAGTATGCTCAATTTCCCCGACTTCAGGTCGTTCGAACGAAGCTTTCAATTGATGTCGCAGGTGGCAGGCCGAGCAGGAAGAAAGAATAAAAGAGGAACAGTGATTATTCAAACACATAATCCGGCACATAGCATCATCAAGGAGGTGATGGAAAACGATTACCTGAGTATGTATACCAATCAATTGCTCGACCGCAAGAATTTTAATTACCCTCCTTATTACCGATTGATAGAACTAACCGTCATCCATCGCGACTTGGATTTGGTGAACGATGCTGCCAAATACCTAGCCGATAGACTCAAGAAACAATTTGGCAAACGTGTGTTAGGGCCAGAGTTTCCAATTGTTTCGCGCATTCGCAATTTGTTTCACAAAACCATATTGGTGAAGATAGAACGCGAAGCATCGGTGGTGCAAGTGAAAAAGATACTGAGCGAAGAATTGATAAAAGCGAAAGCAATGAGCGAATACAAATCAGTACGAGTGAATTTGGATGTTGACCCTATGTAATGATAATCCACACTTGATTCAATATTAATTATTAATTTTGCCATCCATCACAAAAAACAAATAGAACTATGTTAGAAGAAAAAATTAATGCAGACATTAAATCTGCCATGTTAGCAAAGGAGGCATCGAAACTAGAAGCGTTGCGTGCTATCAAATCAGCCATTATCCTTTTGAAAACTTCTGCTGAGGGATACTCGGACGAAACAGAACAAAAAGCAATGCAGAAAATGGTGAAACAACGCAAAGAAACAGCTGAGGTTTACAAAACACAGAACAGACCTGAATTAGCAGACGTGGAATTGGCTCAAGCTGCCATCATTGAAGCATATTTGCCAAAACAAATGAGCGAAGATGAAATAAGAGCAGAGGTAGCAACCATCATTGCATCGGTAGGAGCAAGTTCGGCTGCTGATATGGGTAAAGTAATGGGTGTAGCCTCAAAACAATTGGCTGGAAAGGCTGATGGAAAAACCATTTCGGGAATAGTAAAAGAACTACTAAGCAAATAGAGAAAAAAATAAGGCACCCAAACCCTCGCAACTGTTAACTATATTTATAGTTGATAAAGGGTGAGGAAAAACAAGTACCTTTGATGAAAATAAATTATAAATTAACCTTAAAAAAATAACTAAAAATGGCTTTTGAATTACCAAAACTAACTTATGCATACAATGCATTAGAGCCTCATATCGATGCTCGCACTATGGAGATACACCATACCAAACATCACCAAGCTTATATTACTAATCTGAACAACGCAATTGCTGGTTCGGAAACAGAAAAATTAAGCATTGAAGAAATTTGTAAAAACATTTCGAAATACCTAATGCCGATTCGTAACAACGGTGGTGGACATTTCAACCATTCCATGTTTTGGACCATCATGGCTCCCAATGCAGGTGGCGAACCTACAGGAGATTTAGCAACTGCTATCAACACTTCGTTCGGAACATTTGCTGAATTCAAAACACAGTTTGCTGCTGCTGCCGCTACACGTTTTGGTTCGGGATGGGCTTGGCTAATTATCAAAGATGGTAAACTTGCGGTAAGCTCTACTCCTAATCAAGATAATCCATTGATGGATGTGGCTGATGTAAAAGGAACACCTATCTTGGGAATTGATGTTTGGGAACATGCTTACTACTTGAATTACCAAAACAGAAGACCTGATTATGTGGCTGCTTTCTGGAATGTGATCAACTGGAATGAAGTATCGAAACGTTTGAAAGAAGCGAAATAAATAAAACAAACAATGAGTAAAGGGGATGGTACAAACATCCCCTTTTTTATGTTTTCGAAATGAATAAATTAGTTTTAAAACTTGCCATTGCCTTTGTGTTATTGATGTTTAGTTCGAAGACGAATGCAAACTCGTTGGATAGTGTAAGCATCAATAATATTTCTATTATCGATTCGAGCATCGTGGTTTCCGATTCGATATTGCATCAAGTGGCAAGTGCAACTAATGATACGATAACACAAACTAGTAAAGACACAAAAAAGGAGTTAAGAAAACGAAAAGCAGTAGACATCCTTTTTTCGTTTCCATTTCCGTTTGGTTTTATGGGTGCACATCGGGTGATGCTTGGCACCAAACCTTGGGTTCCTGTGGTTTACATGGTTACTTTGGGTGGTTGTTTGGGAGTGTTGCCGACCATCGATTTTTTTGTTTTGTTGTTGAGTAAAAATGTTGACCAATACGAAAACAACCCGAATATATTTATGTGGTTGAAATAAATTTCAATATTAATTAAGATTGCGAATCGTTTGAAAATAGGTTTGTTTTTTGGTTCCTTTAATCCCATCCATGTTGGCCACATGGTTATTGCCAATTATATGTTGGAATATACCGAACTAGAGCGGATATGGTTTGTGGTTTCGCCACAAAACCCATTGAAAAACAAAGCTAGTTTGCTTGACGAAAAACAGCGCTTACACATGGTAACTCTTGCCATTGGCGACAATACCAAATACAAAGCAAGTAATATTGAATTCAAACTACCACAACCATCCTATACCATTAACACCCTCGTTCACTTAAACGAAAAATACCCTCAGCATGAGTTTGTATTGATTATGGGTGCCGATAATTTAACCACGTTTCATAAGTGGAAAAACTATGAAGAGATTTTGA
This sequence comes from Bacteroidota bacterium, assembly GCA_037131555.1. Lineage (GTDB taxonomy): Bacteria > Bacteroidota > Bacteroidia > 2-12-FULL-35-15 > 2-12-FULL-35-15 > 2-12-FULL-35-15. The sequence goes on from JBAXQU010000039.1 coordinate 22,154, forward strand.
AAAATTATCAACTCTATGTGTATCCACGAGTGAAAACAAGTGAATCAGATTTTGACAAACATCCAAGTGTAAAGTTTGTTCCTGCACCTTTGGTAGAACTATCGTCTACAGCAATAAGAGAAGCCATTAAAGCCAAAAAAGACATGTGCTATTTTATGGCCGAAGAAGCTTGGCAGTATTTAAAATCAATGCATTTTTACAAAAAATAATATGAACTATTGTTTCTTTTCTTAATTTTGGATTCAATTTAAAATCTATCAAATGAAAAAGACTACTCCTTGGTTTACACTTTCTTTTTTAATCGTCATGTTATTCAAGTGTGGTTCTGTTTCCGCACAGGTAAAGTATTCGAAAGGTTATGTATTGATGCAAAACAATGATACCTTGAGAGGTGAAATAAAAACCAATGCCAAACGCGAATTCGACAGTTTCATAAAAGTATTTTATCGCAAAAGCGAAGGTAATGAAGTGAAAACTTTTTTGCCTCAAAAGATTAAAGGATACGCAGTAGATAGCAGTTTCTTTGTTTCAAGAAAAATAGATGGGGAGATGATGTTTGCCAAACTACTTTCTTCGGGAACGATGACGGAGAATGTATACGAAGTGCAGACCCAATATGATGCTATGAATACCACCAAGACCGCATCGGATTATTACATCGATAAGGACAATAAAGATTTCACTAAAATAAAATCGAAGAAGGCAAACAAACTAATAGACGATGCGAAAGCAAAAGGCAAAAAGGTAGAGGTTGCCGAATTGGGTTTGAAAGAATAATCCGCGTTATCGTTTCTTCAGAAAAAAGTTTTTCAACAAGCTAGCACATTCTTCGGCCAATACACCAGTTACCACTTCGGTTTTGGGATGAAGAATTCTGTTTTCACATATCAAATCAAAACCTCTTTTGTTATCGAGTGCTCCGTACACAATCTTTCCTATTTGCGACCAAGCAAGCGCTCCGGCACACATCACACAGGGTTCGAGGGTAACATAAAGCGTACACTCGGTAAGGTATTTACCACCAAGATAATTGGCAGCCGAAGTAATGGCTTGCATCTCGGCATGTGCCGTAACATCGTTTAATCGTTCGGTGAGGTTATGTGCGCGAGCAATGATTCTATTGTCGCAAACAACGATAGCCCCCACAGGTACCTCGTCCTCATCAAAAGCCTTTTGAGCTTCTTTCAGGGCTTCGCGCATAAAATGTTCGGGAGAATAAATAGTTAATTCCATGGTGCAAAGATAATGTAGATTTACTTGCTACCATTCATCATATTCTTGGTCACGAATAAAATATTTTTCACACCTTTGACGAATAATTACTTTTCCATGAAATCTCTTAATTACTTTTCGGCCCTACTGCTTGTGAGTGCAGTTGCTTCGTGCTCCTTGTTGAAGAAAACAAATAAAGACAGTGCAGCAATGCCCGTTATCAACCTCGATACGATTGAAAAAATAGCAAGTGCTACCGAACCTAAACAATACCGAGCAACGGCTACTCGCCTATCGGACATTATACATACCAAACTTGAAGTGAGTTTCGATTTTCCGAAAAGGTATATGTATGGCAAGGCAACCATTACTGCCAAACCTTACTTTTATCCAAGCTCCACTTTGGTGCTTAATGCACGAGGAATGGAAATAAAAGAAGTGGATTTGATGGTGGAAGAAACCGTGACGAATGCGGCAGTGAAACAAGATTCGAAAAAGAAAGACGAACCTACGATGGAAAAACGCATGGTGAAAAAGCCTTTGAAATATGAGTATGCAAACGATTTGCTCAACATACAACTGGACAGAGAATATAAATCGGATGAGGCCTACATGGTATTTATTGACTACGTCAGCAAGCCCAACGAAATAAAAAAAGGCGGTGGAGGTGCTGCCATTACTGACGATAAAGGCTTGTACTTTATCAACCCTGATGGTAAGGAGAAAGACAAACCTACTGAGATATGGACACAAGGAGAAACCGAATCGAGTTCGGTATGGTTTCCTACCATCGATCATCCTAACGAGCGAATGACACAGGAGATATACATCACCGTAAATAAAAAATATGTTACTCTTTCGAATGGTGAGTTGGTATCATCGTTCGACAATGGTGATACTACACGCACTGATTATTGGCGAATGGACTTGCCACATGCCCCTTATTTAGCCATGATGGCCATAGGTGAGTTTTCGATAGTGAAAGATAAATGGAGAGACCGAGAGGTGAACTATTATGTAGAAAAAGCATTCGAACCCTATGCCAAAGGAATATTTGGCCATACACCTGAGATGATTGAATTTTTCTCGACCAAACTTGGTGTACCTTATGCTTGGAACAAATACGCGCAGATAGTGGTGAGAGACTACGTTTCGGGAGCTATGGAAAACACTACGGCTACTTTGCATGGAGAGTTTTTGCAACGTACCGACCGCGAACTGTTAGACCGCTCGAACGAAGACGTTATCTCGCACGAGCTGTTTCATCAATGGTTTGGCGACTTGGTCACCTGCGAGTCGTGGAGCAATTTACCTCTCAACGAATCGTTTGCTACCTATGGCGAATACCTTTGGGATGAATATAAATATGGTCGCGATGCGGCCGACTACATCTCTGCAAACTCGCGTGCAGGTTACTTGTCGGAAGCTAGCCGCAAACAAGTGCCGTTGATTCGTTTTCAGTACGAAGAAAAAGACGATATGTTTGACGGACATAGCTATAACAAAGGAGGACAAGTGCTGCACATGCTTCGCAAATATGTTGGTGATGATGCTTTTTTTGCTTCATTGAAGCTTTACCTCGAAACCAATAAATTCTCTTCAGCCGAAATTCATCAACTCCGCTTAGCCTTCGAACAAACCACTGGCGAGGATTTGAACTGGTTTTTCAATCAATGGTTTTTATCTCCCGGACATCCTGACTTGGTGATTAAATCGGAATACGACTCGAATACAAAAAAAGAAATAGTGAACATCAAACAAGTTCAGGATTTGAGTAAAACGCCTTTGTTTAGGCTACCCATATTCATCGATGTGTATGTGAACGGAAAAGTGGAACGCAAAACAATAACCATCAACAAGTCGGACGAAACATTTTATTTTGACGAAGCCAAACAGCCCGATTTGGTGAATGTAGATGCTGAAAAACAATTGTTGTGTACCAAAAAAGAAATTAAATCCATACGCGAATGGGCTTTTCAATACCGCAATGCTCCTCTGTTTCTCGACCGCAAAGAAGCCCTTGGCGAATGCATCAAAGAACTGAAAGACACTGCAGCAACGGCTGTGCTGTTGGCTGCTATTGACGATAAGTTTTGGTCGCTGCGCGAAACAGCCATTGAAGCCCTAAAAGGACTAGAGCCAGGCCACGAAGCCGACATAAAAAACAAACTTATAAAACATGCTACTAAGGATGATAAATCGGAGGTGAGGGCTACTGCCATCGAATATTTGTCGGCTAAATATACCGATGACGATTTGCAAACGGTATATAAAAATGCGTTGAACGACCAGTCGTACATGGTGCTTGGTGCTGCACTTAATGCTTATGCCAAAGCCAATCCGAAGGATGGAATGGCGATAGCGAAACGTTACGAAACCGAAAAAAGCAAGGATGTGCTCTATGCCATTGCTAGCTTATACGCCAAATACGGTACGGATGAAAACAATGGTTTTTACTTGGCTGCTGCTAATCAATTCACAGGTTTTGCTATCATTGGTTTTGTAAAAGAATATACGGCTTTTTTGAAAGGCGATAAATCGGACGAGTCGGTGAATGCTGGTACTAACTTATTTGCAAGCATTGCAAGAGACGAAGATGGAATAAAATGGGTGAAGTATTATGCCAAGAAATCTATTTTCGAACTAATGAACCTATACGAAGACCAAGAACATAAACTGGATGAACAGGTAAAAAAACTAAGCTCCGAAACTACCAATCCTTCGAAACAAGAACTCGAAAAACAATTGGCCAAAACCAAAGCCGAACATACCAAGCTTTCGGAATTGTATGGTAGTTTGAAATGATTGGTTTATTAGTTGTTAGTGAGGCAATAGCGAATAGCGATTAGGTAATAGGGATTTTTACCGCGAAGGCAGAAAGACACAAAGGGCAATTCGACAATTGTGCTGTAGGCAATTATGCAAACGTAATTAATAAAACTGCTGCAACTAGGTTAGGGATTTCTCACTCCGTTCGAAATGACGAAATCGGTTAGTAAGAAGAAAAAGGGGCAAAAACTCAGTTTTGGGTTTGTTGGCAAAAATATAATTGATTGATAATTGGTGAAAACCATGGTTTCGTTCATCCAAACCATGGTTTCGTTAGCGTTCCGCATCCTTTCGTTCACGTTCCGCATCCTTTCGTTCACGTTCCGCATCTTTTCGTTCGCGTTCCGCATCTTTTCGTTCGCGTTCCGCATCTTTTCGTTCTCGTTCCGCATCTTTTCGTTCTCGTTCCGCATCTTTTCGTTCACTTCCGCATCTTTTCGTTCGCGTTCCGCATCTTTTCGTTCGCGTTCCGCATCTTTT
>JBAXQU010000040.1:0-26497 GCA_037131555.1 Bacteroidota bacterium
ATACAAAAACATCTTTTCATAGCTGTTTACACGTGTAAACGGTATACAAAAACAGTTTTTCATAGCTGTTTACACGTGTAAACGGTATACAAAAACATGTTTTCATAGCTGTTTACACTCCCAAAGGGTAAAAATTGAGGTTTTGGAAGGGGGCTTTCAGCCGAAATCCAAAAACTCGACCTATACCAACCAACGAAATAGGAGGGAGGGGGGATTGGCAAACGGAGGATGGATAATTCGGATTTCCGCATCGCCACAATCAACAAATTCATATATTTGCTGCCCGAAAAAAACAAAAGGCAAATTATCAATTAGAGATGCAGCGATGCAATAAAAACTAGAACGCATCAAACATTAATGCTAAAATTCTAAAAATTCAATAATTCAAAAAATAATATGAGCGAAGGCAGACAAATAATTTTCTCGATGGTGAACGTGAGTCGCACGTTACCAGCCGGAAAAACAATATTAAAAGACATTTATCTATCGTTTTACTACGGTGCAAAGATTGGAATACTTGGTTTGAACGGCTCAGGAAAGTCGACTTTGTTAAAAATAATTGCTGGAGTAGAGAAAAACTATCAGGGAGAAATTCACTTTTCGCCCGGTTACAAAATAGGCATGTTGGAGCAAGAGCCACAACTAGACGAGAACAAAACCGTAATAGAAATAGTGCGCGAAGGAGCTCAAGAACATGTGAACATACTGAAAGAATACGATGAAGTGAACAACAAATTTGCTGAAGAGATGAGTGCCGAAGACATGGATAAGCTCATCAACCGTCAGGCTTATTTGCAAGATTTAATTGATCAGTTCGATTTGTGGAACCTCGACAACCGCTTGGAGCAAGCCATGGAAGCATTGCGTTGCCCCGAGAGTGATGCATCGGTAAAAAATCTTTCGGGAGGAGAGCGCAGACGTGTGGCACTTTGCCGATTACTCATTCAAGAGCCCGAAATACTATTGCTCGATGAGCCTACCAACCACTTGGATGCCGAGAGTGTGGACTGGTTAGAACAACATTTGCAAAACTACAAAGGCACGGTGATAGCCGTAACCCACGATAGGTATTTCTTAGACAACGTTGCCGGCTGGATACTAGAGTTGGATAGAGGCGAAGGCATCCCTTGGAAAGGAAACTATTCAGAATGGTTGGATCAAAAACAAAAACGATTGGCCACCGAAGAAAAAACCGAAAGCAAACGTCAGAAAACATTGATGCGCGAGTTGGATTGGGTGCGTCAAGGAGCCAAAGGCCGCCAAACCAAATCGAAAGCGCGTTTGCAAAACTACGAGAAGATGTTGGGCGAAGATGCAAAAACGAAAGAAGAAAAGCTCGAGTTGTTTATTCCTAATGGTCCTCGCCTTGGAGCCGAAGTTATCGAAGCCATTGATGTTTCGAAAGCATTCGGAGATAAATTATTGTACGAACACCTTAACTTTAAATTGCCACCAGCCGGCATTGTAGGTATCATTGGCCCTAACGGTGCGGGTAAAACCACTTTGTTCCGTATGATTATGAACGAAGAAACGCCCGATACAGGCGAGTTCAAAGTGGGTTCAACGGTTAAGATAGCTTATGTAGATCAAAGTCACACCGAAATAGACCCCGAAAAAACCATTTACGAAGTGCTTACAGGTGGTCACGAAAACATTGTCATTGGCGGACAAACACTCAACTCGCGTGCTTATGTTTCGAAATTTAATTTCAATGGCAGCGACCAAGGAAAGAAATGCGGAATACTTTCGGGTGGAGAGCGAAACCGTTTGCACCTAGCATTAACATTGAAAAAAGAAGCCAACGTACTATTGCTCGATGAGCCTACCAACGATTTGGATGTAAACACACTTCGTGCATTAGAAGAAGGATTGGAAAACTATGCAGGCTGTGCGGTTATCATCTCCCACGACCGTTGGTTTTTAGACCGTGTGTGCACTCACATACTCGCATTCGAAGGCAATTCACAAGTATATTATTTCGAGGGAGGCTATTCCGAATACGAAGAAAATAAAAAGAAACGCCTCGGAAACGTGGAGCCAAAACGAGTGAGGTATAAAAAACTTACCGTTTAATAATCATTATATCTGAGTTGTTAGTTGATAAACATGTCCACCGTTGAGTAAAACAAAACAACATACACGTAGCGGAAAGCCAACATCTGCAGAGCAAGCAACTACCACCACAAACAGTGGTTGGATAAAATGGGTGCTTGTTTTTGCAATTGCACTCGTTACGTTCATGGTGTTTTCACCTTCGCTTAAGTGCGATTTTGTTGGTAATTGGGACGACAACGAATACGTAAACGACAACCCACTCGTGGTGAGTAATCACTTAGCGGTGAAGGAAATATTCCATACTCCCGTTTCACTCAACTATCATCCATTGACCATGCTCACGCTGGCCTACAATTACCAAAGCAGCAAGCTAAATCCATTGACGTATCACCAATGGAACCTGTGGATTCATATTTTCAATACCTTACTTGTATTCTTTTTTGTGTATTTGCTCACCAAGCAAAACCTGCTGATGGCAGGCATTGTATCGCTTTTCTTTGGCATTCATCCCATGCACGTAGAATCGGTAACATGGATTAGCGAACGCAAAGATGTGCTCTATGTCTTCTTTTTCATCGCAGGATTAATCACCTATTTGAATTACCTCAAACAGAAAAAAATAATTTGGTACATCATTACTTTAGTATTGTTTATTCTTTCGTGCCTTTCAAAAGCAATGGCAGTGGTGTTTCCAATCGTCCTTATTCTTATTGATTATTATTTGCTCCACCAACCAAGTCTCAACACCGTATTTTCAAAACGAAACATCCTCACCAAAATTCCTTTCTTAATCATCTCACTTGTATTTGGTGGAGTGGCTTATTCCATTCAACAATCGGGCAATATTATGCAAGCCATGCATGTATTTACTTTCTTCGAACGCATTGTGTTTGCTGCTTATGGCTCGCTCATGTACATTGTAAAAATGATAGTGCCTTTAAATCTATCCGCATTTTATGCTTATCCAATTTACAACAGTGCGCATTCCGTTCCATCCATCTATTACCTAGCACCGCTCCTGTTTATAGGAGTAAGTGCCATCATTTATTTTTTCTTTCGCAAGGAAAAAGCAGTGGTGTTCGGTTCACTTTTTTATTTGGTGAGTGTGGCATTAGTGCTGCAGTTCATCTCGGTTGGTAACGCTATCATGGCCGATAGGTATAGTTACTTGTCGTACGTTGGGTTGTTGTTTGTAGTGGCTTTCATTGTTCATCATTCTTCACTAAAAACAAGCAAATTGCACAAGCTTTATTATCCGTTCATACTCCTTCTTGGAATAGGAGCCATCAGCTTTAGCATTAAAACATACACCCAAACAAAAATTTGGAACAATGCCGAAACCCTTTGGAGCAATGCCATTGCACTCGACCCGAATGGTTGTTATACAGGATATGTCAACAGAGGTTATGTTTATGAAAAACGTGGCGACAATGAACTAGCATTGGCAGACTTTTCAAAATCGCTCGAAATCAATTCAGGCACGGCCATGGCTTATCTCGATAGAGGTGCTGTGTATTCCAATCTCGGCAAGGATTCGCTAGCCCTGCTCGATTTCAATAAAGCCATCGAACTGAATCCTTCTAACTCTGAACAGTTTTATAATAGAGGCAGAACTTTGGTGAAATTAAAAAAAGATAGCTTGGCCATAGTTGATTATAACAAAGCCATTGAAATTAATCCTAACTATTCACTCGCGTATATGAATCGTGGAATTGTTTATTTCACATGCAATCTCTTCGATTTAGCACTCAATGATTACAACAAAGCCATAGAAACCAATCCTAATCTAGATATTCCATATTACAACCGTGGCATTATCTTTTACAATCGCACGCAATACGATTTAGCATTGGCTGATTTCAGCAAAGCAATATCACTTAATCCGAATGTGCAACAGTATTGGCAGTACAGCGCCCTCACCGAAAGAGCGCTTGGCAAAACCGCTGAAGCCGATGCTGACGATAAAAAAGCGCAAGAACTAGGAACACAAGCCCAATAGCCTTTTCCTTTTTCATCATTGATTGAAATCATAGTAATCATCTAAGGATTCTATTTCCTTTGCATTCTTAATTATTCAAAACAGAACAACGTAAATGGACAAGAGAATTCATAGTTTTATTGATGAACAAAAAAATTTAACCTTTTGTACTTCTGTCAACAATCAACCGTATTGTGCAAATTGTTTTTACGCTTTTGTGGATGATGAAAAGTTGTTTGTATTCAAATCCGATAAAACCACTAGGCATATTTCCGATGCATTAATCAATGAAAAGGTAGCAGGTACCATCCTTCCTGACATTAGTAAAACAGGAACGTTGAGAGGAATTCAGTATGTAGGTAAGTTTGTTTTACTCACTGATGAGTTGTTCGAGAAAGCAAAGAAACACTACTATAAAAAATTCCCATTTGCAACCATCGTTCCGGGAGAACTATGGGCATTGGAATTGTATTCAATAAAGATGACGGACAATACGCTTGGCTTTGGTAAAAAACTACATTGGGAGCGCTAATCCAAAACGATAAACTCAACCAACGTTTGGTTAAATCAGGAATTAATAACCAATCTTGTAATTAGTATTGATATTGTTCAATACCGAGATAGCACTTTGTATGGCAAGGTAACTCGTCTTCGGATTCTTACTCGGGAAGTTTATTACTTCCACATTTAGTTCGCCAAATTTCCCTTTGCATTTGATTCGATGCGTATTGAACTTTGTACTTGGGTCGGCTACTATTTCTATATTCAGATTAACAAACTTCGAAGCAAGAAACAAACTAGCAGCAATGTTAATGTTCTTCGGAAAACCTTTGATGGCCTCTTTCAAAGCGCCTTTGAAAATAGTTTTCTTATTTTTTAATGCGAATAAATCAATTTTATTCTCCACAATAAATGGCGAACCTTCTAATGATTCAGGAGATTTGGTGGTAGAAAGCGTAAGCGATTCAATATCTCCAGCAACAGCCGCAATAGCATCAAGCCCTGCAATAGCTCCCGAAGGAACATGCAACTCGCATCGTTTAATTTTATATAGCAAATCAATGTTTTCAATCAATCCTCCAGTGCTCATCACCAGTAATTTCTTTTTCTTCTTATCGATTGCTTTGTTCGAAAGTATTTGTTTCACCACCTCCTTATTCGCGGCTTCAATAATAAGGTCAGCTTCGGCAATGGCTTGCTCAATGCTAATTACCTTTACATTTAAATAAAGTTTATTGATTAAGGTGTTCGTGTTTCGTTCATCAATATCGGTTATCGAATGAAGTGTAAATCCCTTTCTATTTATCAAATAGGCTGCTATTTCGCCCCCTATGTTCCCACAACCTATTATTGCAACTTTCATAAAATTTAAACTACTTCAAGCATTCTTACTATCGATTTTCTCGCATTATTCATTATTTCCTCATCAAGTATAATTTGATGTTTGTTCTCTTGTAAAGCCTTCAATACCGATTCAAGCGTGGTAGCTTTCATATACGAGCATAAATTGCAGAACGAAAGGAATTGTTTAGAAGGAACATCTTGTCGAAGTTTATCAGTCATTCCGCATTCTGTCACCACAATGAATTCTTCACTACCATCCATTTCCGCAAACTTAGCCATACCTCCAGTACTACAAACAAAATCTGCTACCTCAAGAATATCATCCTGACATTCAGGATGAGCAATAATCTTAGCTTTGGGATGTTCTTTCTTAAATGAAATAAGATCCTCTTGTTTTAAATCTTGATGCACCGAGCAGAATCCAGCCCATAGGTGTATTGTTTTATTCGAATGTTGTTGAACATAGTGTCCAAGGTTTTTATCTGGAAGGAAGATAATTTCATCATTTGGTAATGAATTAACCACTTTCACTGCATTAGCAGAGGTACAACAAATATCAGAAACTGCTTTTACATCTGCATTCGTGTTTACATAACTAACCACCGCAGCATTGGGGAACTTAGCTCTCAACTCAGCAACTTGTTTAGCCGTTACCATATCAGCAAGCGAACATCCTGCTTCAATGTTTGGTAAGATTACATTTTTGGTTGGACTTAATATCTTGGCTGTTTCGGCCATAAACTTCACTCCACAAAACACGATTGTGTCGGCATTGGTTTGTGAAGCTTTTCTCGAAAGTTCTAATGAATCACCAATAAAATCAGCTACTTCGTATATCTCTGGTCGTTGATAATTGTGAACAAGCAAAATCGCATTTTTCTCTTTTTTAAGTTGATTTATTTGCTCAATAAGTTTTTTTGTATCACTCATTTTTTTGGTTATTAATATTTTTTATATAATACGTTGACAAAATTAGAACTACAATCCGATAGCGATTATGACTAAAATCATTTTAGAAATATGACTATAGACATGTTTTTATGCTTTAATTCTTAGTTTCTTTGTATCTTACAAAAAAATTGAGCAATGACAAAATCTAACATCCATACTTTTCACATTCCAGTAATGGGTCTGTGTTATACAGTCGATTCACCTGTGAAAGTGGCACGTTTTGGAATATCATCGGTAATTTCAATTATTGAAGATCGTCTGATAGAGATGATGCGTAAACACTATTACCCAAGCATAAATCAACCATACAAACCTATTTCTAATAAGGTTCCTGATTATCGCGCTAAGCGAATTACCGATTACCTCAATCTTGTAAACACCATCGTTGAAGAACAGATGCAGAAGCTGAAAAACGAAGCTTTTGAATACGGTTCAGAGATTGTGAAGTATTTCGAAATGCTTCCAAAGGACAGTACCTTGAAGAAAATGTATTACGATATGGTGGAATGCAGCAACGAAATTGAAAAGAAAATAAAACAAGCCTACCTTCGCACTCAACTCTTCGCTGGAAGTATTGATGTCAACATCATGACCAAGACAGATAGAGACAACAGAGATAGTGAAGGTAAAGTAATTGCTGATGGTTCGGATGCAGTTACTGCTTTGCGCGGATATGTGAATAGCGACCTCACCAATTCATCCATTGTTTTTTCGGCAGGTTTAAATCCGAGGTTATACATCTATCTCGAAAGTTTTAAAGCATTCGACCCTGACGAAAATTTCGAGTTCCAGAAAAAAGTAATCATCAAGGTGAGCGATTATAGGTCGGCTTTAATACAAGGTAAATTCCTTGCTAAGAAAGGAATTTGGGTGAGTGAATTTAGAATAGAATCTGGTTTAAACTGTGGCGGCCACGCATTCGCTACCGATGGATATTTACTTGGGCCTATTCTTCAAGAATTCAAAGATAAAAAGAAAGAATTGTCTGATACTATTTTCGAACTTTACAAACCAGCAATCAACAAAAAACTAGGTTACAATTTCACTCAACATCCAGAAATTGATATTACTGTTCAAGGAGGTATAGGTACTTACGAAGAAGATAAATTTCTGCAAGAGTATTACAATGTGTCGAGTACTGGTTGGGGAACTCCATTTCTGCTGGTGCCCGAAGCTACTACGGTTGATAACGAGACCTTGAATTTGCTTTGCGAATCGGAAGAAAAAGATGTGGTGTTGAGTAACAATTCACCACTTGGTGTGAGGTTTTATTACCTCAAAGGAACTACTTCTGATTTGGAAAAACAAAGACGAATAGCTGAAGGCAAACCAGGAAGCCCTTGCATCGAAAAGCATCTTGGATTCAATACCGAGTTCACAGAAGAATCAATTTGTTTGGCTTCGAACAAATATCAAAAATTAAAATTGGAACAATTGAAGGCTTTGAATCTCCCAGAAAAAGAATTCGAAAAACAAAAAACCGCCATCACTTCCAAAGAGTGTTTATGTGTAGGCCTTAGCAATGCTGCTTCCATATTATACGATGAGCCTTTCTTGAAAAACCTACATTCAGTAAATGTTTGTCCTGGTCCTAATATTGTCAACTTCTCAAAAGTAGTCTCATTGCGAACAATGGTAGATCATATCTATGGAAGAACAGATATTATGACCAACAAAAATCGTCCTCACGTTTTTGTTGCCGAGCTAAATATTTACGTCAAATATTTAAAAGAGGAACTTGAGAAAAACGTTGACGAGTTGAGCGATCCTAAGAAAATAAGCTACTACAATACTTTCTTCAATAATTTGTTCGAGGCCATTGATTATTATCATCAGTTGCCAGCCGATGCTATTGCAAAACGAAAAGAGTTTGAAAGCGCTTTGGTACTTGCTAAAAAAGAATTAGAAGAATTAAAATTAGCTTATTTTACTGCACCATCATTGGTAAGCATTTAATGCTTCAATCATACCGATAGGTTAGTAATACCTTTTTTTACAATTATTCTTGCTATAATGGAGCATCCTCGTGTATTACTAATTTCTGGTAATCAACTTAAAGTACCCTATCCTGTTTATCCGCTTGGAGTTTCTTATTTGGCAACCTATTTGCGAAAAAACATCTCTGAAATAAAGGTGGATGTGTTCGATTTTAATCTCAAAACAATCGAACAGTTGAGCCAAATCCTAATAGATGTACAACCTATTGTGGTTGGTATTTCGCTCCGAAACATTGATAATGTGAATGTGTTCGACACCCAAAACTTTATCGAATATTATCGCTCCATCATCTCAAATATTCGTATTCATTCCAGCGCAACGGTAGTGATAGGGGGTGCTGGTTATTCCATCTTTCCCGAACGACTATTCGAATATTTACAACCCGATTTTGGTGTGAGAGGAGAAGGGGAGGAGTCGTTTCGTAAATTAATAGTGGCCCTCAATGAAACCCATCCCGATTTCGAAAGCATCGAAGGCCTTGTGTATAGAACCAATGAAGGCATAAAAGTGAATAGCAGGATAAACTACACTAAGAATTTACACCTCGAGTTCGAGCCTGACTTGATTGACTATTATTGGCACCATAGCGGAATGCTCAACATACAAACCAAAAGAGGATGCCCTTATGCTTGCGATTATTGCAGTTATCCAATGATTGAAGGCAAGTTTACTCGAAATTTAGATGCCGATTTAGTAGTCGAAAACCTAATGAAGATGAAAACCGACCACACTATCGACTATGTGTTTTTTACCGATTCGGTGTTTAATATTTCGAATGCATACAATATCGATTTAGCCGAAAAGATTATTAAGAGTGGCGTTAACGTTAGGTGGGGAGCTTATTTCACTCCCATCAACCTCGATAAACAACAACTTAAATTATTTAAAGCCTCCGGCTTAAGTCATATCGAATTCGGCACGGATAGCTTGTCCGAAACCATGCTAAAAAGTTTTAACAAAATATTTTCCTTGACAGATATTTTCGAAACCTCTAGTATGTGTAGCGAACTGGACATCAACTTTGCTCACTTTCTTATACTCGGAGGCAAAGACGAAACGCTTGCCACCATACAAGAAACCATGGAAAATTCGAAAAAGCTACCACCTACTGTGTTTTTTCCCACCATCGGCACTCGCATTTATCCAGGCACACAACTATGCCGACAGGCTATTAAAAACCATATCATTCATCACGAAGAAGAGCTGATGCAATCGGTGTATTATATTTCTAAGGAAGTAACCAGCGATGAAATTATGGCCGAAGCTCGTAAAACAGGCCGAAAATGGGTGTTTATGGATGAAAACCTTCAACCCGCTATGGCTAAAATGCGTGCGCGAGGTAAAAAAGGTCCTCTTTGGGATTACATTATTCAATAGCCAATTCAGCGTTTGCATCAGCTAAAATCTTGGCTATTGGAGTAGCTAAAGCCTCATCATGTATTTTTATTAATTCTTTCGGAGCATTTATATGGTCGGCCAGAAATAGCTGAAACCATCGCAAATCTTGCCATTGGTTAAATTTAAATCCAATGTTTTTAAAATCGCAAACAAATTCGAACCCTTGCGAAAGATGAAAAGCCTCACTCTTTTCGTTCGGATACACCACCCCAGCGTATACATTATAATAACCTTGTAGCTTAAGTATCGAAAATAAAGTTTGATACAGCAAACTTCCTAATCCTTTCCGATGCGTGTCATTGGTAAGGTAGATGGTCGATTCCACCGACCAATCATACGCCTCCTTGTAGCGATGCCTACCGGCATAAGCATACCCAACCACAACATTGTTTTCGAGGCATACCAGCCAAGGGTATTCAGCGGTCACCATCTTAATCCTCTCCATATAAGCCTCCCTCGAAGGCACTTTGTACTCGAACGTGATAACCGTATTTAACACATAATATTTATATATATCCAACACAGCATCGCAATCTTTTTCCTCAATCAGTCGAATGGTATACCTGTTTTGCATCATTATTTAAGTTTCCGTAGTTTTAAATCGTTGGTGAGATTTCATTATTCTTATCCATCATCCTAATTTCAAACACCAAAGTTATACTATTTTTCTACCCCATTATCTCTTCTAATTTCTTTTTTTATGGTGAATTATTTTACTGTACCGAATGAGCTCCTTATTTCATTACTAAAGTTTAATTTTTAGTTCGAAGTGATAGCTCACCAAGTTGTAGCTACGCTCCACCGTTTTGCTGCCTATGCCCACCATTTCCGTGGGTCAGCCCACCGTTTCTGTGGGTTAGCCCACCGTTTTGTGGAGGTAGCCCACCGTTTTGTGGAGGTAGCCCACCATTTTGTGGAGGTAACTCTCAACACGCAATATTAATATGTAATTAGTAAATGATAATGCCGAAAGTATATCAGCGAATGGTTACTATCCCAAAATCCGTAAATCAACCTTTTCCCTAAAACCTCAAGATTTCCTCATATAGTTCGCGCAACGGAAGACCCATCACATTAAAATACGAACCCTCTATCTTATCCACCGCAATATAGCCTATCCATTCTTGCGCCCCGTAGGCCCCTGCTTTGTCGTAAGGGTGGAAATTCTTTATATAATAGTTTATTTCGTCCTCACTCAATACTTTAAAACTCACCTTAGTCATGGCATAAAACGAACACATTTTCCCTAACGCTCTCAAGCACACACCGGTATACACCTCATGTGTTTTCCCCGAAAGCTTCCTCAGCATCCTTGCTGCATCCTTCTCGTCCTTCGGTTTGTTCAACGCTTCATCATTTATCCATACAATCGTGTCGGCAGCTATCACCACATCACCCTCACCCAATTCCCCATCAAAAGCATGCGCTTTCTTCTCGCACAAGTACAAGGGTATCTCTTCCGCCTTCAAATGCTTCGGAAAACTCTCGTCCACCTCTTTTGTCCTCACCTCAAACTCAAGTCCTAAATCCTTTAAGAGAAATTGCCTTCTTGGCGATTTTGACGCAAGTATAAACCTGTATTTTTTTAAATCTTCGAATTGCATATTAGTTGTTGAGCAAGTTATAAGTGAAAACTATTAAATAACATACGCCCGATAGCATTATCAGCTTCGCAGTATTGCCAGCCGAGCGGAAATTCTTTTTCGTTTTTGCCGAAAAAGTCATAAACACCAAGAAAGCCAACGGCAATTGCAGCATAAAAGTGAAGTAATAAAACCCTACCGAATCTCTTATATTCGATTGCAACCACTGTATATAAGCCAAACAAACCATCGTTGCCAACGTAAGCACCACCACCACCGCTTTTGCTGCCGGCACCCCAATCACTATCGGCATAGTCGAACATCCATACTCCATATCGCCCTCACGGTCTTCAATATCCTTCAATATTTCGCGTAGCAATGTCGTTATAAAAGCAAAGAAAGCCACCCCAAACACCCATTTCCAAATAAGCAAAAGGTTAATCGTTGGGTCCACCGGAATGTATTCTTTAGAGCAAAGTATCAACTCGTAAATACCCACCACCAACGGAACAATAGCCGTAAAAAACGCAATAGCAATATTGCCAATCAAAAACTGACGCTTGAAAGTAGTAGAATAAAACCACAACCCAAGCCCACATACAAAATGAATAAACACCAATTTCCAATAACCTATCGAATGAGCCACCACCAGCGCAATAATCAATGCCAACACCGAGATAACCGTATGCGAAAGTATCGCAAACCTTCGCTTGATGGATTTACCCACCACAATATGTTCAGGCTTATTCACCCGGTCAATCCTCACATCAAAATAATCATTGATGATATACCCTCCAGCAGCTATCATCACCGTAGAAAGCACCAAAAAGAAGAACTGAACATTGCTCATTTGCAATTTAAAATAAGTACTCTGCGACTGAAGTATCGGATAAATCAAACACCACCTCACCATGTATTGCGTAAACGCAATAATCAGCAGATTTTTAATTCGTATTAATTTTAGAAAAGAAATCATTGGTTGGTTTTAAAATTAAATCGGCACCAAATTACTATTTATTTCGCTTTGCTGCCTTACCAATACTAATGCTTAACAATTTATAAAGCTCTTGGTAATCTTTATGTTCAGCCAACAACGATAAATGAGTCTTCATCGTTTTCGTATCGCCTCGTTTAGCAGGCCCTGTTTGCACATCCATTGGCGAGTGATGCTCCGTTTTGTTCAATGTTTCCTTTATCAAAGGCTGCAACAAGTCGAATGGCAGTTGATGAGTGAGCAACAATTCCTCAGCTATATGCAACAAATGATTCGTAAAGTTATTCGCAAAAATAGCAGATAGGTGTATCAACTTTCTTTGCTCCGAATCTATTTTCACCACTCGTTTACTCACCTTCTTAGCAAGCATCATCAGCGTTTCAAGCGTTGCCTTGTTATTTGCTTCAATGCACACCGGCACTTTATCAAAATCAACCTTACGTGTTTTCGAAAACGTTTGCAACGGATAAAATACACCCACATTTTTCGAACAATGCTTCAACACCTTCATTTCAATGCTCCCCGAAGTATGCACCACTATTTTATTCTGTAGTTTCAACTCATCAGCAATGCTTGCAATGCTGTCGTCATTCGTTGCAATAATATATACATCAGCCGTAGTGTCAATCTTAGCAAGCGATGTAGTCGCTTTGCAATTCAATTTCTTAGCCAATGCCTCGCTCGATGTTTTCTTTTTCGAACAAACTTGAACAATCACTTGTTTCTTTTGATACAAAGCCAAACCAAGATGTGTAGCCACATTGCCAGCACCTATCATCACTATCTTGTACTTTCGTTCAGCCATTGTATCTACACTTTTCTCAATCGTTCCACAATCGATAACAAACTTCCAATCGCCATGATAATGGCTCCTAACCAAAGTATATTGATATAAGGAAACACCAAAGCTTGCATCACTATAAAATCACGTTTGTTCGATTTCTTTTCTTGCACCGCTATGTCCACCTTTCCATTTTGAGGATTTAGTTTCACAAACATCAGTTTCAATCCCAAAGCATCCACCTTTTCTTCATAAGGTTGCACCATGTTCTCATGAATAATATAAAGTGGTTTCGCTTGATACGAAGTTTTCAAATCCATCACCGTAAGATGCGCCTGCACCACAATGTCATTCTCCTCAAGATGATACAAAGTCTTATCCACTTTAGTGGTCAACGAATCAAAAATAATCACCGCGTTAGAAGCATAGATGCTATCACCTCTCGATAGCGTGCCTGTTTTAGGCGCATCGTATTCATCTTTCTCAGCACCGTTCATTGGGTTTGAGGTTGATAAATCAGCATACGTCACATGCGTGTACACATCAAAGCTAGCAAAATGTCGAGTATCAGGTTCGGCCACATTGCCCATCATTGGGTTGGTTTGCACCACCGGAGCCAAACTAAATTCTTTCTTCAAATCCCCTTTATCATCACGTGTAAAATAATCCACATCATACATAATATGGATGCCCTCTATACGTTTGCCTTTATACGTTACCATATATTTTCCCATCGGCAAGGTATCGCCTTGCGTAAGGATAATATTTGCGTCATTCGAAAATGTTTCGCCTAAGCTTTCCACACTCTTGCTTGAAGTATTGCGCGATATAATTTCTTTCTTTGATGTCGAAATCAATACGCCCAACATCACCAATGCAAACCCAATATGAGCAATAGATGCACCTGCTTTACGTATCTTTCCTTTTATCACCATCACAAAATAGTTGGCATTAGCTATGGCTGCAAACACCGATGAAAACAGCAAGATGGAGAAATAAGCTTGATCGAAATTCAAAGCAAACATTAGAGCAATTGAAATCACCAACGAGAGGATAAACGGAACGGCTATCTTTTTCAAGAACCATTTTAGTTCTGTGTTCTTGTATTTAAAATATTGTCCAACAGCTATGAGTAGGGTAGTGATAAATGCAAACGGAAGTTGCCAGTTGTTATAAAATGTAATCACATCTTTGGCAGGAGCCTTGTGCAAATCGAAGAGTTTGTTCCAAACTGGCATAGAAGTATAGAACATGATTTGAAACGAAGAAACCAACAAAACAATAGCTCCCACAAACATCCAAAATTCCCGCGACCAAATGCTTTCTTCTTCTGCATGTTTCGGGAAATGTTTCCAATTGATGATAAGGAGCACAATACCAAGGGCAAGAAAGAAAAACAAATAAATCAATAATTGTCCCGACATACCCAAATCGGTAAATGCATGCACCGATGAATCGCCAAGTATACCACTTCGAGTAAGGAAAGTAGAATAAAGAATAAGCACAAAAGTGAGGATAGCCAAAAAGAATGCTGCCAACAACGACTGTGCATTGGTTTTATTAATCAATAAAAGATGAGCAGTGCCTACCAAGGTCAACCAAGGAACAAGCGATGCATTCTCCACAGGGTCCCAAGCCCAAAAGCCTCCAAAACTCAATGCTTCGTAAGCCCAAGCACCTCCCATCAAAATACCTATACCAAGAACAGCGACACCAAAGAATGCCCACGGCAATGCTGGTTTAATCCATTCACTGTATCTCTTTTGCCAAAGACCTGCAATGGCATAAGCAAAAGGTACTACAGTGAGTGCAAACCCAAGAAATAGAGTAGGAGGGTGGATAGTCATCCAATAGTTCTGTAGCAAAGGATTCAATCCTCGCCCATCTAATTTTTCAAGGTAATGTGCATTCTGAAAAAGAGGAATGTTAGCAAAATCAGGATGATTGCGCAACAACACCGTGAATGGATTGCTACCAATGCGATGTTCGAACACAAAGATACCAAGAAGCATTGAACCTAAAAAGGCTTGAACCAATGCCACAATAGACATTACAGGTGCTTCAAAAGTTTTAGCACTTCGTTGCAATATCAATCCTATGAATACATGCCAAAACGTCCAAAGCAAGAAGCTTCCTTCTTGTCCTTCCCAAAAACACGATAAGATATAACGCATTGGCATGGCTTTGCTGCTGTGGTGCCACACATATTCATATTCGAAATAATGCGAATAAAGCATCACAAACAAAGTACCAACAATACCAATTACGGATAATCCGTGAATACGAAATGAAATGCGAGCAATGCGTTTCCACGATGCAGTATTTTCGTTGATGCGTGCTGCAAAAAAATAACTTATACTCGACAATAAGGCAAACACAAAGGAAAGGATTACAAAAATGTTTCCTATTTTCCCTATCCCTAAGTGTTCATTGAGGTATTCCATGTTTTTATTTTATAGTCGAAGGGGTTGATGTTGGCAAACGGCCAACCGTTAATTGGTTTTATTAGCTGTTTCCTGTGGTTTTCCATCATTGTATTTCGATGGGCATTTCATTAATATATCCGAAGCTTGAAACTCTTCTCCCTTCATTTTGCCAATGATAACAATCTGTTCCGAGCGTTCGAAATCTTGTGGTTTGTTTTTGTGCAATACCACTTTACATTCAGTGCCTTTGTTGTCCACCATGTAAAACTTAAATACATTAGCATCTACCAAAGGTTCGTACACCGATTCTTTGGCTTTATTCAATTTACCAACCACATGAAACTCATTGCTAGGTTCCTTGGCAGCTTCTTTAAAGTCGGCATAGGTGCTTGTATTGTTAAGGGTAGTGAATATGGCTCCAATAGCAATGGCGATAATCACAATTCCGATGATGTGTACTTTTTTCATTTCTTTAATCTTACTTATTTACTTATTTGTTTTTTAATTCTTTTTCCAATCGGCTTATCTTTCTATCCAGCGAAATGAGGTAACCAACAATGCCAACAAAAATTATAGCAACCACAATTATAACCACATATATTTTTCCCGATTGATACAATCCATCGGCCATTTCTATAGTTTGTGTGGGTTGTGCCATGCCTGCAAAGCTAAAGAGTAGCAGGGCTATTAATGCCGTTGAAGTTTTAAGTTTATTAATCATTAAATAGAATTTTTCGTTTAAGTTTTTCTAATCGTACGCGTAAAGTAAATATCCATACGGTGAGCAATATCCAACCGGCAACAGCAGGATAAAACACCATGCGCATGGTGCTATCCAAATCGTATTTATTAAAGCCCGGATTGCCACCATTGCCTGGATGTAGCGAATCGTTCATGCGAGGCAAGATGAGGAGAAACACAATCAACATTACAAAAGCAAAGATATTGTAAACAGCTGCTATGCGTGCTCGTTTTTGTTCTTCGTCAATGGAGCCACGCAACACGAAATACGCAAGGTAGATAAGCATGGTGATGGCAGCACCGTTCAATTTGGTATCGGCTACCCACCAAGCTCCCCAAGTATAACGTGCCCATAAGGAACCTGTGATTAATCCTAAGAAACCTACCAACATACCAGTATGTGCTGCTTGCGAAGCCACAATGTCCGATTCGATATTCGATTGACTAAGGTGCTTGATACTATGCCAAACAGAAACAAACAGAATGGTCATCATCGAGAACCACATAGGCACATGAAAATACAAGTTACGTATGGTTTCGTGAAGTATCGGTTGAGCAGGAACAGGGAATAGAAATCCAGCAATGATGGTAAACAATAAAAGCACTATGGATAGTATTTTCCACCAATAAGTGGCCAATCCTTTCTTCTCCGAAGGGGACAGCTGCCTTTCGTTTTCTACAGGAAGTATTTTGTTTGAGTTCATTTTTTAGTTTATTCCTCTTTTCCTTTGGTTGAAGGAGGAAGGGAGGTGACTTTTAATCGCGCCAAAGGTAGCGAAATAATAAATAAGACAATGCAACAATAATGGTATTGATAAACACCAAAATGAGAAGAAAGTTTAAATCCCAATGTTCTAATCCATCGATGGCATTTTTCGATAATTTAATGAGTACCATCAAAAGTGGAATCATAATGGGGAAACTAAGAATGGCCATGAGTGTGAAATTATTACTTGTTTTAGAGGCAATGGCCGAAACCATAGTTAATAAAGACGAAAACCCACAACTACCCAAGAACAAGGTAAGCAAAAACAATGGAAAGTCTTGCACCAAACTACCTACAAACACACTATAAACCAACAAACACAAGGCAGATAGAATACTTAGCAATAGTGAATTGTAAATAATTTTCGATAAGATAACCGCTTCGGGACTAACGATGGTGTATAAATAAAGGAGTTTTCCTCTGGTTTCGCTTATAAAACTTTTGGCAATGGCATTGATGGAAGCAAACAAAAGAATGATCCAAAACAAAGCATTCCAAGTAGAAGGGCTTACAATTTTTTTGAACGAAAGATAACTTACAAACACTGTCGATACCACATAAAGCAATATTCCGCCCAACGAGTATTTGTTGCGCATTTCCAGCTTTATTTCTTTTGCTATCAGGTGTTTTACTTCGTTTACTAGCACCTTGTTTAGTATTGTTTCATTGCCATTTCGGGTCAAAGATAGGTAAGGTTAATAGATTAGCAAATTACTTGTTTTTTTTACCACTAAGACAAGTAGGCAATATGGACACTAAAGGTATTAACGATGGACACTAACTGTTTAAGGTTTGATAGTAATGTTTTAATGTAGAAAAAAACTACAGAGTTGAATAAATTATTAGAAAAAATGGTAATTTTATCGACTGAAATAAGTGCTAAATATTTTCAAGTGTCAGAACAATAAACTAAATATTAAAAACTACATGAATCATTTTGAGAAAAAGTTATTTTCAATGGATGTTCGCATAAAATGTGTTATTGAAATTTCTAGAACCATTACAACTGAAATTAGAACAATCAGCGAAAAGTATTCTACAGAATTCCCAGAGACTAAAGAAGAAATGAATATGATTTATAAAGAGCGGTTGGCTGTTTTTGATTGTTTTTTTAAGACTGCCGAATTGCCCGAAGTGATTACAGATAAATGTTTCATACAGATTATTCTTTTTCTTGAAATATTGCTATGTAGTATAGTAGATAAACTTCACAAAAGAAGTATTCCGACTAAAAAGAAATATGTGATGTTGTCGAAGGAGAAATATGAGAGATTGATTGAAAAGGAGAATGAAAAATTACTGGAAGAAATAACTCCTCAGGTTAAAGAACTAGAACTATTTGCAGATACCATGAAATATTTTTACGGCTTATTTATTGATAAATATCCAGAAATTTACAATAAGTATAAGTATAAGTAAATAAAGTTGCCTTGCCCGAACCTATGGGGTAGCTTTTCACCCAAGGCAATTACACAGCCAATAGCCAATCCCGAAGGGTCGCGACAGGTAGTCGGGAATAGCGGGTGGTTCGTAAATACGTTATCACCACTCACTACTGTGGTGCTACTTGCTATCTAGTTTAGTTAGGAAACCGAGTGCGGTGGATGTGAATGGAACCAAGGCATCATATATTGGAACATGGTCGCCATTGGGTATAATCCATAAGGAGGCATTGGGTAGTGCACGGTAAATGCTTACGGCTATTTCTACTGGAAAGAAGTTGTCGCGGTCGCCATGCACCACAAGGGTAGGAGGGGTGATGGTTGACAATTGTTGTGTAGTAAAATTCATATCATCATGGTTGTCGTGAAAGGCATTGAACTGTGCAATGAGTTGACGTATCTGCTCGTCACCACGTTTTGCACATTCTCTGTACATCTCTCTCACCTCAGGTGGCATGGTGTCGAAGGATGCCCTGTGCATGATGGCCCTTGCCTGATTGGGGAAATGCGAAGTGGTAGAGATTAATACCATGGAGAGGATGCGTTTGGGTTGGCTGGTAGCCATGTGTAATAGCACCATTCCGCCTGTACTCATTCCCATTGCCGAGTACTGATGAATGCCCAAGTGGTCGAGCAAAAGGAATACATCCTTGGCGGCTTCGCGATGGGTGAAGGTATTGTCGGGATTGGTGGAATAACCATGCCCACGCAAATCAACAAGAATTAATCGATAGTGTTCGGAGAGCTTTTCTATAAAAGGATGCCAGTTTTGAGTACAACCTCCAAACCCATGCAAGAGCAAGAGGGGTTGGCCTTGTCCATATTCTTCGTAATGCATTTCCAAGTTGCCTATTTTTACCAAATGCCCTTGATGGTTGCTTAGTTTAGGTGCGTAGGTTTTTGTCATGTATTCTGTTTGTTAGCTGTTTTTTTTCACTGCCAAGGTAAGACGGTAGAAAGATACTATAGCTGCTGCTTATTCGCGTATGGTTTCGTAGTGAAGGGCAATTACTCCGCCCGAAAATGTTTTCGATTCTAATAGTTTCAATTTGGTTTTTGGAAAAACACCCCAAAATAAAGGCCTTCCATTTACAAGTAATATAGGATTAACAAATAACCAAAACTCATCAATAAGTCCTTCGTTTTGCAATGAATGAACTGCACTTGGACTTCCGAATAATATGATGTTTTTCCCTTTTTGTTTTTTTATTTTATTGATGTTTGCTACCAATCGGTCGCTGATAACGGTAGTATTGATAAGTCCTTTTTCGCTCATGGTGCGCGATAAAACCAGTTTTGAAACTTGGTTGTACCAAGCCGCATGTTCGATATCGTGTTTCGATGCGTTGGGCTGTTGTGCTGCAGTAGGCCAATAATTCTGCATCATTTCATACGTTATACGACCATAAAGCGCGGTGTCGGATTGGTTGGTCATGGTGGCCACAAAATCGAAGATGTCCTCGTCAACATGTATCCAGTCCAATTCATCATTCATACCAGCCACAAAACCATCGAGGGAGATATGCATAAATACTATTAATTTTCTCATTTTTTATTAGTTGTTTATGATTTGTTAGTTTACTGTTGTTTTTGTTTTTTCGTATTGTGTTTATTTTTTAGCGTTGCAAACGCATTTCTCAACCGACCTCGTTGCAAACGAGGTCGAGTGGGGGGCGCGAAGGGGGGCTTCAATTATTATTTTATAATAACAATTTTATCAGTTTTTACTCTTTTATCTCCTACTTTTACTTCATAGTAATATACCCCATTATTTAAATTATTTACTTCAATTTTTAAACTTGAATTGATGCCGCAAAAATTGTTGCTTTTAATTAACTTACCTGGTAGATCATAAATATTCAACATTCCACATTGATAATTCTCTATTTTATACTCCAATGTCATATCGCCATTATTAGGGTTGGGATATAGTTTGAAATCAGAAACTTTATTGGCCTCCTGCACTCCCACCCCCGTACAATCAATCACACTTACATCATCTACGTAATAATACGATGTGTTGGGACTTGAAGCACCTCCATTTATGACTTGAGTATTGACATTTACCTGTAACTCAAAATTGCCAATTGTCATAAATTTCTCACCGCCCAACGCTGTAAAACTACCTGAAACCAACATCCAATTCAATGTATCGTTTAACATATTTATAGCTGGGTTTTCTACTTGTGGTATTACTGAATCTATAGCGTGGTAAGCAGGCACTAATAAACTATCAATTGAAAAGTATGCACCCATATTGCTGATTGCTGTTCCATTTTTGTTAGCCAATGAAATATAATAATCAACACAATAGTTGTGATTAGCAATTAAAGAAGTAAACAAGGGTACTTCAATATATTCCCTAATATTTGCAGGATAGTAACAATAGATAGCTGCATATGTACTACCAGTTCTTGCATATTGAAAACCTTGATTGTTAACTGGCACCCTCCACCCGCAGACACTAAATAAATCTGAACTTGAACTATTAGTAGTATTGCCAGAATAAATAGAAGGTTGGAACCAAGGTATTGAGTAGTAAATCTTGCCAAATCCAATTCCTGAACACGCAGAATCAATTTCAAAAGAAGGGTTTGGAACGAGATTCTGTGATTTGATATTAGACAAAAGACAAAAGACACAAGACATTAGACAGAGAAGATTTCTCATTTTAGAAATTTTTTTAAAAAGCCCATTTGCACAGTGTGCAATTGGTTTAGATAATTTATTTAATGTTGTATTGTACATTTTGTCGAGATTTTATTAGCTTAATAATTCACCCATTATCCAGCAAATTTACTAAATATTCCTTTCTTCTATCTTTGAATAATGTTGCAAGAGTAATAGTGTTACAAACGCATTATCCTAACGAACTCGTTAAAAACGAGGGCGAGTGGGGGTGATGAACCAACACCCAAAATCGCTTAATTTATTCTGCTAGCTTTATACTCGTTACCGGATGAATTTCCCAAGGTGTTGTAGATTTGTATATACCTGTCCCCGAGCCACCGCTTGCATGATGTGTATCGTAGAATACACTTCCAGTAATTGTCACTTTAATTGGATTTTTCAAGAGTTTTTTTGTGAAGCCTGAACAGTAATTCTCGCCATGTAAAATGACTTGTGTGAATTGAGTTCTAGCGTCCGAAAGTTTGGTAAAAGACGAAGCAGTGCTTTTGGGTAGTCCTGAAATTTCAGCACTCATCAACTTTAATCCAGTTTTTTTATTTGAGTTACCTATTATGAGATGGTAGTCTTCATCGCCTTCTCTGGCATATGTATAAAGCCAACCAGTTACTTGAATATTTCTCTGCTCAACCGCACTTCGTGGGCTGGTATCATCTAGAGAAGGAGAACCTGAAAAAGTGCTAAGGAAATCGTTAACAGAAATTTCTTTTTCAACTTCACCTGTACCTAAGGTCAACTTTGCACCTATACGTGCTTCACCATCAAAATCATCACCATCGCATTTTGTTTCATTTATCACCATACCTCCACATATGATGAGGCTGATAATAGAAAGTGTAATTATGTATTTTTTCATTTCATTTTGTTTATTTTTTACCTACTCTTTACGGTTTTCGGCTTACCCGTTTTTAATATATCTTTAAGGCGATACGCCTTGTTAATAATGACGTAGCGGGACGCTACGCCAAACTGGGGTTACGAATCTATGCTTGAACATTACCAAAAAGTAGCTCCGCAACTTAATGAACCGCTGTATGCGAGACCCGCACGTACAGTGGTGTGAGAGGTGCACTCCGTTATCGCTTGATAACGGAGCCGCCTACTCGATTGGCAGCAGTTTTATTTGTTCGCATCTTCAAGTTGTCTAATTTTTTCGTCAAGAAACCTAACATTCTGGTTGTTATTGTTAAGTCCTTGTTTAAGCATATGGTGTCTTGCTGTCGTGAAACATTTTAAAGCACTTTGATTTTGATTCTCTGATTCATGAATGAGTCCGAAAGTCACCCAAAGCAAATCATTCGTGGGGTATTTCATTATTTCCCTAAGCATAAATGAAACAGCATCAGAATATTTACCCAATCTCTGCAAGTATTGACCTTTCATTGTAATTCCTTTGATAGGGTCAAGGTTCTTGTCAATCAAAATTTCAGATGTCCTCAAAGCGTTTTCAAAATCGTTACAATATCCGTATGCATTTGATAGGTTGATAATAGTCTCCTTATCGGATGGATTTTTTTTCAGCACAATTTTGAAAAGTTCAATTGCTTTAGAGAAATCCCGAGATTCATAGTAACACATTGCTAAATTGAAAATTTCGTTTTCAGTTAATTGCTCCTGCTTTCTAATGAAATTGTAAATCTCAATTACGTTTTTGAACAAACGGTTATTAAGATATTTTGGAATCAAGTTCCTTGCATTGATGATTAACTCCTTCTTTGCGAATGTCAGTTCAAAACAACGAATTATGCATTGTGCTGATTCAATTATGTCATTTGTTTCTGCTAAGGCATTCGCAAGATTCATCAAAGCACCGTTATTGTCAGGTGCAATCTCAACTGCTCTTAGCAAACAAGTTTTGGCATCATTCGGGTTGTCTAATTCCAAATAGATAGCACCAAGATTGTTAAGTGCAGCAGAACTGTATTGAAATAAGTAAACAGACCTTTTTGTGGATTCAAGTGCGTCTTCAAGATTACCCATTTCAAACTCCAGACGACCCTTCTGTGTCCATGCAGCTGAATCTTCTGGTTGATACTCAATATATTTGTTAATAGCTTCAAGTGCTTGCTTGTTTTCACCGACCGCAGATAAGGACATTGAGAGCAAATAAAGTTCTTCTAGTTGGTCGTTTCTTGTGATGTTTTGTCTTGGAAATTCAATCTGATGAGCTTTTGCCACAGCAACGCAATCGTTAAACAATTCTCTGAATTGTTGATACCTTTCGGTTACATTTTTTTCAAGGCACTTTTTGCAGATTTGGTATAACGGATGATTGATAGGCTTTATATTCTCTGTCAAATGGACTTTCCGAATGTCTCGACTTGACATAACATATGGAAAACTCCCTTTTGAAATAAGTTGATAAAGTAAAATACCAAAACTGTAAATGTCACTACGGTAGTCAATTTCAGTTGGATTAAATATTTGTTCTGGTGAATAATAAAGTGGAGTGCCTCCACCAGCCAACTCTTCATTCAAGAAAGATTTTGATAAACCAAAGTCCGTTATTTTTAAATTGAGGTCATTGTCAATAAGAATATTATCGGGTTTAATGTCGGAATGTGCTTTTAGTCCGTGACCAACACAATGATTCATTCCATATGTAAATTGAATTACCCATTTGATTAAAAGATGAAGCGGTAAATCCCTGCCAATAAAATTAGTCAGGCGGTTAGCTTCTCCATCATAACCCTTTACATATTCAGCTGCAATGAAAAGTTTACTGTCAATCTTTTTCGCAAAGATTGCTTTTACAATGTTTTGATGAACTCCGAAAGAAACCCAGTTTTTGACTTCAGTAAAAAATAAATTTTCAAGTTCGGGTCTTGTCGCTTGATAGCTTTTCAAAACAAATGGATAAGGAATGTCGTGTTTCTCAACGAGAAAGACATGTCCCATTGCACCACCAAATTGCTGCAATACCTTGTATTCGCCTCCTATGTATTTTGCCTGTATGTTTTCTGTCATTGCTTAATTTCTTGCAGTCAGTTTCAAGTTAGCACTGTCGTCCAAAAATTGCTGCCAACGGTTTCGGGCTTGGCGAAGGTGGCGATTTTCACCACAAATGTTGATGCGGAGAACCAATGTTTGATTAACCACAAATGTGTCTGCAGAGCACTGAACCGCCACTTTTGCCAAACCCCTGTTAGCAGTAGGCGTTTCTTGTTGTCTGTTTTAGTTTGTCCTGTCAAATTCGCTTTTGTATTCGTCTAATTTTTGACCTTTTAATTTTAGTTTTTCGTCTTTGTTAATTGTCAACCACAACCAGCCTGATTTTATTTTCTCTTTATTAAATATATATGCACGTCCAAAGAGTTCAATTAATGTAATGGCAACTAATCCACCCCAAATACACCATTGATAAGTTCCTAAGCTTTCAACCCAATCGCTCAAAGTCTTAACGCTTTTTAGAATTATGCCAACTAAAATTGGTAATAATGTTAAGAAAGCGATTCTCGCAAAATAGAAACTGTCTTGCCTCTTAGAGTATGTAAAGTTTTTCCATTGGTCATTTTGGAAGTCGCTCAGTCTTTTTGCCTTTTCAGCATCTCTGTATGCTTTAAGTTGATTTTCTTTTCGTTCGTTTTCTTCTTCTTTCTTTTTAATCTCTTCCTTTAACTGTTCTTCCTTTAAAACACTTTTATCAATTGTTTCTTTCAGTTTTAAATTTTCGGCTTCTTGTTCTTTCGCTTTTTGTTTGAATAATTCTTGTTCTTTTAAATGTGTTTCAATACTACTTTCTTCAATAGAACTTAAAATATTTTCAATATTGTCCTCGTTAATATCTTCTGGTCTCTTAGCTTCACTTCTTAGCTTTGCTATTGTTGAAACCGCTTCTTCTTTGGTGATTTGGCCATTTTTCAACATAATTTGAAGTTCGTCAAATTTGTCAGAAACAGTATCGTTTAATTGTGTTGAGAGTACGATTTGTGCTTTTGTTACAATGTCAAAAGATTTTGGGTGTTCACCTTTACCAAATCCTTTGTTCAATTTAAACCAAAATTTATTTGTCAAAAAACTCAGATTTGAAGCAAGCGGAATATTTCCATTAAGTTTTATGCTTTCGTCCCAAGCCAAACGCAATGTATTTGATGTCCCAGAGAGCAGAACACATCCAATTCTTTCAAATGTAATATCGTTCTTCCCTTTTCTATGAATATTAATAAAATTGAGATATTTCAGATAAGATTGTAAATTGTCAATGCCTAATTTCTTAGAAAGCTCTTTCAGTAAATCTTGGTCTTCAAGATTGTATTTGTGATTTTGTGCGGAATAATATTGAGTATAGTCGTCCTCAGAAATTGAATTTAGTTTAAGCAACTCATAAAACTTGGTTTTTTTAGCAATAACATCAGCTGGCGTTTTACAGCCGTCAATAATTGTTGTCATTGCCGTTTTTGATGGATTAGCTTTGTCTTTGCCTTGAACGATATATTCTGCCTTTTTAAAGAAGCCTTCAATATCATTTTTTACTTCAGAAAAATATTTAAGGTGAATTAATCTCTTTCCGTTCTTTTTCAAACTTGCTTGGTTTATTTCCTTTATCAACGAAAACAAATCATTGAACAAAAGATGATATAATTCTCCGTTGTATCCTGCGAAATGGAATAGTATTTCCATTTCTAGAAAAATAGTTAGTTCTGTATTCCAAGAACCTAATTCGTTTAAACTTGAATTGTATTTTAAACCTGTGTATAAAACAACACCTTCTTTAATTGTGTTGAGCTGCTTTGTGAAATTTGCATTTTGTTTTTCTTTTACAATGTATCCACTTATATAATCTGAAAATTTTTGAGTTGTTGCTTCATCAATGATAAAAGAAATGAAAGAGTGTGTTATTGTAGCTTTTTCGTCATCCGTTAGAGTAGTCTTCTTTTCTGTTTCTATAAAATTGAACAGATTGTAGATTATTGCTTCATTGCTGGTTTTAATTTCATTGTGTTTGTCTGTCAGTTTGCCTGTTATGTTGAATGCTGTTTGGTCTGAAACAGTAAAAATACCCTCTGCTTTTATAAGTGCAGTTTTGAAACGGTTTAAAGAAGTATTTACAACCGCTTCGGGAATTTTGAAGTCATAAGTTTCATTTAGCAGTGCTGTAATTTCTGTCAGAGTGAACTGATGTTTAGCTTTTGATGTAATAATTTCTTTTAGAAACTCGCAGATAATGCTGTAAATGTCTTTGTCATTGTTGTAGAGTTCTCTGAAAACTGCCAATGATGCTAAGCATTTACTTTCTTCTTTTATTTCTTCCATAATTTTACTTTCTATCTGGTTTGTCGGTCGGTTTTACGCTTACTGCTAACCTTTAGACTTGCACTCTGAATCTAAAAGTAAATTATATTTGTTTACAAA
>JBAXQU010000041.1:0-26173 GCA_037131555.1 Bacteroidota bacterium
AAATCCGAAGCAACACCTGAATTGAACGGAAAGATCAGAAAGAACATTTCCCTTTTTTCCAAATAACATCTATTTATTTTTCTATAACCAACTTCTTACATTGAGTTGAAGAGAAGTAAGAACATCTAATTGTATAAACTCCGTTTGAAAGAGAAGTCAAGTCAATTTTATTATTCAACATATACAATTCTTTTACAAAAACTTGTTTACCTAAAATGTCAATTATCTCGAATTTCACTGTACCTACACTAGCAGAAAAATTAAGATTTAGTTCGTCATTAGCTGGATTCGGGTAATACTCAAAGTTGTGGTCTATTGAAACTTCGTCAACTCCTTCATGAATGCATCGATTTACTTGAATAAAAACAAAACCTGTATCACATGACGAAAAACAATTATTATCACATAAAACATAGGAAATGGTATCTTTTCCAATAAAATTTACATTCGATGTATATTGAATTGTATTATTTGGTTGAAGCTGAGTAGTACCATTAGACGCGAACGTAAGAATAGAAACATAATTGGTCATTAATGGATTGGAATTCGAATCATTATTTAGAATATCGATATTGATTGTGACTACTGAATCTTTGCACAATAATGTCGCAGAGGCGTTATCATTTATCACAATTGGATGACTTGGTTCATTATTAAATAAAGCACATTTTGAAAATCTAGAATTAAATGATTGACCTGTAGTTAAGTTTAAAGCAAGAGGATTCACAGAGCAAGCAATTCCAACAGAATCAGGTTTATTTATCGCTCCTATTATACGGTCATCATTTGTATTAGTATTAAAATACAAAAAATATATTTTTCCATCAGGACCTCTTTGCATACCGGTTATTACTTTTTGATTATCAGTAGAAGGATTATTGAATACCACAGATAATGGAATCGATGGCGTATTCAAATTGTATTGATATATTCTACCTGCACTCACTGGTGTATACATCCGGTATTTTGATAGATATAATTTGCTACCATCAGGAGAAAATTCTAAATCATGCCAACCATTATAAATATTGGTACAAGTTCCGACAGGTGTCCCAGTAACTGTTGAAACAGTTGAAAACGTACCAGAATTTGAATTAAAATTGATTAATAATGCAGGGTCATTTTCAACTACACTTATATAAGCCACTTTGCCCGCGTTTTCTGAATATTTAATAGAGAATGAACTATTGAATACCGTTCCAGTATGAAAGGTGTTAGAATAATTGATTCCTCCTGAAGTGATTGAAAATATCTTAATTGAATCTGAATTATTCATCGGTACTATTAACCAATAACTATTCCCACTAGGTTTTCTAACTATTGTATATGCTTCGGTTGAATTAGTTGTCACTAAAGTGTTTTTTGAGATGCTTTCTACATCACCTTTTGGGGAAGAAACCGTTCCATTTCCTGATAAGTTCATATTTACAATACTATAGCGAATACTCCCTGAATATGGAGAATCTGCATCATTTGAGAACACATAATATCTGTTGCAATATCCTGGAACTTGAACAATATCGCCTTTAGAAGCACATGATACACCTCCAGAAAGCCCAGTACCGTTTGGCATTTGAACATTACCATTATCATAAACGTTTACTGCATCTGTATAAAACATCACATTACCCGTAACAGGGTTTGATGCAATTCCACAACCATGAAGACTCGTTAACGAAGCATGTCCAGAAATTACTGAAGGGATATTGGTTATGGGGTTAAATTGTATTCCTTTGTTCGTTGGACTAAAATACCAAGTATTATTTTGTAATTGAGCATAGATTAAGGTTGAGAAAAAGGAAAATGTAAGAAGTAATCTTATTTTCATAACTGTCAAATTTTGTACAAATTTATAAAAAAAATCAAACCAAAAATATGATTTGCTATCCTTAAACATTAAATTTATATTATTATCTCATTATGATTAATAAATCTTAAAAGTTCTTGCACACATTTTATATATCTTTGCGAACAAATAATACTATGTCGGTCGATATTGTATAAACTTCAGTGAACATCCTACAGGAGAACTCGTTTAAAGGTTTTCCGAAACCGCTGATAATTGGATTTAAACTAAATGAATAAGTATAGAAAACACTTCCTTTCACTCCTAGTTTTTCTTAACCTCTCTGTTATCATTGAGGCTCAAATAAGTATTAATAGTATTTCTACTACTTATTCCGAAAATTTTGATGGTCTTGGTTCTACAGCTACAGCAACTCTTCCTAGTGGTTGGAAGGTAGGATCTGGCCCAATAGCCACTTCCCCATATACTTCGGGTCTGTCCGCTACGATTTCAGCTGCAGGAACTGCTGGTGTAGGCATCTTATTTGGTACTTCAACAGGTAGTTGTTATAATTTTGCGAACGGAGTTACCGCTACCTCAACCGATAGAGCGGTAGGGTTTCTTAATTCCGGATCGTACACAAGTCCTAGATGTTTAATGGTTCAATTATTGAATAATACTGGAATCACCATTACCGATATGAGTATTATTTATGACATCGAAAAGTATAGAAGTGGAAGTCGTGCTTTCACGGTTAACTTTTATACAAGTGTTGATGGTATAACTTGGGTCTCGACTACTACCGCTGGTGATCAAGCTTATGCTGGTGATGCTGCGAATACAACCGTGTACAATCCTCCTTTGGCTATTAATAAAAACTTTTCTCTGTCAGGCCTATCTATAGCCAATGGAGCTAACTTTTACCTGAGATGGCAGATAACAGGTACTGGAGGAAGCACAAATGGTCAGGCATTAGGAATTGATAATTTCTCACTTAATTGTTGCCCATCGAACACTTACTTTTATGAAACAGTTTCTTCAGGCAATTGGAGCAATCCTTCCACTTGGGAAGTATCTCCAACAATTGGAGGCCCATGGTCGGCTGCTTGCTCTCCTCCTTCTAATACAGCATCAGGTGTAACCATTTTGAATGGACATACTGTTACAGTGGATGTAAATTCTTCGTCACCCGATTTAACCATTAATAATGGTGGAACCTTGCAAGCAAATACCACCTCTTCAGTTAATCTTACAATCATTGGAAATATTACTAACAATGGAACATTACAGATGTACGATGGCGTTGCAAATGGCGTATACGTTATTTTTAATAAAAATGGTAACCAAAATATTACGGGTACAGGGGCCATAACCAATTTTTATAGTATTGGCCTGAATATGGGTACCTCGAATGGAAATCTACTTGATATAAGTTCCACCAATTTTTCGAGTTATAACCCATCCTTGTTGCTTATCAATAGCGGAGGAACGAGTGCTTTGCAAAATGGAACAATCCGTTTTTCAGGAAGCTATACCTATGCAAATAGTCTTTTTAATATCGCTACTCCAACTATTCCAAGCACAGCAGGAATTTGGATTAACA
Organism: Bacteroidota bacterium; assembly: GCA_037131555.1. Taxonomy (GTDB): domain Bacteria; phylum Bacteroidota; class Bacteroidia; order 2-12-FULL-35-15; family 2-12-FULL-35-15; genus 2-12-FULL-35-15. The sequence continues at coordinate 3,390 of JBAXQU010000041.1, forward strand.
ACCCAAATGTTACCATAACGGCTAAAAATTATAATCTTAATAACTCAGGGAGAATAAGGGTTTCCGCTGGCACATTCAATTTAGGCACAAATATCAATAACAGTATCTTTCTTCTTAATTCATCTGTCATGATAATAGATGGTGGAACGGTGAATGTTGCGGGGAGGATTCAAGCTAACAATAGTGCAGGGGTAGCACAAAGTACAACCTATACTCAAAGTGGTGGGGTAGTAAACTTGATGACGGTTGGTTCTGACGACCTCAATAGAAGTGCATTAGAATTTGATAATAATACTGACAATTTCTTTATGTCGGGTGGAACCATTGTTATTCGCAATCAGGTGAGTTCGCCTTCGACCACCGTGGAAGTATACAATAGTGCCAATATCAATTTTATTGGCGGAACTTTGCAGTTTGGTGATGCTTTATCTACTAATATTACTTCACTTGGCTTCTGGGTGTATAGTAGTTCGCATTTGCCATCCATTCTCATCGATAATTCCGCAAGCTTAGCCACCAACCTTGAACTTAATTCGAACATTGTGGTGGATGGAAGTATCACTATTAATTCGGGAGCTACTTTAAAAAATACACTTATTAAAGATATTTCCTTAAAAAAAGACTGGACAAACAATGGAACGCTAGTTAGTTCGAATAATATAAGTTTTATTGGAAATACCCTTCAGCACATGACAGGAAGCACCACTACAAGTTTCAATAATCTAATAATAAACAACACTTCGGGTGGGGTGGTTTTGCAAACTCCAGAAAATGTTAACGGATTATTGACTCTTCAATCTGGTCTAGTAAACACCTCAACCAACCTATTAACTATGAATGCTGCTTCATCGGTAACGGCTGCTAGTAATACAAGCTTTGTGAATGGCCCGTTGGCAAAAGTTGGAAGCAGCGCGTTTGTGTTTCCTGTTGGTAAAGATGCCGAATATCGCCCGATTGCCGATTCTGCCCTTTCGGGTAGTGATGTGTTTACGGCCGAGTACTTTCATGCAAATCCTTCGCCTATTTATGATAGTAGTTTACATGATGCTACCATCGACCATCTTGAAAGATGCGAATATTGGATATTAAATCGTGCTGGAACAGCTAATGCTTATGTAAAGCTTAGTTGGGACACTTATAGTTGTGGGGTCGATCAATTGTCCGACTTAACCGTAGTTCGTTGGGATGGCAGTATGTGGACAGATCAAGGTAATGGAGGAACTACAGGAACTACTACGTCAGGAACGGTAATTTCAAATGGATTAGTTAGCTCTTTCAGTCCTTTTACATTAGGCTCCATCTCTCCTTCCACTAATCCGTTGCCAATCGAATTATTAAACTTTTCAGCAAAATATAATGAACTTAAAAAAGTAGATTTAAGTTGGTCAACATCAAGTGAAACAAACAACGATTTTTTTACCATTGAGCGTAGTGGTGATGCGGTTTATTTTGATGAGTTGACCAAGGTAAAAGGAGCAGGAAACAGTAATCAAATTCTCAATTATGCCACCAAAGATAATTCTCCTTTACCTGGCACCTCGTATTATCGGCTGAAACAAACTGACTATAACGGACAATACAAATACAGTTCGATTATAGCTGTTGATTTAAAGTCGGATTCTAAATTTGCTATCTTGAACACCTATTCGGCTTCATCAGAAAGTGGATTGGAAGTAACCTTTAGTTGCAATATTGATGACAAAATTGTATTTGAATTGTATAATATAATTGGCGAAATAGTTTTTAGCATACAACCACAATCTAATTCTTTGATAAATAAACTTGTTATTCCTACCAACCAATTCCCAAATGGGATATACCTTCTCACTTTTTCGAATGGAGAGAAAACCATAACCAAGAAGATCGTAAACTAAAGTATTTATCTTTCGTGTTCGTAAACTTAATGTTTGTTTAATAATCTCGTAATTATTTGCAAGTTTATTATACTTAAATTTGCAAAGTAATTAATAGCAATTATTAGTTTAATTAATTTGACAGTGAATACCCTATAGGAAACCTTGACTTTGACAAGGTTAAATCCGAAACCACTGTGATATATCAAAGCATGAAATTTAAATACTCATTTTTTTCAATTCTTTTACTATTCGCTATAGAGACATACTCTCAGGTGAGTATAACAAGCGCAATAACGTATTCTGATTTATTAACTGCTAGTTTGGGTGTTGCTGCTCCAGCTAATTGGACATGTACAGGCACGGGTACAAGAGGCGGCACATTTAATGGAACTGCGCAAACAACAGGAAGTTCAGGCGGATGGTACGGAAATGGGAATTTATCGTTTTTAGGTTCAGGTTCCGCCTCAAATGGAAATGCAACATGGCAATTGCAGAACAACACAGGTGCGAGTATCACCTCTTTTGTTCTTTCTTACGATGCTTTTCTTTTTAAATCTGGATCATCAAGCCCCACTGTCACTGTTTCGTGGACAAATAATGCAAGTGTTGCCATTCCTGCATCTGGAAATCTTACGTTTATCAGTTCTTTTAATGATGCTTCATCAACTTTAACAGGAACGAATTATTCATTTACAATTCCATGTACCATACCTAGTGGAGATTATATCTATATTCGATTTCTTCATTCAGGAGGAAGCAGTTCGGATAATTTAGGTTGGGATAATATCAATTTCACTCCTTCCATTACGTGTTTAGCTCCTGTGGTGAGTCTTCCTCCATCGAATACAAGTGTTTGCGAAGGAGCTACCGCTAATTTCACTACCACTGTGACCGGAAACAGTTTAATTTATAAATGGCAAGAAAATACTGGAAGTGGATTTGTGAATATCAATGATGGAGGTCTCTATAGTGGATCTAGCACTTCAGCGCTTACTTTAACCGGTGTGACACTCGGAATGAGCACATACTCTTATCGCTGTTATATTACCAATTCATGTGGCAATACTACCTCTTCTTCTTCGAGCTTAACAGTAGCAGCATCACCTCCTACTCCTGCAATACCAACTACTACAGGAGCTAATCCAACCTGCAATTCGAATTCATTAAATAGCTTAACTCCATTGTCAGGGCAAACATGGTATTGGCAAGGAACTACCGCAGGAGGAACTAGTACTTCGAGTCCTACATCTGCCACCTATCCAATAACTAGTACAGGAATATATTACGTCAGAGCTCAAGACAATACTTCGATGTGCTGGTCGGTGGCTAGCTCAAGTGTTTCTGTTACCATCAATACAGCACCTTTAGTTACCACTTCTCCTGCTAATTCAACTGGTTCGGTAGGAATGAGCACTAGTTTTAATGTGGTAGCCACAGGAAGTGGTTTAACTTATCAATGGAAAGAAAATCAAGGAAGTGGATGGGTTTCGCTCACTGACAATGCTGTTTATGCTGGTTCATCAACCGCTTCTTTAACCATCAGTAATCTTACTCTTGCAATGTCGGGATGGCAATATCAATGTGTGATTACAGGAACTTGTGCGCCTTCGGCTACTTCTTCAGCAGCAACTTTAACAGTGGTAGCTTACGTAACGGGTGACTACCAATCAATTGCTTCGGGCAACTGGAGTATTAATACAAGTTGGGCAAAATGGAATGGTGTGGCATGGGTGGCATGCGTTTCTGGAGATTATCCCAACGTGGGTACAGCAAACGTAGAGATTATGAATACGCATACTATTGTGATTAATGGTACTGGACCTTATAGTTGTAAAAACTTAGTTGTACATACGGGTGGAGCGGTTTGGGTTGGTGCTTTTGGAGGAACAAACAAGTATCTACAAATTTATGGAAACATTACTTGCGATGGTACTATTGGTGTGAGTACAGGTGATGATATAAGTTTTCGAATAGCAGGTGGAATAACCTGTACCATTTCGGGAACAGGTTCATTTTATGCAGCTCGTATACAAAAAGCAACTTCTATCAACCCAACATTGAACTCCACCTTGACCATCAACATGAATATTTTTCTATTTTGGAGTGCTTCTTCAGGAACGGTTTTATACAATAATGCATCCAATTCGTATTTTGATGTGATTGTGAGTGCAGGTAAAACATTGAAAGGTATCACCACAGGTGCTGTTTCGAACAACATTGCTATTGACGGAGTGTTAGGCACTGATGTAAACGAAAGCGGAGGTTCTATTACAGTGTTTGGAAACATAGAAATTGATGGAACTTTGTATGCAACCACTAACAATACGGTGCGTACTTGCTCTATTATCATCAAAAATGGAGGAATAATAAAATGCGCCTACGTTACTGCTTCTGCTTCGGGTACAGCCAATTCTGTATTAACCATTGAATCGGGAGGTAAATTAATACTAACAGCATCAGATGGAACTTCGAATGCTTGGTCAACATTTAGTACCTCAGGCAATGTGTATAATTTCAATTCGGGTTCAACAGTAGAATATGCAGGAGCTGTGGCTCAAAACGTAGAAAGCCAATTAACCTATTCCAACATTACTTTTTCGGGCGGTGGGGCCAAATTCTTGAATGGAATAACAAACGTGAACGGAATTGCCACTTTCACAAATGGGATTGTTTTTACTATTACCTATATGCTGAATATGGGTAATGCCTCTTCGGCTGTAGGTGCAAACAACCTAAGTTTTGTTTCGGGGCAGGTGGCGAAAACAGGGAATACTAATTTTATCTTCCCAGTTGGAAAGGTGGCTGAATACAGACCAATCGCTATATCATCACTCACAGGAATTGAAACATTTAATGCCGAGTATTTTTATACCAGTGCCTTTCCTCCTTATGATTTAACATTGAAAGATTCTACCATCGACCATTTGAGTTATTGCGAATATTGGATACTCGATCGCACAGGAACACAATCGGCTGCGGTAAGTTTGAGTTGGGATACCTATAGTTGTGGGATCGACACTTTATCTACCCTAACGGTGGCTCGATGGGATGGTAACTTATGGAGAGACCAAGGCAATGGTGGAACCACCGGAAACACCTCCATGGGAACTGTTATTTCGAACGGGTTGGTCAACTCGTTTGGGCCATTCACATTGGGCTCAACCACGCTCAATTCAAATCCATTACCGATTGAATTAATTAGCTTTTCGGCACAATATAATAATGTGCATGATAAAGTGGATTTGAAATGGGCAACATCGAGCGAAACCAACAACGATTTTTTCACTATCGAACGAAGTGGTGATGCCATTGCTTTCGAAGAGTTAACCAAAGTGGATGGTGCAGGAAATAGCACTCAACTGATGAATTATGCTACCAATGATGGTTCGCCATTGCCAGGTACGTCCTACTATCGACTCAAACAAACAGACTTTAACGGAGCCTATAAATACAGTGCCATAAAAGCGGTTCAAAAAAACAATTCGACCAATTTTGATTTAATAAGCAGCTATTCTTCTCCCGAAAATGGATTGGAAATAAACTTTACTAGCAACTCAATAGTTCGATTGGTTTTCGAATTATTCGACATCACCGGAAAAACTGTTTATTCCGAAACCATATTCAGCAGTTCCACTTACGAAAAGATAACGCTACCCACACAGTATTTGAGCAAAGGAATCTATTTGCTAAAAGTAAATGGTGGCGATAAAATTATCACCAAAAAAATTCTGAATTAATTTTTGATTGGGCAAGAAAGATGATTGAGTTAATTGCTGTGATTAACTTAACTTAGTATTTGCCAGAAATACTCGAAGGCACGAAGAAAAAAATTATATCACTAAAATTCGGCACTAAAATTCGAAAAATCTAAAATTGCTATTCGTATTTCGGAAATACATCTAAAACTAAAATCACATCCCGAATTTTCTCGACCAAATCTAATATTGATATTAGGGAAAATTGTTTCGACTTAATAGGTGTAATTTTTGGAAAAAAGACGATGTTGTTGAATTTATATCAAGTTTTTGAAAATAATTCGATTTCGTAACTTCCCTAAAAATCAGTTTTTTGACTTTTATTGAAGCTCCAAAATCATTTTTGAACTTTACTTTTCGGGGAAAAGTATTGAATTGAGGAGGTATGAAATAGTTTTAAAGTGGTATGAAATGATTTTGGAGTGGTAAAAAATGATTCCTGAGAGGTTTAAAATCTTTTCAGAGAGGTAAAAAATGTTTTCAGGGAGGTAAAAAATGATTCTGGGGAGGTAGAAAATGATTTTGGAGTGGTAAAAAATGATTCCAGAGAGGTTTAAAATCATTTCAAAGAGGTAAAAAATGATTTTGGGGAGGTAAAAAATCATTTTATACCTCATTATTTTTATTGTTTTCGAGCTAGAAACCACTTTTTTTTGATTTTCGAATCAATAAAACAGGATTTTTGGAACGTTCTTCCCCTATTCTATCTCAATAAAAACCTATTAAAATGCTTGCAGTTAAAGGATTTTAACTTTTTATCAATGAAAACACCTCGGTATCGAGAAACTGTTCGTTGAAAAAGTAATTTCCTTTGAAGTAAGCCTCTTTCACAAATTTATTGTTGAGCAACAAACGTTTCGAAAACGTATTATCGGTGTCAATTTTAGCTTCAATGCTATGGAGTTTCATTACATCAAATCCATATTTAATCACACAAGGCATGGCTTCGCTCAAAAAACCTTTGTTCCAAAACGGTTTTCCTAGCATGTAACCTATTTCAGCACGGTGATGTTCACTATCTATAAAGTGAAACCCGATAGTTCCCATTATTTTGGTTTCTCCTTTCATCGAAATGCCCCATGCAATGGATTGATTCTTGCGAATGCCAATTTGTATTCGTTTTATCAACGATTTCACTTCGCTGATGTCTTGAGCCAATGGTTTGCAAATGTATTTCATCACTTCCGGGTCGGAGCGCAACGGAAACAAATCTTTTGCATGGCGCATGGTTACTTGTCGGAGCACCAAGCGTTCGGTTTCTAGCCGTGGAAATGGGTTGAAATTAAAACTTAGCATCTAGGTTTATTCTTTCTTATTAATACTATCCTTTGCAGGAGGTACATTTATGAGTAGCTTGGTCGAATCTTCAGCATTCAACACATCGCTTCCATCATAGTTACCATCCCAATCATAAATGTTTACGCTTCCTTTCGGAATCTCAATCATGTATTTCTTCTTGTCCACATTAGTCAGCGCATTGGCCCTAAGCCAAGGATTAAAAATTTTAAGCATTTTGTAATTGATACCTTGCGCTAGCGCGAAATTGGTGAGATTATGTATCGTGCTGTCAACATATATCTTTCGAGTGGAGATTACAGGATATAAATCCTTTTTTCGAAGCAAAAAACCATAAACCTTTGGCCGCGAAATAATTTCTTTTACGGCCAATAATCGAAAAACATATCGAGCTGTTTCTTCGGTAAGCATCAAATCATAAAATTTATTTGCCTTTTGTTTGTCCAATTGGGCTTGCACTCCCGTAATTCCAAGATTGTACGAAGCTGCCACTAAGGTCCAATTATTAAATTGTTTATACGCCTCGTTAAAATACTTACATGCGGCCTGTGTAGCCTTTGCCACATCATAGCGTTCGTCTACTTCATCCGTTATTTCCAATCCATAACCTTTTGCGGTGGGAGCAATAAACTGCCAAAACCCAGTAGCTCCTTGTGGCGATACCACATTTGTTAGTTGACTTTCAATTAGGGCAATGTACTTGAAATCATCGGGCACATTGTTTTGTTTCAAAATTGGTTCAATCACAGGAAACCATCTGTTGGCTCGTTTATGAAGCAATAATGTTTGCGATTGCCAGTAGGTATTAATCAGCAATTCCTTTTCCATCGCTTCTCTTACTGTGAAATCGATTATAGGAACTTTTTCGCCAGCAAGGTTTAAGTTTTTAGGGATATTAATGCTAAATACTTTGTAAGCAGCATTAAATAATCCACTGTAATCCTTGTCCGAATTAGCTTCGGAATATGAATAGATAAAAACTTCAGCAATAAAAAGTACCACCACACAGCATGCAAATGCAATGAAATGTTTTTTGAATTTAGATAAAAAAGGAGGTATTTTATTAAGTATGTTTCTTATCATTAATGACCATGTTTGCGCGTTGGGGCAAACAAAAACCAGAACAAGGCAATGAAATAAATGGAGAATAAAATGATGTGAAGATAATTCCAGTTATCAATATACTTAATGATAAGAAAATTGAAAAACATGGAAATAAAACAAATACCAGTAAATAAAATGGCTATGCGTTTTTCGGTAATTCCCATAAAAAACAAACTATGAGTCGTATGGTCTTTCCCTCCAACAAAAGGCGATTTGCCTTTAAGAATCCTATTGATAAAAACTGTTGTAGTATCTATTATAGGAATAGCGAAAGCCAAAATAGTTGCAAAAAACTGTTTCGATTGAATTAAATTGGAATGAACATCAGGAGTATTCCAAAAATACATAATACCGATGGCAGCCAGAAACAATCCCAAGAATTGACTACCAGTATCGCCCATAAACATCTTAGCAGGATGCCAATTATAAATAAGGAATCCGCATAAAGCAGCCAAAACGCCAATCAACAAGATGATATAGATGTTTCGTCCATCGCTGTTGAGATATAAAATAAGCAATGCGTTAAGAATAATAGTGATGGATACCAAGGTGGTGATGCCATCCATATTGTCTAGCATGTTTATGGAATTCATCAACCCAACTACCCAAAATATGGTTAAGAAATAATTGAAATAGTCGTTTGAAAAAATTGAAATATGAGTACCTGTAACAATTAAAATAATGGCACAAATCAATTGAATAATAAATTTTAGTAATGGTTTGGTGTTGTAGGCATCATCCGATAGTCCCATTAAAAAAGCAACAGTGCATGACGACAGAATACCAAGCAATTTTATATTTAACAATTCATTTCTTTGTTGTTCGAAAAAGAAAGAATAACAGGCAACAGAGATAAGGAAGATAAGGAAGAAAGATATCCCTCCTAACGAAGGTTTTGCCTGCACACTCCATCTAATAAAGTTCTCGCTTTGATTACGAATTCCAAGATTAGATGCAAACTTCAAGAACAATCTATTAATCAAAAATGAAAGCAAGAAAGTGCATACAAAAAACGAACTGTAAACAATGAGTAAATAGACAGTGTCGCTCATACTAATTGAAAAATAAAATTACATTCATTAGTTAATATTTGTTTCTTCAGTTCAAAATTAGTTAAAAGGACTGATAAAATCTTTAAATAATTTGCCTTGTGTATCTTTTTCTGACAAAGAAGGATTTTTTACATCCCAATTGATATTAATATCAGGGTCATTCCACAAAATACACTCCTCGGAAGCTTTATTATACACATTAGTGCACTTATAAGAAAATATGGTATCAGGTTCAATAGTCAAAAACCCATGAGCAAACCCAACCGGAATCCAAAGCATCGTTTTGTTTCGTTCATCAAGTACAATGTCGAAATGTTCTCCGTAAGTAGGTGAATTCTTACGAATGTCCAAAGCAACATCTAAAACTGCACCTTTTATAACTCGCACTAATTTTCCCTGCGCAAAAGGAGGTGCTTGAAAATGCATTCCTCTAAGCACACCTGTTTGCGACAATGATTGATTGTCCTGAACAAAATTCTCATTAATTCCTTTTAATTTAAAAAGATTCTCGTTATACGACTCAAAAAAATACCCTCTAGCATCTTCAAATACTTTTGGTTGAACAATAAATAAGTCTTTTATAGCTGTTGAAATAAGTTCCACGTTAATAATTTTTTACAATTTAAAAATATTTTTCTTGGTTTTTGTTTTCGCTTTATCATCGTCATAATAACCGTAACTAGAACCATATCCATATCCGTATCCATATCCATAATTATAACCATAATTTTTCCTATCAATATCCACACCGTTCAACAAAACTGACAAACGTTGTATATTTGCTTCATTAAATAAACGATCTACATTCTGAATAAAGTTTCGCTTTGAATAATCAGCTCTAAAGATATAAATAGGATAATCCGCTCTTTGAATCATGGCAATGCCGTCACTCACCAAACCAACAGGAGGGTTATCAATAATGATTACATCATAGATAGTTTTAAGATAAACTAATATTTCATCCATTTTCTGACTAATAATTAACTCAGAAGGATTGGGAGGAACAGGACCAGCAGTAATAAAATCTAAATACTCCAAGTTACTTTTCTGAATGGTTTCTTCAACGGTATTTTTGCCAATTAACAAAGTACTCATCCCTTTCGAGTTTTCCGCACCAAAACCAATATGAATTTTCGGTTTTCTCATATCCAAGTCAATAATCAAAACTCTTTTACCTGAAAAAGCAATGATACCCGCTAAATTAATTGCTACAAATGTTTTTCCTTCCCCAGATATAGTAGAGGTTAACGCAATTATCTTCGAACCTGGTTCGTTTGATATGAATTGTAAATTAGTTCTTACTGATCTGAATGCCTCTGCAATAAGCGACTTTGGACTTTTATCAACCAATAATTGAGATACAGGGATGTCTACTTTACATTTCGGAATGATACCGAGTATACTTATGGATGCATTTGTATATTTAGTTATTTCGTTTAGAGAGTTAATTTCATTGTGCGATAAATACCTTGTGAAAATAATAAGTAAACTCACAACCAAAGCGGCAACCATATAAAGAATGAAAGTGGTTTTACGATTAGGAGAAACTGGACTGCTAGGTACATCTGCTTTATCAAGAACAGAACTTTGAGAAACAAATCCAGCTTTTGAAATAGAATATTCTGTTTTCTTTTCAAGTAATAAATTGTAATATTTTTCATTAATAGAATACAAACGTTGTAAACGACTATATTCTATTTCATTTTGAGGTAACTTGTTGTTCTTTGTTTCAAAATCTAGGGCTTTCAATTTTAAGTCGTCCTTTTTTACAGTGATTGAGTTCTTTACCGACTTTAAACTCTCTTTAAGTAATTTTTTTTGAATTTCTATACTGTGTTCAATTTCCTTAACTCCATCGTTTTGGGGTTTAACATCAAAAAGCATTTTTTCTCTTTGTATTAGTAATGTTTGTAAACCTTCTATTATTGTTTTGATGTTAGATTCAACGGAAGCCCCTGCCACAATTGCTAATAATTTGTAGGTATCTGTGCTGTTTACATTATCAATATTCGACTCAATCCTGTTAAATACACTTTCTTCCAATTCCAATTCAATGATTTGATCTTCCATTGAATTAACACGATTAGTATTTGATAAAATTACATTCTCGTTTTCATTCACATTGTTGTTCTTTCTAAAATCCTGAATACTATATTCTGACAACTTCAATTGATTATATACTGTGTCCAATTGATTATTAATAAAACTAATCACACTATTAGAACTTTCACCTTTGTGTTCTACATCAAAACTTTTATACTCTTCTGTTACTGTGGTAACAATATCTGCTGCTTTTTGAGGATTAAAATCTTTGAATGAGATTTTTATAGTTTTTGCTTGCTCATTCAGAAGCTTTACTTCTAGACTCGAATAATACTCATTCAGTACAGAATTAGTATCATTCAATGTAAAAAAATAGGCATTTTTCTTTACCAAATTCTGTTGTTTCTCAATGTCTGAATAGTTTAAAATGTCAATCTTAATATCAACATCAGGGAATTCAACCCATTGATTTCTTTGATAATCTTTCGAATATTTTGTACCCTCAAAATCGAAATTTATTTGCCCTTCCAAGTTGTTCTTAAAATCAACATACATTTTCGTGCCCAATATTTTGGGATTCTTTATCCTAGTTTCAACTGAATAGGGAGCGAATTTATACAATTCAAAAACTTTGAATGTGCCTTCAGCAAAATAGCTGATTTGAAGAGGAAGCTTTGAAAGCACACGTTTAAAAAATACTTTGGAACGAAGAAATTCAACCCCTTCAGCCAAACCATTTTCTGATTCGGTTAACGCATCAACGTTCAATACCTGCTTTGCTTGATTATTCGTCTGAATTTGAATTATACTTGTAGCCTCAAAAACAGGTGGGGTGTATCTAAGATATAAATAAGCACCACCAATAGCAATTCCGAAAAGCAAAATGATCCAAATAATACTTTTACGTGCAATAAAAAGAAATAAACCTAATTCAAATTCACCACTAAAATTTGAAAGACGTTCTTTGTAACGCTCAAAATTATCATTTGTATTAGAAATATTCTCTTTTAGCATTGAATATTACAAATGAATTATTTAGTAAGACTTGATATCGTCCTGCTGTAAGTATAAAGAATGAATGTACTAGTGAGTAAACTGACTATTGGAGCAACTTCTGTTAATAGTTTGACACCGTATCGTCTTCTTGGTTCTACATAAATGATATCATTTGCTTGTAAAACAGTACTTCCTAATTGCAAGCCTTGAATAGTAGCCAAATTCACTAAATATACAGCTTGCTTTCCATTAACATTTCTAATAAGTTTAACTACTCGAGCTTTTCCATCATAAGATATTCCTCCTGCAAGTGCTAAACCTTCAAGCAAAGTCGTATTATCATTATCTATTTGAATAACTTTCGCAGCCCCAGGTTCACCTGGAAAAACAATTATCCTTCGATTTGTAACTTTTATATCGGCAAATGGTTTCACATAATAATCTGCATACATACCTTCTAGCATTATTTCAGCTTCCTTTAAGGTTAAACCACTCAACTTCTTTCTTCCTAGAATTGGCAACTTTACATTTCCATCAGACTCTACATTATATATCGCTTGATTAGTTGCACTCATTGCCGTCCCCAATCCGGTAGCCGATGTATTCAAGGAAGTAATATCGATTAATTTAAATCCATCATTTGAATAGATTTTTATCTGCAAATAATCATTTGGAGAGATTTTGTAATTGGTAGTACTTGTTGAATCTATATTCTTACTAAACTGATAATTTTTTCCTGTTTTTAACATAATGCTTGGGTTCAACCAACCACAACTAGAGAAAAACAATAATAAACCAGAAAGATAAAGTATTTTACGCATATTTATTTTTTTAACCGTGCGAAGTTAAAAAAATAATTCAAACCCGTTCCAATTTATTAAGAACACTAGTTTGCTAATAACTTTTTATATAACGTTTCTACATTCCTGACTAATCGAGTAAAATGGAACTTTTCATGTACTTGTTTCCAACCATGTTTAGCCATTTCTGAACGCAAAGCATCATTCTCAACAAGAAAAAGCAACAGTTCTGAATATTCCTTTATGTTATTATTTTCACATAAAAGTGCAGTTATTTGAGGAATAACAATATTCTCAATTCCACCTACATTCGTTGAAACGATCGGCACATTGGCTGCCTGCGCTTCTATCAAACTTACAGGAGTTCCTTCATTAAACGAAGTGAGGGTAAGAATATCACTTCCAGAAAGGACAATATCTATTTCTTTTATCCATGAAGTAAAAGTTAAGATCTCCTTCTTCTCACTTTTTGAACTGTCAACGAAAGGTATATCTAATTCCTTTGCTTTAAACTCAATACTTTGTCTACATTCTCCATCACCAACAATAAATGCTCGAATTTTCTTTGTTGTCTTTTCTGAAACATATTTAATACCTTCAAGAAATAATTGGTGATTTTTCACCGGAACCAACCTACCAATAATGGTAATTACTATTTCATCATCATCAACATGGTATTTTTTACGAAAAGATTTTCTTTTTTCGAAAATGTTCTCTTGAAACTTTGATAAATCAAAACCTAATGGGATAACATGTACTTTATCTGATCTACAAATATTATTTTCAACCACTAACTCTTCTTTTTGTTTTTCACTTATGGCTATGATTGCGGTAGTTTTTCCAGCCAAATATCTTTCAATATTTTTGTACAAGGTTGTTTTTATTCTTCCAAAATAAGAATGAAACACATGACCATGAAATGTGTGAACGATAACGGGAACTCCACAATGGTATGCAGCCAACCTACCTATTGTTCCCGCCTTGGATGCATGAGTATGCACAATATCGGGTTTGAATTCTTTTATTATTTGTTTGATTTTTCGATAGGCATTAAAGTCATCAATCAAACTAATTTCTCGTTTCATTTCGTCAATGATTATTGGTTTTAAACCTAAATCAGTAACAATGAAATCAGAACTTTCTTCGGTATCATCCTTAGCTCCACCAACCAATAATGTTTCATATTCGCCAGACATATATTTAGTAAGATAAGCTACGTTATAAGTAGGGCCTCCTAAGTTGAATCGATTTATTATTCGCAGTACCTTCACCATTTACTTTAACTGTTTTTCTTCCACCAATATTGAAAAACTATCAGTGCCCAGATTTTCTCAACTGCATCATTCGGGCTGGAAGAAAACAATCTTGTTTTAATTTGTTTTATTGTCTCAACATTAAAAATATTCTGCTCTTCAATAAACCAATCATTAAGTAAATCATCTACTATTAATGACCTTAAGTCTGTTTTGAACCACTTTAGTAATGGAACTTCGAATCCCTTCTTATCTCTGTTAAGTAGCTCTTGAGGTAAGAGATTTTGAAAGGTTTCTTTCAATATCTTTTTTCTATCCTTCGAGTCGATTTTATAATTTGACGGAATGGAAAATGAAAAGTCTACCAATTTAGAATCAAGAAATGGAACTCTAACTTCTAAACTTTGACACATACTCATTCTATCCACCTTGATGAGCATATCATTTTCGAGCACAAGCTGCATGTCGGTTAATAATACTGAATTATAATCCTTATTAAGGGATTTTAATATTTCACTCTTTCGCTTATTTGCTTCTTTCGTTCGTTCTTTATTTTTCGAAACTAAAATTTCATCGCCTTCAAATCCCGACCATTTTGCCCATTGCCAATACCTCTCCTTATAATCGAGTTTCATACCTTCAGCAAATTTATTCAATTGCCTCACCTTATTACCTGCTTTAGAATTTCTTGATTTTGGCAATTGTTTTAATAAAGGATGAGCCTGTTTGATTAAATTGCCTACTATACCTCCATTTCTCACTCTCAATTCGGCTGCATGCTTATTATATCCTGCAAACATTTCATCAGCACCATCACCTGAAAGAGCCACTTTTACATGCTTTCTGGTATGCATACTTAATATATTTACGGCAAGTGCCGAAGAATCCGCGAAAGGCTCATCAATATAATCAAGTACGGTGAATAGGTTTCCATACAAATCATCGTTTTTTAATTTAAAAACTGTATGGTTGGTTTTGTTTTGTTTTGCTACCAATTCAGCATAATAAGTTTCGTCAAACAAAGGTTCGTCTTCATATCCGATGGAGAAGGTATCTAGGTTTTTCGAATGTTTAGCTGCGATTGCTGTAATTATGGAAGAATCTATTCCTCCACTTAAAAAGGTCCCAACCGTTACATCTGCTATCATCCTGTTTTGAACCGACTCTTCGAGTAAGTTCTTGAGTTGTTTTTTAGCCGATTCGTAGTCAGGAGGACTTGTAAGGTTTTCATTATAAGGTATGGTATAGTATGTAACTTCCTTTAATTCTTGCTTAGAACCAACCAATAAATAATTTCCTGCACCAAGTTTAAACACATCTTTATATATAGAATAGGGTGCTGGTATATAATTCAAATGAAGGTAAAGCTCCAAAGATGCTTCATCAATTTGCTTTGGAACTTCATATTGAATAAGTGCTTTTAACTCCGAAGCGAATACAAACTTATTTTCGTTTTTATAATAATAGAAAGGTTTAATACCAAATCGATCACGAGCTGCAAACAATACTTCCTCGATATTATCATAGATAGCAAAAGCAAACTCTCCGTCTAGTTTATCAAGACATTTTTCTCCATAATGGATATACATATAAAGTAAAACCTCGGTATCACTTTCGGATTTAAAACTTATACCTTTTGTCTCTAATTCCTTTCTTAATTCCTTATAATTAAATATCTCACCATTAAACACTATAGTGTATCTACCTGTTTTATCTGTGAATGGTTGAGAAGCTATGGAGCTAATATCGATTATAGATAATCTTCGGTGTCCGAGGGCAGCCATCTTGTGAGTGCAAATGCCTTCTCCATCAGGTCCGCGTCTTATTAATGCTGAAGTAGCCTCATTAATCTTTGATAAACAATGTTTCTCTTGTTCATTAAAAATAAGTATTCCGGTTATTCCGCACATTATTCAGCCAAGTTTGAATGTGTACATCTTTGTTGATATACTTTGTTCATTAGAATAAAAGATAAAATATAATTCATTTTCTTTGCTCTCACTTATTTTGAAGTGCACAAAAGTATAATATAATTTTTATTCTAAATTTATTATTAATAAATTCTTAAATGTCATCAACCATCATCCTTATTTGTGTAGTTGCCTACTCCATTCTATTGTTCGCTGTAACATGGATAACCTCGAAGGGTGCCAATAACGAAAGCTATTACGTGGGTAACCGTTCTTCCAAATGGTACCTTGTTGCATACGGAATGATAGGTGCATCGCTTTCGGGCGTAACGTTTATTTCGGTGCCTGGTACAGTTGGCAAACTCGAAAGTGCGAATGGGCAGTTCAGTTATTTTCAGGTAATATTAGGTTATCTCTTCGGTTACATGGTGATAGCTTATATCTTGTTACCATTGTATTATCGATTAAACCTGACATCCATTTACAGCTACTTAAAACAACGCTTTGGCAATTATTCGTATCGTACGGGTGCTTTCTTTTTTATTTTATCGCGTGTTGTTGGTTCTGCCTTTAGGGTTTATGTGGTGGTTAATGTTTTGCAAAGTTTTGTGTTTGACGAATTGGGTGTTCCCTTTTATGTAACCGTTGCTGTGTTTTTAGCACTGATACTGCTCTACACGTATCAAGGTGGTGTGAAAACTATTGTTTATACTGACACGCTTCAAACCACTTTTATGTTGCTGTCGGTGGTCCTATCAATTGTGTTTATTATGAAACAAATGGATTTGAACATTTCAGGTGTTTATGATAAAATCTCGCATTCTAACTACACGCAAGTGTTTTTCGGTGAATGGAGGTTGAAATCCTATTTCCCTAAACAGTTCTTTGGTGGGATGTTCATTGCCATAGCAATGACAGGATTAGACCAAGAAATGATGCAAAAAAACATCTCTTGTAAAAATGTAGGTGAAGCTCAGAAGAATGTAGTAACCTTTACTTTCATTCTTTTGCTTGTAAATATTCTATTCCTTGTATTAGGAGCTTTGCTTTATATATATGCAAACGAACAAAGTATTCCACTATTGATGGATAAAGATATGAAAATAGTTTCGGACAATGTGTTTCCTTCCATTGCCCTACATTCCTTGGGTACTCTTTCGGCAGTGTTTTTTATTATCGGACTTATTTCGGCTGCTTATCCTAGTGCCGATGGAGCGCTTACTGCTTTAACATCGGTGTTCTGTATCGACTTTCTAGGCTTGAAAGACAATACTACTAAAACCGAAGAAGAGAAAAAGAAAATCAGATACCTTGTTCATTTCTCGTTTGCAGCTATACTGCTGCTTGTGATTGTTGTCTTCAAGTTGATTAACAACGATTCGGTGATTACCAATCTTTTCACATGGGCTGGATATACCTATGGCCCTTTGTTAGGTTTGTATTCATTCGGTTTGTTTACTAAAAAACAAGTGCACGACAAATGGGTTCCTATCATTTGTATCATTGCTCCCATTGTTTGTATTGTGTTAAACAATTATTCTACTTGGCTATTCAACGGATATCGATTTGGATTCGAAATGATCATCTTAAATGGATTGTTCACTTACATTGGTTTATCCATCATTGCTAAGAAAAAAGAAACTCTAGTGTCGGAATAAAATGATGCATATGCGAATCAGACTGCTTATTACGCTTAGTTTTATTTTTATTCAACATTTCATTTGCATTGGACAAACGATTGATGATTTTATGAATGAGGCGAACAAAAGGATTGAATTTGGTAACATCGAAGGCGCTATTGAAGAGTTCGATTTATTATTGGCGAAATACCCCAAAAACTCCATTACCTATTTCGATAGAGCCATGATGAAAGGCAAGATAAATAATACCATTGGAGCAATTGACGATTTTGGAAAAGCCATTGCAACAGATACAATTCCTAATCCTGATAATTACTATTTGAGAGGTAAGCAAAAAGAAAAGTTGAACGACCACAAAGGCGCTATTGATGATTATAGCCATGCTTTATCATTAGAAACAGATAATGCTGATGCTTATTATTTCAGAGGTCGGGCGAAGGCGAATCTGCTCGATTTTAACAAGGCTTTGCTTGACTATACCGAAGCTATTAAAATACGTACCAACCATGCTGAAGCTTATGCTTACAGAGGTTGGGCTAAGGCTCAGCTTCATCAATACATGGCAGCGCTTACCGATTTAGACTCTGCTATTTATTTCGCTCCTGAACTAATCTCAGCTTATTATTTCAGAGGTAAAACAAAAGGAGAAATGAATAGGAAATGGGAAGCCATTCATGATATTGCCAAAGCCATCAACCTTAAATCCGATGCTGATAGAGCATTTGAAGATGATTTAAGTTTAAATATTTCTGCAAAAAAATACAAACACAGCCTCCATAAATATTGCCGTTCTATTCAAGTAACTACCGACTCGGCTTTCCTCAGAAGGGCATTGTTGAAAGCCTATTTGCATCAATACAAAAGTGCTTTGCGAGATTATAATACCTTGCTGATGATGAACCCAAACATCGAAACGGGATACTATGGTAGAGGAATAGCAAGGATGAATACCAAAGATTATGCAGGCGCTATACAAGACTTTTCGAATGCTTTTGTTATCAACCCGGTGAACAAGGAAGCCATTAAAAATAGAGGATTGACTAAAGCGCTGAGCAACGATTACCTTGGAGCGATTCAAGATTATGACAGATTGATTGAAATGGATAAATTCAATGCAAGTTATTATTTAACGCGTGGCGAGTGGAAACTCATCATTGGTCAATTGGAAAATGGATGCAAAGACATTGCTAAATACAATGCCCTTGGCGGAACGTATGGCAAAGCGGCCATGAAACTTCCTTGTAAATAATTTTCTTCATTCTGCTTGTATACTTCGAGATTAATTCTCGATTTATCTATTTATAATCATCAAGAATTAATTTGCATTAAATTTGCCCACCATGCAAAAGTCGCGAAACCCGCTTGTCTTTATTTTCATCACCGTATTTATCGATTGCCTTGGTATTCGCATTATTTATCCTGTGGCAGCAAGTATAGTGGCCGAAGTAGGCAAAGTGAGCATCACCGAAGCGGTTACTTACAGTGGATGGATGATGGCTTCCTATGCCATCATGCAATTTATCTTTTCGCCTATACTTGGTGGCCTTAGCGACCGTTTTGGCCGTAGACCCATTTTATTACTTTCGATGATGGGTTTGGGTATCGACTATATCTTTCTTGCCATGGCCAATACTTTACCTTTATTGTTTCTAGGCCGCATCATTGCAGGTATATGCGGTGCAAGGTTCACCACTAGTTTTGCTTACATTGCCGATATCAGTCACAACAGCAGACGAGCTCAAAACTTCGGAATCATTGGTGTTGCCATTGGTTTAGGTTTTACGTTTGGGCCTTTTATAGGAGGACTTTTGAGCGAATATGGCACCCGTGTTCCTTTTATTGTTTCGGCATGTTTGTCGTTGCTCAATTGGTTGTACGGCTTTTTCATTCTGCCCGAATCGTTGCTGCCCGAAAACAGACGGCCTTTTAGCCTAAAACGTGCTAATCCATTAGGCGCTTTTGTTCATCTTCGCAAAAACAAACCATTAAGAATGTCGTTTGTAGTGCTATTTTTCCTTTTTCTGGCCGGACAGGTGATGCCATCCGTTTGGCCTTTTTATACAAAGTACTTATTTCATTGGAAAGACCTCGATATTGGTTATTCGTTGGCTTTTGTTGGGGTAATATTGGCCTTGGTAAAAGGAGGACTCATCAAAAGGTCGCAAGCCAAGTTTGGTTCTAGGCGTTCAGTGGTTATCGGCTTGGTGTTTTACATCATCGGCCTCTCGTTGTTTGCTTTTGCCAGTCAACCGTGGATGTTGTACGCTTTCACCTTTATATATTGTATTGGCGGCATTGCCCCTCCTACCCTACAAGGCATTATTTCGGGACGCATGGCTGCCAACGAACAAGGCGAATTGCAGGGAGTGATTACCTCGCTACTGAGTCTTGCCAATTTTATTTCACCTTTAATAATGACTAATTTGTTCTATTATTTCACCAAAGACAATGCACCCATTCAATTTGCCGGAGCCCCCTTTGTGGCAGCTGCAATCTTTACTTCCGTTGGCTTATTCATTTATTTAAAAGAGAAGGTGGTTGATTGAGAGTTTTGCCTCACAGCTCCCGAAGGTTCAGTACAGTAAAAGACACTATGGCGCAAGGGTTATTAATTCCTCACTACCCCTTTTTTGGTTTTTCTTTTTCGAATGAGATTTTTACACCTATTGTGAAACCAACCGAACTAAAAGGAAAATAAAATTTTAAATCTTGTTGGGGTTGAGTTCTATCAGGATTATTAACCAATGCATAACTTGTTACATAATCAGTTTCTTTATCATAAGTAGTAAGAAAAGGAAGGTAATCAGCACCTAAAACTGTCATACTTGTTTCAACAGATTTTTTGGGAGAATAGCTTTGAAAAAAGCCTGTTAGTTCAGCAAAAACGCCAATCTTATTGGTGAACATATAACTTGCTCCGAGCCCGCCTTTAAATCCATAACTTAAACCACCAGTGTATACCCTAGTGTCTTGCCAAGGAGGGAAGATATTATTGTTCGTATTCATTGTATTTGATTCCTCATACATAGTTACCTTAGTACCCAAACCTATTATAAATCCTGCCTTCGAATACATTTTTAGCTTGTGTTCTCCTAAGGTAAGTTTTAGAGTAGGTATAAGTCGATACATGGTTCCAAATAATGTAAGATTTTTATTCCCTTCTGAGAGAGCAGAATAGAATTTGAATTGTTGACTTGCAAGATAAGAAGCACTAAGTTCGGCACTGAGGTGTTTGGTGAAGGTATACCCAACAAATGCTCCGGCATTAAATCCTTTGCCCAATGAGTAAATAACAACATTATACTCCTTGGTGTCTGTATTCAATCCATTTGTATAATTAGGTGTGGTGAAAGTGCTTTTACAAGCCGAAAATCCATAACCTCCTTCTACTCCAAAGTAAATGCCGTTAAACTTTGTGCTATCATTATCTACAGTTAATGATTTCGATTCAGCTGCATTTACTATCAACGATAGGAATAAAGCTAATTTGAGTAATCTTTTCATAGCTTGTTTTTTTATGATTAAATTATTGTTTTACTAGTTTCTTCCTCACTATTCCTTTCTCGGATTCTATTTCTACAAAATACACCCCAGTATTCCACGTGCTCACATCTATGCTTAGTTGTTGGTTGTTAGTTGTTAGTTGTTGGTACACCGCACTGCCAAGCACATTATATATATGTATGGCATTAATTCTTAATTGTGAATTCTCAATTGTGAATTGATTAGTTGCAGGGTTGGGGCTTATGCTTATATTTTGTTCTGCTATTTCCTCCACCCCATCATTTGTGCAATCTCGCACCGTAACATCATCTATAAAGTAATAGGCTGCTGAGTAATTATTATGATATAGAACTCCTATGGTATCTGTATGTGTATTAAAATTGCCAATCGTAATGTACTTTTCTCCTCCGTGTGCTATATAAGTTCCCGAAATCTCTGTCCAATTTACCGTATCATTCAAATACACCCCGGGAGGAGATTGTATTTGCGGAGTATAGGGAATAGTGTGTATATCAGAAAAGATAAGTGTATCGGATATATAAAGTCCAAGTTCAGTTATTGCTACATTATTATACCATAAAAGTGATTTTGCATAAGTCACATAAAAACTTACACAATATTTCCTGTTTTGTATCAGGCTATCGATTAATTTCACTCCTAAATACTCTTCTCCTTCAATAGAACCTGTTGTTGCACTATAACAGTACATTCCTGCATAAGCAACACCCGTTTTAGCATTTTGATACCCCATACCGTTATATGGAACATCTACCCATGGATATAGTGTACATGCATTAAAATAATCGGGCGATTTGCCTGCAGTATACCATGGGGTTGCGTAATCAATTTCGCTACCTGTATCAGGGCAAAGGCTATCAATCTCGAAGCTCCAATTAGGAACAAGGTTGTTTTGTCCTTGAAGAAGAACGATAGAAAAAATAAAAGTAATGAAGGCTCCAGTTTTTTTCATTTGTATAAAACTACCTTTGTGCAACATAATGCACAAAGGTAGTTAATTTGTTTTTTTATTTTTTCCGCCCTTGTTGGTCTTCCTTTAAAGTAAGCAGAAAAGATGCCTTTGCAGGTGTTTTTTCACCTGCAAACGTTCTAATCTTTATATACCGATTATTTCCCACCTCACAAAGATACAAAACCTTTCACATCCTCCCCATCCCAAAACATGACAACAATCGTACATATAAAAAAACCTCCACATTCCAAAGCCTCTTAAATTTGTCTAGCGGAAAACTAAATGACAGCGGAATTTTTCGAGTGAAATAGCATCCTATCTTATTTCCTTTAAATTTAACGGCAAACGATGGTATTTTTTTCAATTATTCGTAAAAAATACAGCGTTCTTTCTCATTCTGTTTCAGTTTTAGCTAATTTCCCCCTCTATTAATGTAAATTGCTTATTATCAACAATTAAATCAAATTAATCACCGTCCAAATCGTACCGAAGGTCATCCAAATCGCCTCGGACGTCATCCAAATTGACTCGGAAGTCATCCAAATCGCCCCGAAGGTCATCCAAATTGACTCGAAGGTCATCCAAATCGACTCGAAGGTCATCCA
>JBAXQU010000042.1:0-26080 GCA_037131555.1 Bacteroidota bacterium
ATTAGATTTGAGATATGAGATTTAGTTGTTGGTTGTTAGAATAATTGCCTACTGCCCAATTGCAAAATTGCCCCTTCGCGCCTTTCTGCCTTAGCGGTAACCTTAAACTTTCCAATAAAAATATTTCCTCCCACCAATCAATTTATCATTAGCTTTGTGCTTATTAATAGGAGTAAAAAAAACAATCCATCATTCGATTTGTTAGAAGATAAAAAAATAATAAACACCATTAGTACATGACCACAAAAATAAATTGGAAAAAAGGAAGAGGTAAGCTAGGCATCCTTCAGCCCCTCATAGGCACTTGGAAAGCCGAGGCCGACTCGCCAATGGGCAAGGTAAGTTGCACTCGTCAGTTTCAGCCCATCCTCAATGGGCATTACATCCAGCTCACCGCCACTTGGCAAATCCTCACAAAAGTGTATACCGAAACCGCCATCATTGGCCTCAACGACAAAGTCATTTCGTTTTGGTCGTTTACCTCTGACGGAAAAAAATCGCAAGGCCACCTAGCCCTCGCCACCGATGTGCATCCACAAGCCATTTGTTTCGAAGCCCAAATGCCAGCCGGTTTGGCACGTATGATTTATTGGCCCGACCTCCACGAGGGCTTTCATTGGGCGGTCGAAAGCAAAACCAAAGCAGGCTGGAATAGGTTCACACATCATCATTATAAACCAATTAACAACTAACACCAACTAACAACCAATAACTAACAACCAACAACCAAACATGCAAATTTCCCATTTCAATATAAGAGTATACGGCATCCTTATTAAAAACGAAAAAGTGTTGGTGTCTGACGAGCTAATAAAAGGCACCTGCATCACCAAATTTCCGGGCGGAGGTTTAGAGTTTGGCGAAGGAACCATACAATGCCTCGAGCGCGAGTTTATGGAAGAAACTCAAAACCAGATAAGGGTGCACCGTCATTACTACACCACCGATTATTTTCAACCATCGACTTTTAATGCTTCGCATCAAATCATGTCTATTTATTATATTGTGAAACCCATTGGCGACTTCCTCATCCACACCACTCAAAAACAATTCGATTTCGACTTCAGCAATCATTATCAACAAACGTTTCGATGGGTCGACTATTCCGAAATTTCCGAACATCATTTCACCTTACCCATTGATAAGGTAGTAGGCAAATTGATGTACGATAAGTTCCGAAAAGAGAAGTTGACTTTATAATTAAATTTTGCAGCCCCCCGAAAAGCCCTGTTTATGTGCCTTTCGGAGACTCGCTTGTTATGGACATCATTGTCTTGTCAAAAATAAATTTGCATTATTCAATTTTGATTTGCTTACTTTGCACCGAATTTTAAAAAACCGCTGACATCAACTGTGGCTTTTTTCACCAAACAATTCAACAAAAAAAAACCGTATGAGCAAAAATTTAGTGATCGTTGAGTCCCCTGCAAAAGCAAAAACCATAGAAGGTTTTCTTGGCGAAGGATTTACTGTAAAATCGAGTTATGGTCATGTCCGCGATTTAGCAAAGAAAGGTTTTGGTGTCGACATCCTCAATAATTTCAAACCCGATTATCAAATCACCGAAGATAAACAGAAAGTAGTAAACGAACTTAAGAAACTTGCAAAATCAGCCGACATGGTGTGGTTAGCAACGGATGAGGACCGCGAGGGAGAAGCCATTTCGTGGCACTTGTTCGAGGCATTGGGGCTCAAAGAAAATACTACCAAGCGCATCGTGTTTCACGAAATCACCCGCTCGGCCATCAAAAATGCAATTGACCATCCGCGCACCATCGACAAACATTTGGTGGATGCACAACAGGCCCGCAGAATCCTCGACCGCTTAGTTGGTTTCGAACTATCGCCAGTACTTTGGAAAAAAATTCGTCCAAGCTTATCTGCCGGCAGGGTTCAGTCAGTAGCAGTGAGGTTAATAGTAGAGCGCGAACGCGACATAGATGGTTTCAACTCCACCTTTAATTATAAAGTAGTAGGAGTGTTCGAAATAAACGGACGTACCTTTAAAGCCGATTTAGCGAAACGATTCAGCACCAAAGACGAAGCACAACAGTTTTTGGAACAATTAAAAGGAGCCAACTTTAAAGTAAAGAACAAAGAAGTAAAGCCCGGAAAACGTACATCAGCAGCACCGTTCACCACTTCCACCTTGCAACAAGAAGCCAGCCGTAAGCTCGGATTCTCCGTGTCGCAAACCATGGTGGTAGCACAAAAGCTTTATGAAAGCGGTAAGATTACTTACATGCGTACCGATAGTGTCAACCTTTCCGATACGGCTATCAATCAAGCCACAGCAGCCATCACTTCTAATTATGGCGAACGTTATTTAAATATTAAACAATACAAAACCAAGTCGAAAGGCGCACAAGAAGCGCATGAGGCCATTCGTCCTACCTATATCGAAAATCAAACCATTGATGGCGACAATAGCGAAAAACGTTTGTACGACTTGATTTGGAAACGTACCATTGCTTCGCAAATGAGCGATGCAGTGCTCGAACTCACTACCATCACCATTCAAAACGATAAAACCGATATGGATTTTATTGGCAAAGGCGAAGTAATTGTTTTCGATGGTTTCCTTAAAATATACATGGAAGGTACCGATGACGAAAACTCGGAAGAAGACGAAGGACTGCTACCCGCCATGAACATTGGCGATGCATTATCGCTTTCCGAAATCACCGCTACTCAACGTTACTCATCACCACCAGCTCGCTACACCGAAGCTAGTCTTGTAAAAAAACTAGAAGAGTTGGGCATCGGTCGTCCGAGTACTTATGCGCCTACCATCTCTACCATTCAAAAGAGAGAGTACGTTATCAAAGAAGACCGTCAAGGCAAAGAACGTTTTTACGATTTCCTTACTTTGAAAAATAATGAACTTAAAGTTGAAAAGAAAAGCGAAATAACAGGTGCCGAAAAATCGAAACTATTTCCTACTGATATCGGAATGGTGGTTAACGACTTTTTGCTAAAAGAATTTCCTCAAATCATGGATTTCAACTTCACCGCCAAAGTAGAGGAGGAGTTTGACGAAATAGCCGAAGGCAAAATGGTATGGACCGAAATGCTGAAAGAGTTCTACCATCCTTTTCATAAACTGGTAGAACATACTTCCGAAAATTCCGACCGTGCTAGTGGCGAGCGTAACCTCGGTGTCGACCCGGTTTCGGGCAAAACATTAATTGTACGTATCGGTCGCTTTGGCCCTATGGCTCAACTTGGCGATACCACTGACGAAAACGACAAACCTAAATTTGCTGGCTTGCGCAAAGATCAGCGCATGGATACCATCACTTACGAAGAAGCCATGGATTTATTCAAGCTTCCGCGAGTAGCAGGTATGTTCGAAGACAAAGAAATGAAAGTGGCCATTGGCCGTTTCGGTCCTTACATTGTGCACAATAGCAAGTTCGTTTCGCTTAAAAAAGAAGACGACCCAATGACCGTTACTGCCGACCGTTGCATCGAACTTATTGAAGCAAAACGTCAGGCCGATATTGATAAATACATCAAAACATTTCCCGAAAATCCTGCTGTGCAAGTGTTAAAAGGCCGTTTCGGTCCCTACCTTGTTATCGATGGAGCCAATTTCAAACTTCCTAAAGATATCGAACCTACTACCCTTTCCTTAGACGATTGTTTAAAGATAGCTGCCGACCCTAAGAACGCAAGCAAAGGCAAGTCTTCGTTCCGAAAAAAAGCAGCCGACAAAAAAACTATTAAAGTGGCAGCCAAAAAAGCAGCACCTAAAAAAGCAGCACCTAAAAAAGCAGCAAAAAAAGCTCCCAAAAAGGCAAAAGCAAAAAAATAAGTTTATATTTGCTGTATCTTTTAAATCGAAATCTAGTTATAGTTTCAAATAGACGCGATGAAGTAATTTAATTATTTCGTTTGTTAGCAACCATAAAATCAAATGCAAGAATATTTTTCACCAATCGATACCACTCAGTTTGCTGGAGCCAACCTCTACAGCGATACCTCGTATGGCAACATCATCAAGTCGTACATCCAAGGTAACGATTTTCCCGAATTAGAAAATGTTCACCTTGCTATCATTGGTGTCGAAGAAGACCGAAAAGCACTTAACAACGAAGGCTGTGCCTTAGCCCCTGATTACGTTCGCGAACATTTGTATAAACTTTTTCAAGGAAATTATCAGTCGAAAATTGTCGACCTCGGAAACATTAAAAAAGGAAACTCCATTGACGATACTTATTATGCTGTCACCGATGTCTTAGCTCAGTTATTGCGAAAAAACATTGTCCCTATCATTGTTGGTGGTTCACAAGACCTCACTTATTGCAATTACCTTGCTTACCTCAAAATGGAACAAACCATCAACATTGTAGCAGTCGATTCTTGTTTCGATATTGGCGATGGCGAGCACGAGCTTAATTCACAATCCTATTTAAGTAAAATCATTTTACACAAACCCAATATCCTTTTTAACTTTAGCAACGTTGGTTATCAAACTTATTTCGTTGACCAAAATTCAATCGAGTTGATGGACAAACTATTTTTCGATACCCATCGTATAGGTCAAGTTCGCAAAAACATGGAAGATGTAGAACCCATCGTGCGCAATGCCGATGTTTTATCCTTCGATGTTTCCAGCATCCGCCAAAGCGATGCGCCAGGCAATGGCAATGCTTCGCCTAATGGTTTTTATGGCGAGGAGTCGTGTCAAATAACCCGATATGCAGGTATGAGCGATAAATTATCCTCCATTGGTTTTTACGAAATCAATCCTGCCTTCGACAACAATAAACAAACAGCACATTTGGTAGCACAAATGATTTGGTACTTTATCGATGGTTATTACAATCGCAAACAAGATTATCCAATTGTCGACAAGTCCGAATACACCAAGTATCGCGTTTCAATAAAAGATCACGAGCACGAGATTGTTTTTTATAAAAGCAATAAAAGCGACCGTTGGTGGATGGACGTTCCTTATCCAATCAATCATCAACTTAAGCACGAAAGGCACCACATGGTTCCTTGCTCTTACAGCGATTACGAAACAGCTTGCAATGACGAAATGCCAGACAAATGGTGGAAAACATTTCAAAAACTTGGTTAAAATGAGAAATCGAGGAAGTGAATATTTAAACAATAAATTGTTAAAAAATTTGTTTTTAACAAACTTATATATAATTTAGCGACCTCTAATTATTAAAAGGAGAACGTAACTGTTAATTTTTAACATATAAAAAATGAAGAAGACCCTTACTATTATTGCTTTATCGCTTACCTCGTTGGTAACGTTTGCTCAGCAAGATGCACAATTTAGCATGAACATGTTTAATCGTCTGGATGTAAATCCTGCCTATGCAGGTACCAATAAAGCACTTTGTGCTACATTGTTTTACCGCCAACAGTGGACTAATTTCCCAGGAGCTCCTAAAACAGGGCTTCTAAGTGTTGATTATGGTAACATTCTTCACGGAGGTGTTGGTTTAACAGTAGCTCAAGACCAATTGGGTTTTGATAAAACATTTGCTGCTAAACTGGCTTATTCATTCCATTTGCCACTTGGCCCAGGTGTATTAGGATTAGGATTAGATGCAGGTATGTTGCAAAAATCCATCTCTGGAAATTTCGTTGCTCCTGATGGTACTACTAGTGCGACAGGCGGTACTGATATGTCAATTCCTTGGGGTGGTGCAAAATCTACTACCTACGATATTGGTTTAGGTTTTTATTACTCAACTCAAAAACTATATGTTGGTTTATCATCATCCCACTTACCTGAACAAAGCTTAACTAAATCAGGAGCTACCTCTACCACAATAGGTACTTCTACCCTTAGTTATCCATGGAGTTACGATTACAAAGTGGCTCGTCACTATTATGTAATGGCTGGTTATACCTTCGATTTAAATCAAGATTTCGATTTAACTCCTTCTATCTTGACAAAATCTGATGCTTCTTCTACTCAGTTAGACATTAACTTATTAGCAAAATGGAGAAAAATGGTGTTCGTTGGTGCTTCATACCGTTTAAGTGATGCAGTAGTTGCTATAGCAGGTTTAGAGTGGAAAGGATTCCGTTTCGGATATTCGTATGATGTTACCACTTCTACTATTAAAAAATATAGCAATGGTACACATGAAATCATGTTAGGATATTGTCATAAATTTGTGAAGCCAGAAAAGAAACATGGCCACATGAATGTTAGATTTTTATAATTTTTGTAACTAATATATATCAATTCCGTAAAAGGTATTCTACATTCTTTTTTTATTAATTGTTTCAGTTTTTAAAAAAGTATAATAACTAAAAAATAAATAAATGAAAAAGTTGCTCTTATTTGGTTCATTGGTTGTCTTAGCCTCAGGGTGTGAGAAAAGTACCGGAGAACTTATTGGTGTTAACCCTCGTGCCGAATGGTTCGATATCGATCCGTTTGGAATGTTGTACCTCCCTATGGGAAGCTACAATATGGGTCCAAGCGATGAGGATGCGCCTTATGCACATACAACAAAAGCAAAAACAGTTTCGGTTCAGGCTTTCTATATTGACCAAACAGAAATTTCAAATAATGAATATCGTCAATTTGTTTTCTGGGTGCGAGATTCTATTGCTCACCGTGCTCTAATTGAAAACGGTAATGACGACCACGGAATTGCAACAGATGATTTCGAACAACCTATCGAACCACCATTGGTTAATTTTGATGAGCCAATTGGATATGACGAGCAAGATGTAAGAGAGGTACTCGAATTTATGTATCTGCCACCTGACGAAAGATATTACAAACGCAGAGAGTTGGATACAAGAAAAATGAATTACGAGTATTATTGGATTAATCTTCGTATGGCTGCAGCCAAATCAAACCGTTTTAAACCTAACAAAAATCCAGATGAAAAAACAGGATTGGATTTTATTGCAGGATATCAAAATACGAGTATCGGTGATAACAAAACGTTAGGTCATTATGATGTAAAAGATCAAGTGTCTGACGGAAGCGGTAATTACAATATTCGTGAAAGAAAAGACAAAGATAGAAGTGTTTTCATCGTGAAAGATGTAATTAATGTATACCCTGATACTTTAGCTTGGGTGCATGACTTTACTTATTCATTCAACGAGCCAATGACCAATATGTATTTCTGGCATGTTTCGTATGATGATTATCCTGTAGTGGGTGTAACTTGGAAACAAGCAAGAGCATTCTGTGTGTGGAGAACACAATTATTTAATAACTGGTTATTAGGAAACGGTTCAACTTATGTAAATGATTTCCGTTTACCAACAGAATCAGAATGGGAATATGCTGCTCGTGGAGGAAACGCTTTGAGTCCATATCCTTGGGGTGGACCTTATATTAGAAACTCTTTAGGATGTTTCTTGGCTAACTTCAAACCAATGCGTGGTAGTTATGTTGATGATGGAGGATTCCATACAGTTAAAATCATGTCATACAATCCTAACGATTATGGATTATATTGTATGGCAGGTAATGCAGCAGAATGGACTAGCAATGCATTTGATGAATCGGCTTACGATTTCGATCACGACTTAAACTCTGATTACGTTTACGAAGCACAAGATAACGAAGCAAACGTTTTAAAACGTAAAGTTATCAGAGGAGGTTCTTGGAAAGATGTAGGTTATTACTTACAAAACAGTACAAGAACTTATGAATACCAAGATACAGCTAAATGCTATGTAGGTTTCAGATGTGTTCAAACATATCTTGGAAGAGCTAAAGGCGATGCTGAAGGTGCAGGCGGATTTTAGTAACAATTAAATAGTAATCTCTAATAATAAATAATAATTAACTTAAAACTTAAAAATCATGGGTGGTAAAAAATGGAAAAATTTCATGGCCAAATTATATGGATTTGGTGCAGCAATCGTAATCGTTGGAGCTATGTTTAAAATCATGCACTGGCCAGGAGCGGGGCCAATGCTTGTTATTGGATTATCTACTGAGGCAGTTATTTTCTTTTTCTCTGCATTTGAGCCACCACACGAAGAGGTTGATTGGAGTTTGGTTTACCCTGAATTAGCTGGAATGCATGGCGAAGAAGGCGAACCAGTTCAGCAAATTGAAGAAGACAAAGGTTCTATTACAGAGCAATTAGACAACATGCTTGAGGATGCAAAAATTGGTCCTGAGTTGATTGCGAGTCTTGGTGAGGGAATGAGAAGCTTAAGCGATCAAGCATCTAAATTAAACAACATTACTGATGCAAGTGTTGCTACTAATGATTATGTATCGAGTGTAAAATCAGCTGCTAAAAATGTGGATACTCTTTCTGAGTCTTATTCAAAAGCTGCTGATACTCTTCTTTCATTATCAGTTACAAGTGATGATAGCACCAACTTTGGAGAACAAATCAATAAAGTTTCTAAAAATTTATCAGCATTAAATGCTTCCTACGAATTGCAATTGCAAGGTTCTAATGAACATTTAAAATCAACCGCTAAGTTCTATGATGGTTTGAATGATTTGATGAAAAACTTAAATGACTCAGTGGACGATACAAAACGTTACAAAGAGCAAATCTCTCAATTATCATCTAATTTAGAATCATTGAACACAATTTACGGTAACATGCTTACTGCAATGAGAAAATAGTTTTCTCTGCATAAAATGTTCAAATTGTAAGATAAGTATTATTAATAATCTAAAAAAAATAGAAAACTATGGCAGGTGGTAAAGAAACCCCTAGGCAGAAGATGATTGGTATGATGTACCTCGTACTAACCGCACTTCTAGCCTTAAACGTATCAAAAGAAATTTTGAATGCCTTCGTTATCGTAGAAGCTGGTCTGAATACCACAAATGAAAATTTTGATGGAAAAAATGGAATTTTGTATAAAAAATTCGATAAAGCCCTTGCTGATAATAAGGTGAAAACAAAACCTTGGTACGACAAAGCAATCGAAATCAAAAAAAAATCTGCTGACTTATGTAAGCTAGTAGATGATATCAAATCTGATTTATATTTGAAAGTACAAAAACTTCCTTCAAAGGATGTGGCGGATACTTTTAAGTTAAAACAACTTGATAGTAAAGATAATTACGATATCCCTACGCACTATTTATTAGGAGAAACACCTGAAGAACCTAAAGAAGATGCAAAAGCGATAGAATTAAAAAATGCAATTATTAAGTTTAAACAAGACATATTAAAGACTCCAACTGGGCTTACCCCTGATCAAGGTAAAAAATATGATAAAGAAAAAGCAAACATCAAATTAGGTTTGAACACTGATGATGTTTATTCTTCAAATGATGAGAAAATGGTACATTGGGAGTATAATAACTTCGATCATACAACCATGGCCGCTGATATGTGTATCTTTGCTGGTATAAAGAATGACATTAAGAATGCAGAAAGTGATGTGGTTGGTGCTTTATTAAAAGGGATTACAGCTGATGACTTTTCTTTTGATGCTGTTGAAGCCAAGGTAGTAGCTCCAAGTAGTTACATTCTCTCTGGTGAAGAATATACAGCAGACATTTTCGTTTCTGCTCATAGTTCAACACAAGACCCTGTGGTCTTAATCGGTAAGGTTGACTCAACTGATAAAAAGAATCCCAAAATTGTCGGAAGTGGAGAAAGCGTGAAAGTTTTTGGTGGTATTGGAAAATACGTTGTACGTACAGGGGCAGAAGGTGTACAAGATTATAGTGGTGTGATTAATGTGAAAGGTCCTGATGGTGCAATAAAAGCTTATCCTTTTAGTCAAAGTTACATGGTTGCAAAACCTGCAATGGCGGTTTCACCTACAAAAATGAATGTGTTCTATATTGGAGTTGATAATCCTGTTGACATTACTGTTGCTGGTGCTGCACCAACAGATGTTGTTGCAACTATTACCGGTGCTCCGGGTACCTTGGTGAACAGTGGACAGGGTCATTATATAGCGAAATTAACAGGGGGAACTACTTGTGATGTAAATGTATCCATAAAACAAAAAAATGGAAGCAAGGCCATGGGAAAACAAACCTTTCGTGTGAAGAAAGTTCCTAGTCCAAATGCTTCATTCGCTGGGGTAGTGGGAGATGGTTCTGTTGGATTATCCGAATTAAAAGCCGCTGGGGGAGTGGTACCGAAGTCTGATGCGTTTGAATTCGATTTAAAATTCCCTGTTGTTTCATGGAGTTTATCAGGTGTTGTTAACGGTCTGTTTATGGATGCAAAATCCAATGGGCCTGCAATCACACCAGAACAACAGACCTTATTATCAAAAGCCAAAAAGGGTCAACGTGTATTAATCGAGGAAGTCTATGTTATGGCTCCAGAAGGAAAACGTAAAATCAATGGCTGTACATTGAAAATAAAATAAAAAAGTGATGAAAAGATTAATTGTAGCTTTATTTGTTCTTCTATCTTATTGTGTCTCGAACACTGTTCAGGCTCAGGAAGTGTTGAAACCGTCTAAATATCCTGATGGGATTTATACAAAAGAAAACACCCGTACTCGAAGACCAATATCGTATACTTCCTTGAGGGAGGCTGACGTGATGTGGAGTAAAAGGATTTGGAGACAGATTGACTTGAAACAAAAAATCAATCATCCTTTGTATTACCCTACCGAAGTAATAGGAGACAGAAAAAGTCTTTTCCAAGCAATAAAAGATGCCGCCTTAATTGACAATTCGATTACGTGTTTCAATGCAATGGATGATGAATTTCGTAACGATTACACAAAAACGGACGTTGAAGGTTTACTCTCTAGATGGGATTCAACGCACCAAATTGACGATGTGAATAATCCTGGTGCACAAATTTTGGCTCCTGTCAAAGTAGATATCACCTCGGACATGATAACTGGTTATCAAATCAAGGAGGATTGGTTTTTTGATAAACAACGTTCGGTTCTTGATGTAAGAATCATCGGCCTTCTTGTGATGACTCAACGAAAATCGGAGAATGGAGATGTTGTTGGAAATAAAGGTTTGTTCTGGATTTATTTTCCAGAAGCAAGGCCTGTTTTTGCAAATCAAGAGGTGTATATGAGACACAATGATGCTGAGCGAAGAACAATAGATGATATATTTTGGAAACGATTGTTTTCAAGTTTTATTTTCAAAGAGTCTAATGTTTACAATCGATACATAGCGGATTATACAAGTGGTTTAGATGCTTTATTAGAGTCAGAAAGAATCAAAAAAGAAATATTTACCTCAGAACACGATTTGTGGCATTTCTAATAGTCTTCAATAAAATAAAAACCCTTCAGAATTTCTGAAGGGTTTTTTTTATGAGCAATATTTTTATTACATATCCTTAAATATTGAAGAGGATTTACTGTTTTTTAAATGCTTCCGGCTTCCATAGCAGGATTTACTTTTTTGACTAATCCCTGAAGCACTTTGCCGGGGCCTACTTCGGTAAAGGAGGTGGCGCCATCGGCTATCATTTGCTGAATGGTTTGTGTCCATTTAACAGGAGCGGTGAGTTGCAAATTGAGATTGTTTTTTATTTCGGCAGGGTTAGAAACAGCACTTGCTGTTACGTTTTGATAAACCGGACAGATGGGCGGATGGAAAATAGTAGCTTCGATAGCTGCCTGCAACTCGATGCGGGCAGGCTCCATTAAAGGCGAATGGAAAGCACCGCCAACAGGCAATACTAATGCACGTTTGGCTCCGGCAGCTTTCATGCGTTCGCAGGCTGTGTTGACTCCGGCTATACTTCCGGAAATAACTAGTTGTCCGGGACAATTATAATTAGCTGCAACTACCACTTGGCCTGCTTGAGTAATTTCTGCACAAATGGTTTCGATTATTTTTTCGTCCAGATTAAGAATAGCTGCCATGGTAGAAGGGTTGATTTCGCAAGCTTTCTGCATAGCGAGGGCACGTTTGGAAACGAGTAGAAGTGCATCTTCGAATAGTAATGTTTTGTTGGCAACCAATGCCGAAAACTCTCCCAAACTGTGTCCTGCCACCATTTCTGGATGAAGCACATCTTGTTTTACCGCTGCCAGAATAACCGAATGCAGAAATATAGCAGGTTGTGTTACCTTGGTTTGTTTGAGTTCTTCTTCTGTGCCGGCAAACATGATATCTGTAATGCGGAAGCCCAGAATATCATTGGCTTTTTCGAACATTTGTTTAGCCGACTCATGATTATCGTATAAGTCTTTTCCCATTCCTGTAAACTGAGACCCTTGTCCCGGAAATACGTATGCTTTCATAATTATTAATTTTGTTTTAAATGATTTATACTAATTCAATATTCTCCTCTCTATCGCAAACTTAATTGTTTTATGAACAATGAAGAGTGGTGCTAAAGTACTAAATAAAAAAAGTCCCGCTTTTGTTGCGGGACTTTTTTATTCACAATTAGGGAATGTCGGCTATTTTCTATCTCCAAATAAACGAAGTAACATAAGGAACAAGTTGATGAAATCCATGTAGAGGTTAAGTGCCCCCATGATTACTAACTTGCTTGCTGCAGCAGTACCAAATTGAATTCCTGCTCCAATGTTTTTCAATTTCTGAACATCATAAGCGGTTAAGCCAGTAAAAACTAAAACCCCTATGAAACTGATGATGTAATCCATTTGACTACTTTGCGTAAACATATTAATGACTGATGCGATAACAATACCAACTAAACCCATCATCATGATAGAACCAAATTTAGTTAAGTCGGTTTTGGTTGTATATCCTACTAAGGCCATAACTCCAAACATTCCAGATGCAGCTACAAACGTTCCGAATATTGAACTTGACGTGTAGGCTAAGAAAATGAAACTTAGACTCATTCCCATTACTGCAGCGAATAATAAAAATATGAGTAATAATACTGGATAAGAAAGTTTGTTGAATCCAAATGACATTACCAATATAAATGCCAATGGTGAGAACATTACCAAGTATCCCAATCCTGTCATTTTACCCAATGTTGGGTCAACTAGCAAGGTGATTAAATCAACACTATTTCCAAAGTAAAAAGCCACTACCGAAGTAATTGCCAATGCAGCAAACATCCATGAAAACACAGATGACATAAAGGTTTTAGAAATTGCTGCCGTTTCTTCTTGAGATTGAACGTAATTAAAATTGTTGGTTTCCATTTTTTATTGTTTTTATTTATTTGAGTTTTGGTGCAAAGATAATACCGAATGTAATTTCCTGCAAATATGTCAGTCAATTAAAGTCATTTCGGCAGAAGAAACGTATTGATTAATGCAATTTAGCACCAATTAAACTGATGAACTCCTTGCGGGTAGCATCTTTCATAAAAGCTCCTGTAAAAGCAGAGGTAGTGGTTACTGAGTTTTGTTTCTGAATACCTCTCATTTGCATACACAAATGCGAACACTCGATAACCACAGCCACTCCCAAAGGTTTGAGTGTATCTTCAATACAATCGCGAATTTCGTTGGTTAGCCTTTCCTGAACTTGTAATCTTCGGGCAAAAGCATCTACCACTCTTGGTATTTTACTCAACCCTACTATATGTCCGTTTGGAATATAAGCCACATGAGCCTTGCCAAAGAAAGGTAACAAGTGGTGTTCGCACATAGAATATACTTCAATGTCTTTTACTATTACCATGTGGTCGTACTCTTCTTTAAACATAGCTGCTTTTAGTATTTCAGCCGGGTTGAGGTCGTAACCGTGGGTAAGAAATTGCATAGCTTTAGCAACTCGTTCGGGAGTTTTTAATAAACCTTCGCGCTCGGCATCCTCCCCCATTTCGTTCAGAATGGTTTTATAATTAGAAGCGATGGTATTTATCAATTTTAAATTGTAACGGTCTATTTTTTTATAGCCTTCTACATCATCAAATTCATCGTGACTCATATTAATAGTTATTGGGTTTTGGTTAATTACTCTCCGTAATATTCCACATAGTTATTCGCGGTTTCGCAAAGTTTGATACAATATAATGTACATCCTAAAGCCGAGATATGCGGAAGCAGTTCTTTCCAGATGGCAATAGCCACATTTTCGGTAGACGGCATAAGTCCTTTCATAAAGTCGACATCCATATTAAGATTTTTATGGTCTAACTTGTCGGTAACATGCTTACGAATGATGGCGCTCAGTTCTCTCAGATTAATAGAATAACCCGTTTCGGGGTTTACTTCACCTCTAACGGTAACAAAGAGTTCGTAATTATGCCCGTGCCAGTTAGGGTTGGCGCATTTTCCGAAAACCTCCAGATTCTTTTCATCGCTCCAAGCCGGATTGTGCAATTTGTGAGCAGCATTAAAGTGTTCTTTTCGTGTTATATTTATCATTTATGGAATTATAGGGCGCAAAGATAAGACCTTTTGATGAGTTCTGTAAAAAATAGTAACTTTGCGACAGTGAAAATAATGATTATAGCAGCCACCAAAAAGGAAGTAGAAACTTTGCTCCAAAAGATGGATAAAGTGAAGAATTCGCTTCACGGTGATTTCTTGATTGAATGCCATTACAAGCAACTGGAAGTGGATATTGCCATAAGTGGAGTAGGTATGGTAGCAGCTACACATTGTACAACCATTTTGAATAACATGAATCGTGTGGCCACCTTCAACATTGGTATTTGTGGCAGTTTTAACAGAAACCTAGAAATAGGAACGGTGGTGAATGTAGTAGAAGATTGCATTGCCGAAATGGGTGCTGAAGACGGAGAGAATTTTTTAAGCCTGGAAGAGATGGGTATTAATGAGCCTTCCCGATTTGACGTTAGAATGCCAATGGAAAAGGATTTTAATCCTTTTGTTGATTTATTGCCAAAAGTAAATGGTATAACTGTAAATACCGTTCATGGAAATGAAAAGAGTATTGATAAAGTTGTAGCCCGTTTGCATCCCATGGTTGAGTCGATGGAAGGTGCAGGATTTTTGTATTCCATCATGTCTAATACAACTCCCTATGCTCAGATAAGAGCTGTATCCAATTTTGTAGAACAAAGAAATAAAAATGCCTGGAATATCCCTTTGGCCATAAACAATCTGACCGATAAAATGATTGAAATACTTGATTACTTTAGTACGAAATGAGTTTGCCCGAAAACACTTCTTCCTCCCCTTTAACCATTGGTTTTAGTCCATGTCCGAACGATTGTTTTATCTTCGATGCGATGATTCATGGCAAAGTAGATACCGAAGGACTGGAATTTCAACCTGTGATAGAAGATGTAGAAACCTTGAATCAAAAGGCATTCGACAGAGAGCTCGATATCACGAAACTTTCTTTTCATGCATTGGGATATATTACCAATTATTATCAATTGCTCAATTCGGGTAGTGCATTGGGCAATGGATGTGGGCCTTTGCTGATTGGTAAAGAAAAAAATTTGGATTATATAATTACCAATCTGGAGTCGAAAATGTCGAACCTTGCCATCGCCATTCCTGGAACGTTTACTACTGCTAGTTTTTTGCTTGCTCTTGCATTTCCATTTGCTGCCAACACTGTAGAGATGAATTTTTCGGAAATAGAAGATGCTGTTCTAAGAGGCGATGTGGATGCGGGTTTGATCATCCATGAAAATAGATTTACATACGAACAAAAGGGGTTAAAAAAAGTAATCGACCTTGGAGAGTTTTGGGAAACCCTTGCCATTGCACCGATTCCTTTGGGTGGTATTGTTATCAAAAGAAGTTTTGATGATGAATTGAAACAAAAAGTAAATCGTATTATGAGACGAAGTGTGGAATTTGCTTTTGCTTATCCGAAGGCAAGTAAGGCGTTTGTGAAACAACATGCACAAACCATGAGCGAAGCTGTGATGAAACAACACATCGATTTATATGTAAACAATTATTCCATCGACCTTGGGCACGAAGGGAAACGTGCGGTGAAATTGTTTTTCGATAAAGCACTAGAACTTGGTTTGATTGATAAACTGAACGAAAACATATTTGTGAACCCTACATAAGTACTCGTGTTGAGCTCTGCAAAAGGAGTGCGAATGCTCACTAAAAATGAACAACAAAAAATTAGTTTTAATCCATATACCATTTCTTCTTTTCGGGAAGATTGCATGAACCACAAATGATAGTAGTAACAGGAGCAGCGGGCTTCATCGGAAGCTGTTTAGTAAGCAAATTGAATCGAGAAAGATTTCACGACATCATTGTTGTTGACGATTTCTCGGACGAAACAAAAATGAAAAATCTCGAACTAAAAACTTTTTCGCAAAAAGTGCATCGTGACGAGTTTATGCAGTGGCTTCGAGCCAATCAACGATTTGTGCAAATTGTTTTTCACATTGGTGCTCGTACGGATACTACGGAGTTCAACAAAGATATTTTTGATAAGTTGAATCTTAATTATACCAAAGACGTTTGGAATCTTTGTGTAGAATTTGGTTTACCGCTTGTTTATGCTTCATCAGCTGCTACATATGGTTTAGGCGAGTTTGGCTACGATGATAATCACGAAGTGATTGATCTATTAAAACCACTCAACCCTTATGGCGACTCGAAAAATGATTTTGATAAATGGGCCATTAAGCAAGTGCGTCAACCTTATTTCTGGGTAGGGCTCAAGTTTTTCAATGTGTATGGGCCTAATGAATATCATAAAGGCCGTATGGCTTCGGTTATTATGCATGCCTATAATCAAATTCAGGAAAAAGGGGAAGTAAAATTGTTCAGGTCTCATCATCCCGATTATAAAGATGGTGAGCAATTGCGCGATTTTGTGTATGTAAAAGATGTGGTAGAGGTTTGTTATTTTCTGCTTCATCATCGCAAAAATTCGGGAATCTACAATCTTGGTTCTGGCAAAGCTCGCACGTTTTTAGACCTTGTGAACAATACTTTTAAAGGTGCTAATAGAATTCCGAAAATTAATTTTGTTGATACACCGCTCGATATTCGCGACAAGTATCAATACTACACTCAAGCTAACATGGCGAAGCTTATGGCGATTGGTTATCAAAAACCTTTTCATACGTTGGAACAAGGTGTGGTGGATTATGTAGAAAACTATTTGGCAACTCATACATATTATTAAGCGCATCGCGTTTAATTAAATAAATTGTGATTATATTTTTCTTAGTTTTTGATAAAAAATAGTAGATAGGGAGATGCGGCCACCAGCTAATATTCGGCACGAGTAGAAAACTCCCTAACGGGGTAATTATCCAAGTGCGATTACCAATTTCCCAAGTTTCCTCACAAAATCGCAATCTTTTTTTACTGGTGTGCAGGGTTTGCTCACCAAAAAGCTAGGTTTGCTCACAGGTAGGCAACGATTGCTGACTGGTAAGAAACCATTTTTTACTAGTGCGCAATCTTGTTGTACCATGAAGCTAAGTTGGCTCACTTGTCAAAAAGGTTTGCTGACAGGTAGTCGAACCTTTTGACTAAAAATCTACCTTCGACTACCAGTCGGCAACGGTTTTTTACCAGTCGGCAACCATTACTTTGGGTAGTCCACCATTTTTTACTAGTCGGTAACCATCGCCTACTTGTCAGCAACCATCTTTTACCGCTTAACAATCATTCAGCACCAGACGGCTAACTCAGCTTACTAGTTGGCTAACGTTTATTTTGGTTTTGACAATAGTGCAATAGTCAGTAAATCAACATAATCGCAAAAAAAGCCCCGAACACAATTGCTCGGGGCTTTTTTTATTGAATAAACGTTTTTACTATTTTGCTGCAGGTTGTGCCTCAGTTGGTTCTTCTTCGGTTTTGCCCGAAAGTGCAGCCTTGTTTAGGTTTTCTTTCTGAATTACGATTAAGTCGTCCATTTTCTCTTTGTGCACGCGGCAATAGTTAGCCTCGGTAATGGAGATGAACACCAAATAAAGGATAAACATGATATAAGGTGCAAGTATAGAGTAACGCATCGATTTTTTTTCGCCTCCAAGGTGCATAAAACTAAATACGATGTAAAAAGCTTTTACAATGGTTAGGCCTACAAAGATAATTTTGAGCACCGCTTTCGAATGGCGCTCGTCATCAAGCAATCCTATTTTTAAGGCAAACGAACCAATTAATAATTCTACAATCGTTACTCCAAGCATAATCCAGAAAACATTCCATAATTTTCTGCGTGCCACTTTTCCTTCTTCTTCGCTATGATGAGCCATTAACTCATATTGAGGATAATCATCGTGAAATTCCATATTTTATTTTTTTAATCTTTTATTAGTTAATAATTTTCTAGTTCTAATTGCCTCTTCGAACTTAAAGTAGGTAGAAAAACGTAAACACAAATACCCATACCAAATCGACAAAGTGCCAATACAATCCAGTTTTTTCAACCATTTCGTAATGTCCTCTACGTTCGTAAGTGCCACGTACCACATTAATAAATATCACCAAATTGATGATGACACCACTGAACACGTGGAAACCGTGGAAACCCGTAATAAAGAAAAAGAAATTGGCAAACACAGGCAAACCGTACTCATTCACAGTCATGTTGGCACCGTATACAGTTTGTTGCACCCAATTGCCATCAATGCTCACACTGCGTAACGCACCATGCGGAGTACCTACAATGAAGTGATACCATTCCCAAGCTTGCGAACCTACGAACATAGCACCACCAATGATGGTCAACAGTAACCAAAAAGTTACTTTCTTTTTATCGTTGCGATGACCAGCCTCTACTGCCAATACCATAGTAACTGACGACATGATGAGGATTAACGTCATCAAACCCACATAAGCCAACGGAATGTGCCCATGGTAAAAAGGGAAATGTGTAAACACATCGGCCGGATTGGGCCATACTTCGGGGTGTTTGTGGCGCATAAAACCATAAGCGCATAACAATCCTGAAAAGGTTAAAGCATCGGAAACTAGGAAAAACCACATGAAGAGTTTTCCGTAACTAACGCTGAATGGTGACTTTCCACCACTCCAAGGAGAACTTGAATCATTTTCGGCAATAGCGTGACTTGACATATTTATTTTGAAATATTAGGGATTAATAAAATTTTCGGGTACGAATATGCAAAATATTATTTAAATTCATCTAAATAAAGATAAAAACAAGAATAAAAATATCCACAATACGTCTAAGAAGTGCCAAAATATGGCACAAAGTCGTATTCCAAGAAGGTTTTCGGAGTTGTATTTATTGGCCATCGATTTTATCCAAACCCAACCAAGTGCTATCATACCACCTATCAAATGTGCAAGGTGCAAAACAGTGAGCATATACATGTACGACCCCGCTGCATTACTATACTTTCCTGCAAAAAACACTTTTTGGTCAACCAACGAAACCCAAGCCTTAAACTGACAGATGATAAATGCAAACCCAAGCACGAAGGTAATAAAGGCCGCTAGTTTTATGCTCTTCAAATCGTTTTTCTTGGCAGAAGCCAATACCCAATTCATCGTAACGCTGCTCAATAGAATGATGGCCGTGCTTACATAAAACATTTGTGGCATATCGAATTGTAACCAATCACCTTTTCCCTTTCGCACCACATAAGCGCTGGTCAATCCGGCAAAAATCATCACCATCGACACTATTCCTAACCACAACAATGGCATAGCCGATTTCTCGCGGATTTCTTTTTTTTCTTTTAATGATAAAGTACTCATATTATCTATATTCTAAACTATTTTCAACCATTCAATATTTCTCACCATACTTTACTAATACCCAAGCATCACAGCTATTTGCACCACTGGTAAATAGAAAAAGGAACTAAACATCAGCTTTCGGGCAGCTTCCACCGTGCAGTCGCGGTAAAGGGTGTACGCCTGAAAAGTGAAATAAACGCCACATATAAGGATGATGATGGCCGAAACCACACCCGACATGTGAAATACAACTGGCAATAAACTGATGGGTAATAAAAATAAGGTATACACCAACACTTGAAAAGCACTGCTTTTATCTCGACCGCCAAGCGAAGGAAGCATTTGGAATCCTGCTTTTTTATAATCATCGTCAAGCACCCAAGCGATGGACCAAAAATGAGGAAACTGCCACATAAACTGCACTGCAAACAAAACCCAAGCTTGAAAACTGATTTCACCAAAACCCGAAGTAGAGGCTACATAGCCCAACATAGGAGGAATGGCACCCGGAAAGGCCCCAACAAATACCGCAAATGGAGTAAACCGTTTGAGCGGTGTGTAAACCGCAGTGTACAGAATCAATGCTACTAGCCCCAGAATCCCACTGAGTGGGTTCATAAATATCCAAAGTATGCTGATGCCGGTAATTCCCATTATTATGGCAAGGATATACGATTCGCTAGTCGACATGCGTTCCTGAGGCAAAGGTCTGAGGTAAGTGCGATGCATCAATTTATCGAGATTTTTCTCAATAATTTGGTTGAATCCGTTGGATGAACCTGTAACTAAAAATCCTCCAAGTACAAGTAAGAGCATCTTTTTCCAGTCGACAGTATGCGAACCAATCACAAATCCGATGGCTGCCGAAAATACCACCAA
Source organism: Bacteroidota bacterium (assembly GCA_037131555.1). Lineage (GTDB taxonomy): Bacteria > Bacteroidota > Bacteroidia > 2-12-FULL-35-15 > 2-12-FULL-35-15 > 2-12-FULL-35-15. The sequence continues at coordinate 20,359 of JBAXQU010000042.1, forward strand.
CGATGCTAAACGCATTTTTATGAATTGGGCATAGTCGCGTACTTTGCTATTCTTAATAGCCTTCATTTCAGCTGTATTTAATTCTTCTACTTGCAATTGTTGATTAACGATTATTAATTTATATTATTAAATGATTTACAAAATCGGGTGCAATTTTACCTAATATTATCTTATTGAGAAAGGTAAAAAACTATAATAAAGTTAACAATCCTTATCCCGATAGGTGGATAGCCAGTCAATAAAAATTAAGGTTAATGGATAAACCAACGAAACAAGGATTAATAAGTAATCACTTGTTCCACCATATCTTTTGGTATTTCGCGGAATTCATATTTTTGAGTACGCAATTGAGGTTCGAAACCAGCTTCGCGAATGGCTTCTTGAATTCCATTGGCCGTAAATCGATGTGGAGCACCTGCTGCCGAAACCACATTTTCCTCAATCATGATGCTACCAAAATCGTTGGCGCCTGCATGCAGACAAATCTTTGCAATTTCTTTGCCCACTGTTAGCCAACTCGCTTGGATGTTTTTGATGTTCGGCAACATAATTCTACTCATGGCTATCATTCGTATGTACTCGTCAGCAGTAATCTTGTTTTTTATTCCTTTGTGGCGTTTCAGTAGTGTACCGTCATCTTGAAAAGGCCATGGGATGAATGCCAAAAATCCGTTCGCATCCTTAGGTTTTTCGCTTTGCACTTCTCTTATCCACACCAAGTGTTCGAAACGTTCCTCAATGGTTTCAATATGTCCAAACATCATGGTGGCTGATGTGCTAATGTTTAATTGATGAGCAGCTCGCATCACATCCAACCATTCTTTGCCTCCGCATTTCCCTTTTGAGATGAGTCTTCGCACTCGGTCGTTTAATATTTCAGCACCTGCACCAGGCATACTGTCCATGCCTGCTTCTTTCAAAGCTTTTAATACTTCGGTATGTGTGCTTTTTTCGAGTTTGGTAATATGTGCCACTTCTGGTGGCCCGAGGGTATGAAGTCGTAAGTTTGGATAAAGTTTTTTTAGTTCTTTAAACAAATCAACATAAAATTTTAAACCTAAATCGGGATGATGCCCACCTTGCAACAACAATTGATCGCCACCCAAACGAAGCGTTTCTTCAATCTTTACCTTATACGTTTCTATATCGGTGATGTAAGCTTCTTGATGACCAGGCACACGGTAGAAATTGCAGAACTTACAATTGGCAATGCATACATTGGTTGTATTCATATTGCGGTCGATTTGCCAAGTTACCTTGCCATCGGGTTTTTGTATCTTGCGAAGTTCATTGGCCACAAACATCAATTCAGATGTAGGTGCTTGTTTGAATAAACAGACGCCTTCTTCTTGGGTTAAAAATTCAAAGTGGAGTGCTCGTTTTAATAATTCGCTTGTCATTAGTTGTTGTTCATTAGTTGTTGCCAAAAATCTATTCGTTTGTAATCAGAAATCATTTACTACTTTTACCTGCTCAAAAGTAGATAATATTATTACTACCATAGTCAATATTAGCATTTAAATTTATGACAGAAGAAAAAATAATTGTTGGAATATCGCAGGGAGACATCAATGGGATAGGGTTGGAAGTAATCATCAAATCATTTCTCGACCCTACTATTTTTGAGTTGTGTACTCCTGTGGTTTTTGGTTCCAACAAAACTGCATCGTTTCATCGCAAAACATTAAACATAGAAGATTTTAGTTTCAATCAAATAAAAGAAGTGAGCGAAGCCAATGGCAAACGTGCCAATATTATCAATGTGTATGACGAAGAGGTGAACATCGAATTGGGCAAACAAACCGAGATAGGAGGGAAGTATGCACTTAAATCGCTGGAAGCTGCTGCCTATGCTTTGGCTCAAGGAAAGGTGCATGTATTAGTTACTGCTCCTATTAATAAAGAGAATATTCAATCCCCCGATTTTAATTTCCCTGGACATACCGAATACCTTGAAAGTAAATTTGGAGATGGCAATAGCTTAATGTTTTTGGTGAGTGATACCTTGCGTGTTGCGGTGGCTACCGGACATATTCCAGTAACACAAGTGGCTGCCGCCTTAACAGTAGAAAAAATTACCAACAAAATAAGAGCCCTTCATCGGTCATTAGTGAACGATTTTAATATTACCAAACCTAAAATAGCCGTGCTAGGGCTCAACCCGCATGCTGGCGACAATGGTGTGATTGGTAACGAAGAAAAAAACATCATCATACCTGCCATCAATACTGCCAAAGAAGAAGGCATTATTGCGTATGGACCTTATCCTGCCGATGGCTTTTTTGGAAACAAAACCTATACTCAGTTTGATGCGGTACTCGCTATGTATCATGACCAAGGATTAGTGCCTTTCAAAACCATAGCGTTTAACAACGGTGTCAACTTTACAGCAGGCTTGCCAATAGTGCGTACTTCGCCCGACCATGGAACTGCTTACGACATTGCAGGCAAAAACAAAGCATCTGCAAAATCGTTTCGCGAAGCCATTTATACAGCAATTGATATTTATAGAAACCGGAAAACAAATAAACTTAATGCAGCCAATCCATTAAAAATTTCTACTCCGAAAAGAGATAGAGATAGATAAAACGTGCACTCTTCTCTCTAGTAAAAAAATGGCTTTAATAAAACCTGTAAAAGGAATACACCCAAAATTTGGTAATGATTGTTACCTTGCCGAAAACTCAACCATAGTGGGTGATGTGGTGATGGGCGACCAATGTAGTATTTGGTTCAATGCAGTGGTTCGTGGCGATGTGAACTCCATACGAATGGGAAACAAAGTGAATGTACAAGATGGTGCCGTGATTCATTGTACCTATCAAAAGACAAAAGCCACCATTGGAAACAATGTATCAATCGGTCATAATGCATTAGTACACGGATGCACCATACACGACAATGTTTTGATAGGTATGGGAGCCATCATTATGGACAATTGCGAAATAGGCAGCAATACCATCATTGCAGCGGGTGCTGTGGTACTCGAAAATACGAAAGTGGAATCGGGTGTGATTTATGCAGGTGTGCCTGCTAAAAAAGTTAAAGACATCAATCAAGAATTGATAAAAGGCGAAATCAACCGAATAGCTGATAACTACATCATGTATAGTAGTTGGTTTAAAGACGACCACTAGCTAAAGCGCTAGGTGTTTCGATTTTACTTCTCTGCCTAAAAACAAAGTAGCTGCTGCATCAAAATTTTCAGTCGAATCGGTAGTGAAATAATTAATCTCTCCTCCTTTGCTACATTTAGTCTCCATTTCAGGATGACGATAAAGATATGAAACCAAACTTTCGGCTACTATTTCTCCTTGTGTGATAAGCGAAATGCCTGTAGGCAAATATTTCTTAATAGTGTCGAGCAACAAGGGATAGTGCGTACATCCCAAGATGATGGTATCGATCTTGGCATCTTTTGCTAATAACGAATTCAAATTTTTCTGAACAAAGTAATCGGCACCAATGGTATTCATCTCATGGTTTTCAACAATGGGTACCCACATAGGGCAAGCTTCTTGATGTACGGTAATAGACGGAAATAGTTTTTCGAGTTCTATCGGATACGATTCCGAATTAATGGTGCCTGTAGTACCCAACACTCCAATATGCTTGGTTTTGCTGTATGTTCCCACCACTTCGGCAGTTGGTCGGATAACGCCAAGCACTCGTTTTTGCGGAGCAAGTGTTGGCAAATCTTTTTTTTGAATCGTTCTTAGCGCCTTGGCCGATGCTGTGTTGCAAGCAAGTATTACAAGTTCGCAATCCATCGAAAACAAATGTTGTACACATTGCCATGTATATTCATACACCGTTTCGAACGAACGCGAACCATAAGGAGCACGAGCATTATCGCCAAGATAGATATAATCGTAAGCAGGTAGATGATGCGCTATTTCTTTCAAAATAGTTAATCCTCCGTAGCCAGAATCGAATATACCTATTGGTTTTTTACTCATGTGTTCTTTTCGAAATTCAATGCAAGTTATAAAATATTAGGATAGCAAACTAAAAGTCCTGTTTTGAACCAACAAAACAGGACTTAAAGATGAATAACGAAAATGCTTATTTTTTATTTGGTGTTCCTCCTTTAGGCCCATTGTTAGCTGGAGCAACAATAGGTGTTGCACCCGGAGTAATTCCAAGTTTTTTAATCACCAATCCAATAATGTCGTCCGATTGTTCGCTGTAAATAACCATACCAGTACTTGTGTCTAATACATATTTAAACCCATTTTCTTTTGCCACAGCATCCACTGCTTTTTTAGCTTTTTCGTAAACAGGTTTCGATAGCTCAGCACTTTTCTTTTGATAATCTGTTTGTGCTTGTTGTTGAAAATCTTGAATACGTTGATTCAAATCGTTCAATTCCTTTTCTTTTGATGCACGCACCACTTCGGCCATATCTTTCGATTTTGCTTGGTAATCATCGTATTTTGTTTTTAATTCCGATTGCATTGCTGTTACTTGTTCTTCCAACTGTTTTGCATAATCTTGCACAGCTTGTTGTGCTGTTTTCGACTCAGGCATAATGCTAATCAATGAGTCTAAATTGATATGCGCTATTTTTTGCGCGTTCATAGTGGTAGAGCATAAAATAAAAGTAACTCCAACGATTGCAATCTTAAAAATGTTCTTCATCTTTCTTTCTTGTTTTTATTTATTTATTAATTGTAATTTATTATTGAGATTTTTTTGGACCACCACCAGCAGGACCTTTGTTTCCTGGTGATGTCGGCTGAGGGGCAGTAGAATTTAGCTTATTCTCTTTTTCGTATTTGTCAATGTTTTTACCTTTGTTTCCTCCTTTGTATCCCATCAAATTAAGCACATCATCACTCTTGTCGAGTTTTGGACTCGTGTAAAGCATAGTCAAATCGCTCGATTTATCGAACATGATCGAATACCCACCTTTTTCCGAAATTGTTTTCACAGCGTTGTACACTTTGTCTTGTATTGGTTTTACCAATTCCTGACGTTTTTTGAACAATTCGCCATCCACTCCAAAACGTTGCTTTTGCAAATCTTTAGCATCTTTTTCTTTTGCCACTATATCCGCTTCACGTTTCTTTTTCATATCATCGGTAAGCAATATTTGCTCCGCCTGATAAGCTTTATACATCTTATCTATCTCGGCATACTTAGCTTCCACTTCTTTTTGCCACCCTGCCGATACCTTATCCAATTCCGATTGTGCCGATTTATATTCGGGTATATTACCTAGAATATACTCACTATCAATATAAGCAATTTTCTGTGCCACCGACACCGCACAGCTTGCTACCAATACACTTGCGACTAAAATTATCTTTTTCATTTTTTTACAATTTTTTTCTCTGTTTGTCAAAAAGCGAGCCAAAAGTAGTAAAATTTTGTTCTTCACCAGCCTTTTTAGAAAAGATACTTCATTTCTCTACATCCCAAACACACCATATATAGGTATCATTTTAAGTAACTATTGATCTTTATGATAAATGAATTATTTTCTAACCACGAAAATGAAGCAAAAACCCTCCTCATAGCAACAACGAGCCTCCTTATTCCAACAACACGGTTTTACGGATTTAAAAAAATAATAAGTTAAAATGAGTACAACATTTTGCTCCCCTCCAACAACCAACAACCAACAACTAAAATTAGGGCAGGCAGTTTCACTCTCTTCGTTTACCTTAGTCCCGCTCATATCTTTGTCCCGAATTATAAAATTAACTTTGTGAAGAAT
>JBAXQU010000043.1:0-25980 GCA_037131555.1 Bacteroidota bacterium
TTTTTTGTTTGGGGCGACAAAAGTACTAATACTTTTTGACCCTGCAAGTTTTTTTTATTTTATTTTTAAAATACTTTGATTTCCTTTAAAAACCTGTGTCTTGCAATCTTTTTTAAGAACTATTCCCTTTGTTTGGGGCGACAAAAGTAGTAAAGATTTTGATACTGCAACTATATATTTTGCAATTTCCTTAAAATAATTCGCAAACTTTTGTTAATTGTTTCTTAAAGCCTTGTTAACATTGATGTTTCAAGGCACAAGAATTTTGCAATTATTTTTACATTTATAGAAACAAGCACAGCTTGTTTCTATTTTCGGTATTTTAGGGCTGGCTTTACTCTTTTATATTGGGTCTCTCCTACTCTATTATTACTTTCTTATTTGTTGTATTCTTATTGTCATCAGTTATTTGTACGATGTATACTCCCTTTGCATAACCTCTCATATCAATGGTTGTGTGGGTGGTGTTGTGTATTGTTTGTTCTAGGTTTTTGATTTCGCGACCTGTAACATCTATTACTTTAATATTAGTATTAAGCTGTTCCTTATTAAAGGTAATGGTGGTTTCGGAGGTGAAAGGATTGGGCGATATGGTTATTCCATTGCTTTCCTCTGTATTACTCGTAACATTCAAACATAAGTCAACGGTGATGGGTACCGAATCGGACACTGTACAAGCCCCACTTATATATGTATACGTTATATAATAAGTGCCTACACCTGCGACATAGGGGTAGAATATATTTGAGTTTTCGCCAGTACCACTATAAGTACCTCCTGGAGGGTTTCCGTTGGTTAGCGGAAAAGGAAGAAGATTTTCACAAACAGTGCCAAGGGGCGAAAGAGTAACAACTGGCCTTGCCGAGCCATAGACGTTTATTGATTGTGGGGTGCTTGAACCACAACCGTTGTTTGCTATTACTGTAATAACTCCACCAAGTGAATCAGCGGTGGCGGTGATAAGACATGAATCGGAAGAACCTGACCAAGTAGGCGGTAATGACCAAGTATAACTTGTTGCAGTACTGTCATTAGTTACTCCATAGGCTGTTGATGAGCCATCGCAAACATGCGTAATCCCTAATATAGAAGTTGGTTGGTTGGGTGCTGCAGGACTAACTATTACTGTAGATACTGTACTACCTACACATCCATTAATATCGGTGCCAGTGACCGTGTAGGAAGTATTTGCATTTGGACTTATCACCGCGGAGTCTGTTCCTATTGGTGTTGCGCCTGCCGACCAAATATAATTATTTGCTCCGCTAGCCACTAATGTTGCTGTTTGTCCTGTACATATTATAGGCGAAGTTAGTGTAACTTGAGGTACTGGATAAACTGTTACGTAATAATAATATGGTTGACCAGTGCAACCTCCCAGTGTAGGATAGACAACAAAAGTAACCACCCCGCTTGTTGTTCCTGTATTTACTAAGGAAAACCATCTGATACTTCCCCCCACAAGAATTGGGGTGACGGTAATAAAAGATGGTGAAGTATTTGAGTAATAATACCCAGGATTAGGACAAGGTTGAATAACCCCAACAACTGCGTAAATTGAATCTCCTGAACATATGTATTGATGTTGTATAGGTTGACCTGTGATAGTGGGTATAGGTTGATAATATGCATTAGTAACACTAGGTGCAGATGTACAACCATTTATTGTTGTAGTAACTGAATAAGTAACCAATCCACCACAGCTATTACTTATATAATCAATACTGTTTTGAGAAGTTGAGGAGAACCCATTATTACCTGACCAACTATATGTAGCTCCTGCAACAGAACCCGAATATAACGAGATGGGATTTCCACATACACTATTTGAACTTGATGCCCCAGGACCAGGAATAGTAGGACACCCAACTGTAATAACAGCATTTCCACTTGTTGCCTGATTTCCTCCTCCACTACCTATGCCTGTATGGCAATTAGTTACTACCACATGATAGTTCCAGCCATTCATACCGTACACAACAGGATTAGCATTAAAAGAATAAATAGAAGTTGAGCCAAGTGTATCGGTAGTTGTTTTTACAAGTGTACTTCCGTTTTTGTACCATTTATAAGTAAAGGGTGGTGTGCCGGTTACGGTTACTGAAAAAGAAATAGTAGCAACATTACCTGCTGTGAATGTTTGTGATAATGGCTGCACTGTTATTGAAACTGGAATACAAAGTAAATGTACTGTATTGCTTGTAACTGTATTCGCGCCAGCGCAATTAGTAATTATACAATAATAGGTATTGTTGCTATCAGCCATGGTAAGCGATGGTGTACTATATGTATTAGTTGCCAAAGAACTATTAATAGTACTATCCGTTAATACTCCATTTACATACCAATAATAATTATATGGTGCGGTACCATTTACATCAACTGTAAAATGGGCATGTCCTAGAATAGAATCGTTTTGGTTTTGGGGCTGGGTAGTTATGGAAACTGGCGTGCAGGTTGCAAACGCAACATGTTGAAATAAATTAAGAAGGAAAACAAGTAGCAATTTTTTCATTTTTCAAGATTTAGATATTCCGTTTAAGTTAAAATTGCTTGTTGTAGGGTGATGTTTGGGGTAAAGTTTCACAAGGTAAGCAATTACCTTGTGAAACTACTGTGTTTACCCATTATAAGCTACTGTAACGATGTCTGACAGTTTACCAATCGGTTTGTTTTGATACACTCCTTGCACTTGCAAATCGACACTTTCGGCTTGACCTGCTGTGGCTAGTGTTCGTAAATACTCGTATTTAGCTCCTTTGAAAGAAGTAATAAGCACGAATGGTTTGCCTGATATGGCTGCTGATAGGTTATGCACATTAATAATGGTACTATCGGTAGATATATGGATGACGCCTGCTCCTACTTTTGCACTTAATTTTGGTTTGTAGGTATCGGTATCAAAGGTTTGAATAGGGCCTAAAATGGTCATTTCGTCACCTATTGCATCGGTATATTTAGGGTGTTTCATCCAAACAGATCTGCGGTTTTCAATAAAATGCCAAATACCAGCCATAGGAGCAGCAGGAGCAGTTCCTAGGTCGGGCAAGGCCGGAAAATCGTTCATCGTTTGTAACATGTTTCCGAATAGCAATTGATCGTCATACTCGGTCAATCCTTTGCTCCACGAGTTTACCTCACTGCGAGCATCATTAATGTACTTGTTCATTTTATCTGCCAACTGAATGCGTTGAATATCGGCAGGTGCTATATCGAGTAGTGTTTTATATTTGTCCGCTTTCGAAGCTATAGTGCTCAACTGGATGGCGGCATCGGCTAATGGCCTTTTCTTCCAGTCTCCTCTTGTTTGAATTATCATGATAAAATCTGTTTTGTAAATAATGTTTTTAAAAATTAGTTGAAGTTTTTAGAGTTCTACGCTCCGGCAGAATGGTTCTGGGGAGCCGTAAAATGAAAATGTTGGGCCGCATTTAAATAAATTTGTCCCGTAGAATTAAAAAAAACTTCGGAAAACCGTCCAGCGGCCCGCCCGAACCATTCGTTGGAGCCAATTTATTGTTCGGCCGGCCGGCCGAAGAGTTTGTTGGAAGAATATATCGTTCGTTGGCCCAGTAGAATAGATTTGCGGCCCGGTAGAACTCTTCAGCGACCCAAACGAATAGAAAGTTGGCCCTGTAGAATAGAAAGTTGGAAGGATCGAACAGTTTGTTGGCGCCAACGAAGAGGAAAATGGCTCGGGAAACCATAAATCTGCCACAGCTTGTTTACTCATTTGGATGAATTTATCGCATCCCAATTGCAACTTGTTCAAGCCATTTCTTGCTTTATTAGTAAGGATTTCGAAGGTATTGAAAATTGATATGATGTTTTTGAAATACATGGCAATTTTGTTGACGCTTCAAAATTAGTAAAATATTTTGAATACGCAATTATTATATCGGGCTAATATTTGCGTTGAGCGAAAACGAAAAAATTGATGAAGCGAGGAAAATGGCTTGAATGATGCTGTCAGCCCCTTCAATCAATCTGCCGAATGAGCATACCCGGATAGAAATTGCCCGAGCCCCTGAACGTGGTGTATTGGTTGAGCAAAGAAGCATTTTGCACCTCGCCCACTTCGAAACGGTTGTCCCAAATATCTCTATCCACTTTTATCACTCCTTTTCTTACGTAGTTAATCTTTCCAGCCTCGTCTTGTGTGGCTTCTAGCACTTCGAAACGGTCGCCCGGCTGCAATCCTTCTTTCAAGCCTATTTTGGCGGTTGGCGGGTTTACTGAGTACAAAGGTGTTTTGGTTCTAAACTGTTCGAACTTGCGCTGAAGCTTGGCAATGCCCGCATCCACCGCTTTCACGGTGGCTCGTGTGATTAGCTCTTCTTCTGTTTTATTGGTAAACGCATTCGATTGCAAATCGGCAAAAGCCGACTCGTGACCAATGTATTTGAGCGAAAATATATTTGAATTTTCGAAAGCCGCTTTCTTTGCTGGGCTAAACGAGGCATCATCCATCCAATATTCTTTGTAAAACTCAGCTGCCACTTCCTCGTTCCATACCAATCGATAAAGATAAGAAGTGTTTTTAATCACATATCCTTTGCCAGCCACAGTCAACCCAGCCGAAGCCACAGTGGTAGCAGACGACAAATCGGGCCCTCCTGCAAGCGAACTCGCCATGCTAAGCAATGCTAGGCCAGTTTTAGCCTTGTTGGCTACTTCTTCCTTGTTGGTATATCTAAAATCGTTGATAACCACAAATGTATTTCCAATCAATTCTTCACCCGCATCCGACAGCATGGCATTGCCTCTGGCCGATAGGGCTGCTATTTTAAGGTCGGTAACGGTGGCATTGTAGTTTCCGCGCTGGGCTATCACATCCATATTGAAGGTTCCTTTTTCGCTTCTGTTGAACCACTTTGCTACCAACGATTTTGCAATGGCATTGGTGTTGAGGTACATGTCGATGGTATATTGTTCGTTGGCACGCGAAGCAAGAGGGATAACCTTTTCGGAAAGATCATGGTCGTTGAACTTTTCGGGCAAAGGTGCTTCAATAAAGGTTTTTGATATTACATTGGCATACTGCCTACCATTGTCTTGCACCATCATGGTGTACAGCGAACTTCGTTTGTACTTGATGCTGGCAGTCGAATTTTCTTCCGAATTTTTAATTTTGGTATCTTGGCTTTTCGGGCGAATGATGGTACCCGATGGTCCCGATGCATTGCCATTGTTACCGCCTGAAGCGTACGAATTGGAGGATGCATTACTTTTGGTTGGTTTAGCAGCGAGCGAGGTAGTGTTGGCTACTTCCCTACTTCCGGTACTTGCGGTAGTTTCTTGTTTAGGTGTAGGTAGTTTTTTGTTGATAGCAATGATTTGATTTTTGGCATATCGTTCGTCAGGTTTCACCTTGCTTGCTTCTTCGTAATTTTGTTTAGCAGTAGCGTAATCCTCTGCCAATACAGCATCTTCTGCTTTAGTAATGTATTCGTTGTACTTTTTTTCGGTCGATGCTACCGATTTTTTCTGTGCTCGGTTCACCGTCAAATCGCACATGGATACTAGATTGAAACTCATGGAGAGGATTTCGGTGCTATCAGTAAAATCTTCGAAGAAAAAATTACTCGAAAACGAATTATCAGCCACCTCGCCTGCTTGAATCTTGAAATAGCCCTTTCCGCAATATTCAGAACAAGTACCTCCTGACGATAATACATTGTTTTGGAAAACAAGCTCGCTATCACTAAGTACATAAGTGGCTTTAAACGACAAGCAAACATCATGATTGCACATGTTCTCCACTATCCATTTCACATGAGCCTTGCCTGCATCCACATAGTATCCATAGTTTATCCCCACTTTCAAATCGCCTGATCTAAAAATATTGATGTACTCGTTTGTACCTATATTGTCGACATGCGATATTCCGCCACATTCCTGCGAAGTGCGCAATAATGGATGCGGTATATCAATGACCTGAGCCACGGAGAATGAGTAATAAAAACAAAGAAGAGATAAAAGGAGTAGCGGTTTTCTCATAGCTGTTTCATTGGTTTAATTCATGGTTGATGTTTCGATTCAATTTCAAAAAAAATCAAAACTATTTCTCGACAAAAATAAATTAATCTCATACATAAACCAATTTATTTGAATAAAATTTCAGAACAAAAAAAGAGGGACAACTTTCGTTGTCCCTCCATTTTTAGTATTCATATATCAACTCAGTCATTCATAACATGGATATCACAATGCAGCAATAAAAATAACAATGTAAAGATTAAACATCTTATTTCATTTTTAATTGTGCGTAATAAGGGTGTTCAGGGTTAACAACGAGTTCCTGCCTTAACGGAAGAATAATTACATCCATTTCTTCCATGGGTATTACTCCTAGTAAAGGCTCAGCATCGCCTGGTAATACAAATGCATTACAAACGGCTGTTCGGTTTTTGAATTTTATTTCTATCGGCCCTACGGTATCATATTCCATTATTCTACCATCAGCCATTACAGCTTTTCGTCTTTCTTTAAAAGGAAAATTCATTTGTTCCTGAATACTTTCGTTAATAGCCATCATATATGCACCGCTATCCACAAGCATTTTAACATTTATCCGTTTTATTTCATCCTCGCCAATAATATGTTTTCGAGCCAATGCAACATCATCTGCATTTATTAATTCTATGTCAGCGTACACTGTTCCCATAATTATTAATGTTTATTTTATTTGTGCTGTAAAATTAGCAAATATTATAGTGTAAGGGTTTTATTTTATTTTGCTTTTAGCAGGATCTTGTCGAGTATCAAAAATATTTAGAATGAAAACTTTTTGTATTTCTACTTTATAAACAACTTTATAATGCCTAATTATTATTCGCCTGTAATCGGGTTTATCTCATCTATTTGATATTGCTTAACAAAACGAAGTGTACCAACTTTTTGTAGAATATCTTTTCTTATTCGCTCGGCACTTTTTGGGGATAAATCAAAATAATAATCAAAAATGCTTTCTAGACTCTTTGCCGCATCTGAGCTCCAAAGAATGGCTATTTCTTGGTTTTCCACTTTGCCGATTTTTTTTCAAGCTCTTCGTGAGCAATAAAATTACCTGCTTTAATTTGTTTATCGGCAGCCAACAGATTTTTATTATATTGTTCTTTGGTTAACGGTTTTCCATCAATAGTGAAGGCTACAATCACCTCTTTTTCTAAAATTTGATTGATTTTTTTTAATACAAGTTCATTATTAACCGACAAAAGTTTTTGAACTAAATCTAATTTTACGGATTGAATATTCATTTGAGTTTATTTAGGATAGCGAAGGTAGTGAATATTTTATTACCAGAAAGCGTTTAACAAAAAAAGAGGGACAACTTTCGTTGTCCCTCTTTCTATTTTATTATTCGCTAATTAAGCCTTTGGCGCAGCCTCTGGTTTTGGAATTAACGATTTGCGAGATAATTTGAACTTACCAGTTTTAGCATCTATTCCTATCAATTGTACTTGAACCTTGTCTCCTTCTTTCATCACACCATCCATAGTTTCGAGGCGAGCATGTTGAATTTCGGAAATATGAAGCAAGCCATCTTTACCTGGCATAAACTCAACAAAAGCACCGAAAGCCATGATGGATTTTACTTTACCATCATATATTTCTCCCACTTCTGGTTGAGCTACTATTCCTTTTATTTTAAATAATACCGCATTGATAGCATCAGCATTTGAAGCTACAATGTCTATGTGTCCCATTCCATCTTTCTCTTCAATCACAATTACAGCGCCAGTTTCGCGTTGCATTTCTTGAATAATTTTTCCACCAGGTCCTATTACAGCACCAATGAATTCTTTCGGAATGGTCATTTTAACAATACGTGGAGCGTGTGGTTTATAATCAGGACGTGTTTCGGTAATGGTTTTTGCCATCTCCCCTAATATATGTAAACGACCTGCTTTAGCTTGTTCCAAGGCTTCAGCCATCACCTCGTAAGGCAATCCATCCACTTTCAAATCCATTTGACAAGCAGTGATACCATCTTTTGTTCCAGTTACTTTAAAGTCCATATCGCCAAGATGATCTTCGTCTCCTAAGATATCCGAAAGGATTGCATAGTTACCTTTTGCATCTGTAATCATTCCCATTGCAATTCCAGATACAGGCTTATTTATTTTAACCCCTGCATCCATCAATGCCAATGTACCAGCACAAACCGTTGCCATTGATGACGAACCGTTTGATTCCAATATATCAGAAACCACACGAACTGTATATGGGTTTTCTGGAGAAATAACTTGTTTCAAAGCACGTTCAGCCAGATTACCATGTCCAATTTCGCGTCTTCCTGGACCACGATTTGGCTTCACTTCGCCTGTAGAAAATGCGGGGAAGTTGTAGTGCAACATGAAATTATTTTGTCCTTGATACAATGCTCTATCAATCGATTGTAAGTCAAGTTTAGTTCCTAAAGTAACAGAAGTAAGCGATTGGGTTTCTCCTCTTGTAAATATAGAAGAACCATGTGCCGAAGGCAGATAACCAATCTCACTCCAAATAGGGCGAATTTGGTTGGTTTTACGTCCATCCAAACGGAATTTGGTATCCAATACAAATTTACGAACTGCTTCGTATTCCACTTCGTGGTAATATTTTTTTGCTAGTCCTTCAAATCCTTTTGCTTTTTCCTCTTCGGTAAGGGTTTCCAAAAACTCAGTAACTACAGCTTTAAACGCAGCAGCTCTTTCTTTTTTATTCGGATTCTGAGTGTTTGCAACAGCGTAGGCTTTATCGTAAGTAGCCTTAAATACGCGATCTCTTAATTCATCATCATTTGTTTCGTGACAATATTCACGTTTTACAATTGCTCCTTTAACTGCTTCAACTTTCGCTTTAAATTCGTTGATAGCTATAATTTGAGCACGAATGGCTTCGTGAGCAAATTTAATTGCTTCCAACATTTCGGCTTCCGAAATTTCTTTCATTTCACCTTCCACCATCATGATATCTTTTGCATTTGCTGCAACAATAATATCGAGTGTAGATTTTTCCATTTCATCAACACTTGGGTTGATAATCAATTTACCATCCAATTTGCTTACTCTTACTTCTGATACTGGACCATTGAAAGGAATATCTGAAATAGTAATAGCTGCTGAAATAGCCAAACATGCTAATGCATCTGGCATTGTATTTGTGTCTCCTGATATTAATGAAATTAATACTTGTGTGTCCGCATGATAGTCTTCAGGAAATAACGGACGCAATGCGCGGTCAACCAAACGACTTATTAATATTTCATAATCTGATAAACGAGCTTCTCTCTTGAAAAATCCTCCAGGGAAACGCCCTGCCGATGCAAATTTCTCTTGATAATCTACTGATAATGGTAAAAAGTCGGTTCCTTCTTTTGCATCTTTGTTCGATACAACTGTTGCAAGCAACATGGTATCTCCCATTTTCACTACTACCGAACCATCAGCTTGTTTTGCTAACTTTCCTGTTTCTAGTGTGATTTCGCGGCCATCCGCTAATGTAAACGTGTGTGTAATTCCAATTTGTGACATCTTTTCTTTTTTTTAATTTATTGTTTTCTATTATTCATCTTGTAATTATAATAACTAAAAAGGCATTCAGCTATTAGCAGAATGCCCCTTTTGATAAGCTATTCGATCATTGACTTATTTTCTTAAGTCGAGTGTTTTAACTATTGCACGGTATCTTGCAATATCGTTTTTCTTTAGATAATCTAACAATCTTCTTCTTTTTGAAACTAAATTGATCAAGGCTTTTTGAGTACCAAAATCTTTTTTGTTTGTTTGCAAGTGAGCAGTTAAGTGAGTTATGCGGTGAGAAAAAAGAGCTATTTGTCCTTCTGAAGTACCTGTATTGGTCTCTGTTTTACCGTGTTTTTTGAAAATGTCTTTTTTAATTTCTGTTGTTAAATACATTGTATTTCTGTTTTTATTTTATTTTTTCGGACTGCAAAGATAAATATATTTTTGATACAACAATACTTTTTTTTCTGTCTGTATCAATAAAGTCATCAAAACCATTCTTTTCAACTCAATATTTTGAAAAGAAATGGGATATTAATTCTTAAAAATTCGCAGCAACTGCGCTAATTTCGACTTTAATTCCTTTCTATTCACAATTTTGTCGAGGAAACCATGCTCCAATACAAACTCGGAAGTTTGAAACCCTTTTGGCAAATCTTTACCAATGGTTTCTTTTACTACTCTAGGTCCAGCAAATCCAATAAGAGCTCCTGGCTCGGCTATGTTTAAGTCGCCTAACATGGCGTATGATGCCGTAACCCCACCTGTTGTTGGGTCGGTTAGAAATGAAATATAAGGAACTTTAGCTTCAGAAAGTAACGACAATTTGGCTGCTGTTTTTGCCATTTGCATTAGCGAAAAAGCAGCTTCCATCATTCGCGCTCCCCCTGATTTCGAGATAATCATCAGCGGTATTCTATGCTCAATACAATAATCAATTGATCTGGAAATCTTTTCTCCCACTACCGAGCCCATCGATCCTCCAATAAAACTGAAGTCCATGCAAGCAATTACTAAATCCTCACCATCCACCTTGCCATGAGCACTTCTGAGTGCATCCTTAAGCTTTGTCTTTTTTACAGTATCTACTAATCGATCAGTATATTTTTTTGTATCCACAAAATCAAGCGGGTCACCAGCAATAAGATTAGGACTAATTTCAACAAATTCATTATTGTCGAATAGAATAGAGAAATATTCCTTGGAACCAATTTTATCATGATAATCGCAATGTGTACACACATAGCTATTCTGAACGTGTTCGTTAGTATGCGTAATCTTTTTACATGACGGGCATTTGTACCACAATCCTTCTGGAGTTTCTTTCTTTTCCTTAGTAGAAGTGGTAATTCCTTCTTTTATACGTTTAAACCAACTCATATTTATTACGGATTTTTGATTTTGAATAACTGACTACGAAATTCAGAAAGGTCATTTCTGAATAACCATCAGTTGTCCACAACTATTTATGCAATTGTAATTGATTTATCTAAATAAACATCTTGAATTGTGTTCAACAATTCTATGCCTTCTTTCATAGGTTTTTGAAAAGCCTTTCGACCAGATATTAAGCCTTGACCACCAGCACGTTTGTTGATAACCGCTGTAGCTACTGCTTCTGCCAAATCTCCTGCCCCTTTTGATTCTCCTCCAGAATTAATCAACCCTATTCGACCCATATAGCAATTAGCTACTTGATAACGATTAATGTCGATAGGATGTTCGGTTGTTAATTCGGAATATACGTTTGGATGTGTTTTACCAAACTTGATAGCATTGTAACCACCATTTTTATCCGACAATTTTTGCTTGATAATATCTGCTTGAATGGTTACTCCAAGATGATTTGCTTGTGAAGATAAATCCGTAGCTGTATTGTAGTCTATTCCATCTTTTTTGAAAGCTCCGTTTCGTGTATAACACCACAATACTGTTGCCATTCCCAATTCATGTGCACAATCGAAAGCTTTTGCAACTTCTACAATCTGACGAGATGATTCTGGTGAACCAAAATAAATAGTAGCACCAACAGCAACCGCCCCCATATTCCAAGCATTTTCTATTGTTCCAAACATTATTTGATCAAATTTGTCAGGATAGGTCAAAAATTCGTTGTGGTTAATCTTTACGATGAATGGAATTTTGTGTGCATATTTCCTTGAAACAGAAGCAAGGACACCGTAAGTAGATGCTACAGCATTACAACCTCCTTCGATTGCAAGTTTAACTATATTTTCAGAATCAAAATAAATAGGATTTGGAGCGAATGATGCGCCTGCACTGTGTTCCACTCCTTGGTCAACTGGCAATATACTCATATATCCTTTTCCCTTCAAACGACCATGGTTGTATAATTGGTTCAAACTACGCAAAACCTGATTGCTGCGATTTGTGTGAGTAAAAATTCTATCAACAAAATCCTTTCCAGGATGATGAATTTGTTCCCGAGTGATCGTTTTACATTGGTGGTTCAATAGGCTGTCTGCGCTATTGCCAAGAAGTTGAATAATTTTTTCGCTTGCCATTTTTATTGATTCTTTTGTTAATGTTAAGGTTGATACTATCATTGATTTCGTGAGTCTTTTACACTCTTTCAATCAAATCAAATAACTACTTTTTTAATTTGGGAGGGCAAAGCTAAGAATTTTTATGAATACTTGATAAAAGATTGCCCATTTTGAAAAAACCAACAAAATATTAAGGCTAATTTTAGATTATTGAGATGATTGTTTAAAAAGTTCAAAATTACTATCATAACCCTTTAAATACCTTTCAATAAAAAACCTCTTATAATCAAATCAAAAGCCAATCGACATGAAGCAATAGTTTAAATTATCCTATTTTGCCAAAGAGTTTGGATTTGTCGTATTTCTCCAATAGTTGTTTCAATTGTTTTTCATTCTCTGAAATTTTAATCCGAAGCATTGACAAACTCCAATTGGTCTTATATCTTGCAATCACATCCTTTTCTTGTTGAACAAACAACCATTGAATCCAATCGCCAACATGCTGCTTATTCAAACAATCTGAAAGAGGAACAAAAATGAAGGAAATCTCGTTCGCATATTTTTCTAACAATTCGTTCACTTGCACCACATCTGACAAAGAAGAGATGACTACAATGGATGCAGACTTAGTATTCACAAAGTCATTTAGTTCATTATCTTTTTGCCATTTGCTTACAGATAAAGAATACCTAACCTGTTCCTCCTCACCCAATAGTCCATTTTGAATTGTTTGCTGGTCACTCACAAACCGAACTTCGAATCCCTTTTGAGTAAGATTTTTGTATATCGACCAACATGCTGATTTGTAAAAATTAAGAAACGGAACAGAAACTATTTCATTTCCTGCAAATTCAATACTCGAAAAGAATGAAGGATAAAAGTAAATGTGCGAAGCGTATGGGTCCAATACTTCTGGAATACGAACTACTAATTCCTTATTTTTTGCATAGATTTTCCAGACTATTCTGCGAACATCATCATTGTTTTCAAAATTCTTGTAATTAATATGCTCCCCTTCTACCCTTTTTATTTCCTCAATTCGAGTATTGGTCTCTTCCGTTTTTCGAGGCAATACGGCATCCATTTTTATTTCGGAATTTGAAAGTAATGAATGGAAATCACTACTAGTCTGTATAGAAATAGCAAACGAAAAGAACTGAAAAAAATCCTCGAAATAAACAATTGCCTGTTGTACACGGTATTCTTTTATTTCGGGCAAGTCCCAGAAATAAGTGCCTCGAAGAATGAAGTTAAAAAAAGAATTTGAGGTAGTGTTTATTAGATAGAATTTAGATGAGAATTTTATTTTATCATAATTCAATCGCAATTTCACAAAACCAAGAAATGGTTTCAGAATAGGAGAAATGTTTATTTCCAATGCTTGTCCCCCTTGCAGTCTATTATCAGTATTAGGAACAGAAATCTGAAAATTGATTTTCGATTTACGTTTTGAGAATAAAAAATAGATAAGTGGTACAAAACAAGAAATAAATGAAAAGCTAAGCAAGAGTATACCAAAAAAGAGGGAAAAACGCAGCAATAAAGCGAACAAGGCCGAAAAAGCGGAATCAGGAGTACCTTCATGTTTTTGCAACCAATACATACCTATCCAAACTCCAACTGAAAACAATAGAAAATACCATGTAATTGGAATGAAGAAACTGAATAGTTTAATTGAAAATCGAAGTGATTTTATTCTTAATTTTGACACAATGAAATCCTTTAAATTGGTCACCCTCAAAATCTATATGAGGATGGTTTGATTTATGGTGTCAAAATTACATTATATTTTTATTCAAAAACTGAGTTCATGAACTAAAAAGAATAATGTTTAACCTAAGTATGTTTTTAGGATTTTACTTCTTGAGGTTTGCTTTAAATGCTTTATAGCTTTCTCCCTGATCTGCCGAACACGTTCGCGGGTTAATCCGAATTTTTCAGAAATTTCCTCGAGAGTAAGCGCATTTTCTGTATTTAAGCCAAAAAAACAACGGATGATTTCAGCTTCGCGACTAGGAAGGGTTCGGAGTGCTCTATCTATTTCTCGTTTTAATGATTCGTTTATTAAACTTATTTCAGGGCTATCAAGGTTTGATGATTCAATCAAGTCGTACATCGTATTGGAATTATCTTCGCTATTGCTAAGGGGAGCATCCATTGAAACATGGCGACCTGTGATTTTGAACGAATCGTTTACATCTTCTTCGGGTATCTCGAGTAAAAAAGCAATCTCCGATGCCGAAGGTTCGCGTTCGAATTCCTGTTCAAGTTTTGAGAATGTTTTATTTATTTTGTTAATTGAACCTATCTTGTTTAACGGTAACCTTACTATTCGCGATTGCTCGGCAAGTGCCTGAAGAATGGATTGTCGAATCCACCAAACTGCGTATGAAATAAATTTGAATCCCCTTGTTTCGTCAAAGCGTTGTGCCGCTTTTATGAGACCAAGGTTGCCTTCATTAATCAAGTCGGGTAAACTCAAGCCTTGATTTTGATATTGTTTTGCAACAGAAACCACAAAACGCAAATTCGACTTGGTTAGCCTTTCCAAAGCAAAGTGGTCGCCTAGACGTATCTTCTTTGCTAGTTCCACTTCCTCATCGGCAGTAATCAATTCCACTCGTCCAATCTCTTGAAGGTATTTATCAAGAGAGGCTGTCTCTCGATTTGTAACTTGTTTTGTAATTTTTAATTGTCTCATTGTTTTGACTTCTGTTGGTCATTATACGAGACAAATTGAATTACGTTACAATATGGCTACTAGCCTTTTCCGAGAAACTATTTCATAACTTCTTGCTTAATGTTCACCTCTAAAGGATGTTCAACTTTTTCCTTTAAAAGGGCTATTTTTACAACATCAATCATCTTTTCCACATAGTGGAATTTAAGTTCCTTGATGTATCCCTTCTTGATGTCCTCAATATCTTTTCTATTATCTACGCTTAATATGATTTCTTTGATACCTGCACGTTTTGCTGCCAAGATTTTTTCCTTAATTCCTCCTACAGCCAAAACACGTCCACGCAAGGTTATTTCACCTGTCATAGCCAAATGTGGGCGAACTTTGCGTTGAGTAAATGCCGAGGCAATGGCTGTCAACATAGTAATACCTGCCGAAGGGCCGTCTTTTGGTGTGGCTCCTTCTGGAACATGGATGTGTACATTCCATTTATCGAATACATCTGCTTTTAAACCAATGATAGCGCTATGCGATTTCAAATATTCCAATGCTATAATTGCTGATTCTTTCATCACCTCGCCAAGGTTTCCAGTCAAGGTTAGTTTTCCATTGCCTCGGGTTATACTCGTTTCGATGAACAAGATATCTCCTCCTACACTTGTCCAAGCAAGACCAGTTACAACCCCTGCTACATCGTTGCCTTGATAGCGGTCTTTAGCATGAGCAGGCCCTAAAATCTTAATTAAGTCCTTTTCCTCCACTTTCGCGTTATATTTTTGCTCCATTGCAATTGATTTAGCAGCATTTCTCACCACTTTTGCAATCACTTTCTCAAGCCCTCTTACGCCACTTTCTCGCGTGTAGTTTTCGATGATGTACTCCATCATCTTTTTATCAAGTGTAATTTTCTCCTTTTTCATGCCTTGCTCTTCAAGCTGTTTTGGCATTAAGTGACGTGTGGCAATTTCAATTTTCTCTTCAATGGTGTAACCATTTATTTCAATAATTTCCATTCTGTCGCGCAAGGCTGGTTGAATAGAACTTAATGAATTGGCAGTAGCAATAAACATCACGTTGGATAAATCGTAATCTACCTCAAGATAATTATCGTAAAAAGCAAAGTTTTGCTCAGGGTCCAACACTTCTAATAATGCTGATGATGGGTCGCCATGGTAATCGTTGCCTACTTTATCAATTTCATCAAGTATGAACACAGGATTAGAAGTTCCTGCCTTTTTAATGTTTTGTAAGATACGTCCTGGCATTGCACCAATGTATGTTTTTCGGTGACCTCTTATTTCTGCTTCGTCCTTTAGGCCACCTAAACTCATGCGAATGTACTTGCGCCCTAAACTCTCGGCAATGCTTTTTCCTAGAGAAGTTTTTCCAACTCCCGGAGGACCGTACAAACAAAGAATGGGCGATTTCATATTACCTTTTAATTTTAATACAGCGAGGTGCTCTAATATACGTTCTTTCACCTTTTCAATTCCAAAATGGTCTTTGTTCAACACCTTTTCAGCATGCTTCAAATCGAAATTATCTTTCGAATTTTCGCTCCACGGTAAGTCTAATAGTACTTCTAGGTAATTGGTTTGAATGGAATATTCTGCAGCATTCGGATTCATTCTTTCTAATTTGCCAATTTGTTTTGCCACCAATTCGCCTATTTCCTTGCTCCACTTTTTACCCTTGGCTTTTTCCTTCATTTCAAGAACATCTTGAGTATAGCTATTTTCGCCTAACTCCTCTTGAATGGTTTTCATCTGTTGATGAAGAAAATAATCGCGTTGTTGTTTATCCAAATCAACCTTAACCTTTGATTGTATTTGGTTTTTCAACTCCAACATTTGAAGCTCTTTAGTAAGATTAGTAAGCACTAAAGTGGCACGATCTTTTAATTCAACTACCTCCAGCATCTTTTGCTTTTCTTCCACTTGGGCATTCATGTTGGAGGAAATAAAATTGATTAGAAATGAAGGACTCTCGATATTCTTCAGTGCAAACCCTGCTTCGCTTGGGATATTCGGGCTTAGCTTTACTATTTGCAAGGCTAAATCTTTTAACGAGGAAACCAATGCCTGAAATTCATTATCGTCTTTCGATGGTCGGGTTTCGGAAAACGCATTGATGGAGGCTTTTAAATAAGGCTCGGTCTGTTTCACCTCTTTTATTTCAAAACGCTTTTTACCTTGTAATATTACAGTGGTGTTACCATCTGGCAATCGGAGCATCTTAATGATTTGTGCCACCGTACCTACTCTATTGAGGTCTTCTATCTGAGGGTCTTCTATTGAATCACGTTTTTGGGAAACAACTCCAATAATTTTATTTCCTTTATATGCGTCTTTAACAAGTTTGATGGATTTATCTCTGCCAACGGTGATAGGAATAACCACTCCAGGGAACAAAACGGTGTTGCGAAGCGGCAAAATTGACAGTTCGTCTGGCACCTTTTCGGCATTCATATAGTCTTCGTCTTGCATCGAGAGCAACGGAATAAACTCCGTATCCTCATCAATCATGCTATCATTTGCTATGGACATCAACCCTTTCAAATCAATACTATCTGTCATTTTATGTTTTTTATTTTGGGGAATTTATATAAGTACCTAGCCTTTTCAATAGATATGCCAATTTCAAATTATAGACATTTTGTCATATTTCTAACTTAGAAAATGAAAACAGATAGGGTTATCTTGTATCGAAAACTTTACTCGTAAATAATTTAAAGAAACAAAAAAAGTCCTGAATCGCTTCAGGACTTTCAATATTAGAAAAAACTATTGTGGTTCATCTGGTTCGGTATAACCTACTAACATTACAACACAACCTTTTTTTACCTTACCATCTTTGCTTGCTGGCACACTGTATTCTATAAAGTAGTTGCCTGATTTTGGTGGTTCGAATGACCAAAAATCACTATCGATGCCTTGTTCGTTATCGAAAATCTGATGACGATTGTTTTTAATCTTGTTGCTTTTGTCAAAAATATTCATTTTCAACTGCTCTTCAAAGCCTGATGAACAGAATATTATTTTGTATTTCTGACCAGCGAAAGCTGTAAATTGAACTTCTACCTCTTTTGTTTTGTCATCAAAGGTAAATTCATTTAAGGCATAGCTATCGTATTTAAAAGGTTTTTTGATATTGCCTTTGCATGAAGAAGCTATTTGTTTAGCTTTACAATTAGCTGATTTTTGAGCAAAAACAGAAGAATTGAAAAAGAAAATTAAACCAAGAATTATTGTTACACTTATTTTTACCTTTCTCATATTTTCTTATTTATAACCAACCATAAAAATTACACAACCAGACAATTTATCTTTGTCTTCTTTTGGAACATCATAATCGATGTACATGTTACGAACGCGAGGAGCATCGAACACAAACTCGGTAGTGCCTGCTGCTGCGTCTTTTGTGGTGTAAAGTGGTACTCGTTTAGTTGATTCTTTACTTTTGCTATACACCGAAATAAGTATCGGTTTTGGTAATGAGGATGTATTGAAAATCAACCGGTATTTCTCACCAATAAATACTGGCAACTCCACTTCCATTTGTACATTGCGGTCGGTAAAATTGATTTTCGAAAACTTCTGGCTATCGTACTTATATTCATCCAATTTTTTCTTACATGCTTCTGAGAGTGCCTTTTTGTCGCAGTTGTCTGCTGATTGAATAGTGGTAAACCCGTAAGAAACGATTAAACCAACCAATGCACTTATGTAAATTATTTTTCTCATAATTGAAAATAGTTATATTGTTTAACAATTGGTTTATACTAATTTCCATTCACAAATTTCGTTCTCAACTCGCTAATTCTTTTGGTCAATGAAGCTACTTCATCATCGGTTAAACTCATTGGTTTATCCGAATCGGTTGCATCAACCGCATTTTTTATTGACGGTAATGCATCATAAATATCTTTTATTGATTTCAAATCAGTGATAAGGCTTGCAATGGTAGCTTCTTTTTTCTCAACTGCTTTTAAAGCATTGATGATGCTACCAAGGATATTCATTTGTTCTGCAAGTTTATTGTTCAAGGATTTATCTTTTCCTTTTTCGTAAACTTTCGAACCGATGTACATACTCTCAATCCAAGCTCCAGCAAACACAATAGAAGTAATTTGTTGTTGATCGTTTTCGTCTAAGTACATATCAGTAACCATTTGAAGCTCGGCAATGATATAAGCCAATGAGTCTTCGTTCTCAAGATTTTTTTCGAAACGTTTCGAAAGATTTGCTTCTTCGAAAACTGAACCCATACCAAGGTTATCGGCTAAAGAGCGACAAAGTTTCATATATTTCATTGCTTCCTGACTTTGTTTGTTCATTACGCAATACGACAAATCGCCACTATACACCCCAAGGTTCAACGATTTCGAAAGACTCGAAGTGTATTTCGAAGGGTCTCTCATTTGACTTGTTAAATCACTTTTATATTTCAATCCTGATTTTTTGAAAATAGATGCTATCTGCAATGGTGAAGGTAACGAGTATGAAGTTTCAGGTACTTCAGCCGTGGCTGTGGTGTCTTCCTTTACCACTGATTTGCTGTCGGCTTCGTCTTTTGCTGTTTCGTTGTTGCCACACGATACCATAAAAACGGCAGAAGCCACAAATAGTACACTTTTAACTACCAATAATTTCTTTGTTGTAAACATATTTTTTCGATTAAGGATGATTAATTACAATTGTTATTAAAAAATGAATGGGCTAAACTACAAAAATTATTTATTCGCACCACTTTCTTCAATTAATTTATTTTAATTTTTGTTTTGAACCACTTGTTTATTATTGATAATTCCAACCACTTTTCCAGTAAATTTTGTTCCAAGAAAAGGAGTATTAGAAGATTTTGAAGCTATGTATTTCGTTTCCATTACCCATTCGATAGAGGGATTGAACATAGTTAGGTTAGCCTTCTCCCCTTCTTCCACTTTCACTTGTTTTAAATTTAAAATGCCACGTGGAGCGATGGTGATGGCAGCAATGAGCTCTTCTAATTTTATTTTTCCTTTGTGAGTATTCATTAACCCAAAACTTGTTTCGAGGGCAATCATGCCATTAGATGCATTATCGAATTCGATGTTTTTCGACTCGATGTCTTGAGGACGATGGTCGGTGGTGATGCAATCGATGGTGCCATCGGCTATTCCTTTCCGAATGGCTTCCACATCGGTTTTGGTGCGCAACGGAGGATTGAGTTTATAATTGCTATCGAACTCCACTAGCAACGAATCGTCCAAAGCAAGGCTATAAACGTTTGCCGAAGCAGTTACTTTCATTCCTTTAGCTTTTGCTTGACGAATGATGTCGACTGATTTTTTGGTAGACACATTGGAGATATGAATGGATGCATTGGTGTATTCGGCAAGAAAAATATTTCTATTTATCATCACCTCTTCGGCTAGGGCTGGTATGCCTTTTAATCCAAGTCGGGTGGACACTTCGCCTTCGTTCATTTTTCCATCTTGCGAAATGGCTTTTTCGTCACAATGAGTAAGGATGATGCCTCCAAAGTTTTGAGCATAGAGCAAAGCCCTCATCAAAAGACCTGCATTGGCAACTGCTTTTTTATCGTCCGAAAAAGCTACAGCACCTGCCAAATGCATATCGTACATTTCTGCCAAGTCATGTCCTTCTTGTTTGTGCGAAAGGGTGCCGATGGGATATACATCCACTATGGAACCTAATGTATTATTGACAATGTATTGTACTTCGGATTTGGAATGAATGGTGGGATTGGTAGACGAAACAAGGGCTACACCTGTGTATCCGCCTGCGGCAGCTGCACGTATACCCGATTGCAAATCTTCTTTGTGTTCCATGCCTGGGTCGCAGAAGTTGGCTTGCATGTCCATCCAGCCGGCCGAAAGATGAAGCCCTTCCATCTCGATTACCTTTAGGTTCTTTTCAGCATTTATTTTTGATTTTATGGAAGTGATGATTCCATTTTCAATTAATACATCCATTGTTTTTCCATGGTGGCTGGAATTCGAATCAATGATATGTGCAGACTTGATTAGAATGTTCATTTTGTTCGGCTATTTAGTTCTTCTTTATTTTCAAATTTCACAGTTTTCCTTTCATTCGGCTCATCTGGCTTTCATAAACCTTAGCAATGCTACTTCGATAGCCAGAAAAACAAGGGTTAAAATTACAAATAGTTTCCATAGTTTGGTGCCTTGTTCGGCTTCGGCCAACGATTGTGTAAGCGACTGTGCACTTGTTTCCAACACACTTGCATTGCTCAGGTTGGCGGCTTCGAGTTGTTTTTTCAATTCATCGGTGCTGAGGCAACGAAGGTCCGACTCCTTTCGATTGAAGTTGAACGACAATGCTGTGATGATGTCTTTGTCGGCTACAAGGTTGTAATTGCCTGCATCGGTTATTTGGTTATGAGTCGATATTTCTGTTTTCCCTTCAAGCTGTTTGTGCTCGGGTATAATGTCGAAGGTGGTATTGATGCCTTTGATGTGAAACACGTTTTCGCCCGTGAGCACATTGTTGCATTCAATGGTTTGGTCGGTGCCTATGGTGTAGAACAGCGGTGTGGTGTGTTGACTATACATTCCTATCTTGAACATGGTAGGCACAAAGATGGCATGTTTGGCAAAGTTGGAGAACGAAGTTTGAAGCCCCACTGCCGACAAATAAAGTTTGCCTTTGCCTACGGTGTATTGACTCAAAAAGTTATCGCCATTTTCTAGCTTTAGCAAATACTCTTCGTTGCTATGTGTGAGTTTGCTGAACACAAAATGTTCGCTCACTTTAGGCAAATCCAAGTTGGTGGCGGTAAAGGTTTTCTTATCGAACACATCTTTGTAAATGGGATTTTCGACACTGATTTTATCCACACGGGTATTCAGCGTATCCAAGTGGTCGGGGTAATTGGCCTGAACAGCCGATAGAAAGTCTTTGTACGAACCCAAATCGCTTTGCTTGGCAGGGAACACCATGAGGCTTCCTCCGGCTTTCATAAACTTGGTGAGTTCTTGGGCAAGGCCCGAAGAGATGGTTTTAAGCTCGTTGAGCACAATGAGTTTGTTTTGCGACAGGGTGGAATAATCGAGTTTGTTTTCGGCAGCATTTTTCAATACAAAAAGCGAATCGTTGCCAAACAAACGGTTGAGAAAGGTGCTTTCCGACTCTAAGCCTGAACCATTGATGCTAAGCACCGGTATGTTTTTCGACACTTCGAAACTAAAATAAAACTTGTCGTCAAACGTCACCGGATAATCATTTATCTCTACTCGGCATTGTTGCAAACCGGCTTCTTTCGATACAAACGAAAGCACCACTTCGGTTTCGCTTTGTTTGTCGAGGGTATAGCTGGCTGGTGTTTTCTGAATATTGTTTACAAACAGTTTGATGGGGTTGTTTTCAATCACCTTGTCCGACACATTTTTGATACGTACATGCAAATGCTCGGTAGCATTGTATTGCCTCACTGGCGACTCGAACCAACAGGTATCAATATACACATTGCTTTTTTCGGCTGCCACCAAAGGCACCATCACGAGGCGAATGCTGGTATCGTTTTTCACTTCGCTAGGGTTGATGATGGATTTCTGAAAATCGGAAATGATATAAGCCGTTTTGATGCTGGTGGGTGCATGTTGCAAGGCATCCATTTGTCGCGACACAATTTCGGAAAGGCTACGTGTGGCAGCGGTTATCTTCACCTCATCTAGCAGTTGTACAAACTCTTCTTTGTTCACCAAGCGTTGGTGTTTGCCTTCGAAATCGTTGGTAAGCAGTTGTATCCTATCGGTGGATTTATAAGCAGCCACTATTTCCAAAGCTCGTTTTTTGGCATCGCCAAGCAGGGTCCCGTTTTTGTTGATGGCATCCATGCTGAACGAATTGTCGACAAAGATGCTGATGGTTTTGTCGCCTACGGTCAATGGTTTGTTTTTGGCTGGTAATACCGGTTGTGCAAACGCCAATACCAAGGCCACAATGGCCAAGATACGAGCCAACAAAACCAATAAATTCTTCAATTTCGATTTGGCTTGCGTTTCTTCGCGCACCTCTTTCAAAAACCTGACATTGCTGAAATAAACGGTTTTGAACTTGCGAAAATTAAATAGATGAATGATGATAGGAATGGCTATGGCCGAAAGCGCAAATAGAAAGGATGGGTATACAAAGTTCATCAAAGGCCAAAGGTAGTATTTTTTTTTGTTGATGGTTTTAAAGTTTAAAATTACCGATAAGACACGAAGGCGCAAAAATGCTCGAACACATTTTGTATTTAAGTATGCGTCTTATGTTGGCACGAAAACTTAAAGGGTGAACTACTCAATTACGAGTTTTGCATTCACCACTTTCTTTTGCTCGTCAATAATTCTTAAAAAATAAATGCCAGCATTCAGATTACCTTTTTCGAGCAAACAATGGTAGCCACCGAAGTTGATTTCTTTCACTTGTTTGCCCAACACATCCATGACTTGAACAGTCGTGTTTTTTTGTTCGCTGCTAAATTCAATGGTACAAGAACTAGTGAATGGATTGGGGTAGATGGATATTTGTTCGTCCTCATTTCCTATATTGATGGCGCTAGTAATAAGATTATTGATGGTATTCAATGTTCTATTGGTGATGATGGCTGGGTTAAAATCGAAATAGATATAGCCAGTGTTTTTGATTTGAGTACCGTTTACCAAATTAGGTTTCAGCCTTAATTTGTATTTGATATACCCATGACTGCCCACCTCGTTTTGAGTGCTGTCGGGCAAATTGATATTGTTGAAGTGCCACCAAACAATGCCTCCTGTTTTTATTTCGGCACTATACGCATGGCTCGAACTCAACATCTGTAGGCTCGACAAATCTAAGTTCGAACTAATAGTGTCTTTCAGCAATACGTTGATGGCTTCGGCATTTCCTGTGTTCTGAAAACGGATGGTGTACGTAAGGTCGGGGGTAGATGAAGGAATATCGCCTGTAGTTCCCGACCCTTCGGGTGCTACTGATTTATCATTCGGGTCGAAAGAACCTCTTACCAGTTCGTTCAAATAAAATGTATTGTTACTCATGTTTACATCGGCAGTAGCATAGCGCAAGGAGGCTACCGAAGTAAGTGTGGTGCCAATTAAGCCTGTGTTGACAGGCAAATGGAAATACACTTTGATGGACTTTTGTTCGAATAGATGAAGTGAGTCGATATGCCACACGATGGAATCGCCTTGACTGATTTGGTAAGCAAAAGATGTAGAATCGAGAATTAAATTATTGTCATAGGTCAATTTCAAGGTCATGTTATCGGCCCGAAGCGAACCTTGGTTAACAGCAGTGAGATTGCAGGTATAACTAAATCCTGGACGAAGAAGATTGATGGAAGTATAGTCAACAGCTATGTCGTTTACATTGGGCTGAAGATGTATTCCGAAATTTCGGTTGTTAAGGTTGGTGGTAGTATTATTAATGGTGAAGTTAATACTATCGGGCGAGGTGCTCAGCAGGTAAGGATTGTTGTGTGCTAGTTTGGCGGTGTAGCTTCCGGCATTAAGTATGGCACATTTGTAGTTTCCGCTAGCATCGGTGATGGCATTAAACGTAGAAGTGCCGATAGAAATAAGCTGATTGGGCAAATTAGGCTCGGTAGCATCTTTTACATTGTTGTTGTTTCGGTCGTAATACACATTTCCCGAAATACCCGAAAGCCCTTGAGGATTGTGCACCACTATGCCTCCATAATTAGACGCTATCCACACATTGTTCAGTTTATCTACCGATAGGGCATCAATTCGGTTGTTGGTAATGGCCGAGTTCGAAGTATTATAGGTAGTCCAGTTTACCCCATCAAATTTTATAAGTCCTGCTGTTTCGGTACCTATCCATACCACATCATTTTGGTCTACGGCTATGCTCCATATTTTGTTTTCGGGAAGTGGCGAATTGGATGAATTGTACAATACCCAATTGCTACCATCGAACTTGCCGATACCCCCATCGTACACTCCCAACCATACATTGTTGTGACTGTCGAAATCGATGCAAGTGCTGCCATTGTTGAGCGGAAATCCAGCTCCTATTACATTGTGATTGGTTATCACCGTGTCGTTTATCTCGAACAAATCTCTAGCTACTCCCCATATTTTTCCCAATTTATCTTTCCTCATTTGCACTATCCATCTCCCCGTTAAGGCCGAATTGGTAGGGTTATAAAATCGCCAAGTGCTGCCATTGTACATGTACAACCCATCGGTAAGTGCAGTGCCTCCATCGG
Source organism: Bacteroidota bacterium (assembly GCA_037131555.1). GTDB lineage: Bacteria > Bacteroidota > Bacteroidia > 2-12-FULL-35-15 > 2-12-FULL-35-15 > 2-12-FULL-35-15. The sequence continues at coordinate 24,936 of JBAXQU010000043.1, forward strand.
TGCCTACCCAAACACGATTGCTGGAATCAACCACGGTGGAATACAAAATATCATTCGATTGTCCAGTAACATTGTAATTGGTCCAAACATTAGTAGCGGTGTCCAATCTATTGAGTTTGTTCCAAGTGGTTACCCATAACTTTCCGGTATTATCAAAATACGCTTCTCTAACATCGTCATCCGTAAGAGCCGAATTGGAGGTGGAGTAAGTGGTCCACACCCCATTGCTGAATTTATGCAATCCACCGCTATAACCGCCAATCCATTTTTGGTCTTTGTTATCCACATAAATATACCGATTGGCTGCCTCGGGAGTATTGGTTGGGAAAGTATACCAAGTATTGGTTTGTGCTATCGAATACGAGCAAGAGCTTGCGATTATTAGTAATAGGCTAAGGTGTCTTTTCATTTCTTTGGAGTATTTTGAGGGGCAAATATAATAAGAAATTGAAAAGGCTGGTGAAGGCAATTTGGCAATGAAGCAATAGGCAATTGTTTCAAGTTGCCACAGAGACGCAGCGAAAAAAATTCTAAATTCTAAGTACTAAATTCTAAAACGCATAAAAAAAAGCACATATATTCCCAAGAATTACGTATTTCTTAAACATTGCAACATGAAAGTAAAACATTGCAACATGGAAGTAAAACATTGCAACATAAATGTCAAACATTGCAACATGACACTCAAACATTGCAACATAAATGTAAAACATTGCAACATGACACTCAAACATTGCAACATAAAAGTAAAACATTGCCACATAAGAGTCAAACATTGCAACATAAAAGTAAAACATTGCAACATAAGAGTCAAACATTGCAATATTGCGGCAGCAATTGCGTTTTCAAACCCGATTTTTAACAAATTCTATACCGAAAAGTCCAAAACACTTCCCCTGAAACCTGCTACACTGTCATTTTGCCATTACATCTAATACAGAACAATGCCAAAATGGCGAGGAACTGGAAAGTTTTTAATAAAAAAGCTAGTTCCGCGCGGAATTGACCAAAACCTAATTTGTAAAACACCCAAAACGCACGGAAT
>JBAXQU010000044.1:0-25797 GCA_037131555.1 Bacteroidota bacterium
GATTTTTTCCTCAAATTTATACACTGTTTCTTTTCGGGTGCAAACATAGGATGACTGAAACTGCGTAATGCAAAAAATCCTAGCCCAACAGAAATTTCTTTCATCTCTTGCTCATCCAGTTTTTCAGGGATGGTAATCAACGTTTGGTTTTCTTCCACACGAAATTCGATGGGTAACGATTTTACTATTTTTTTGTTTTTACTCACAATGAGTATACCGGAAGGGAGGATGTACGAAAACATGGCATAATTAATTTGAATAAGTATGATTAAATGTGAATTAGTTCCGAATACAAAAATAATAAATTTTTAAATTCAATGCGTCATTCTTCATCAATTTCTTATTTTTGGGGTGAGCTAAAAATGCGAACGAACCATCATGCTATACAATCAGTAAAGCTTTTGGCTATGGCCGATGAGCAGTAAATATTAAATCAATTACGATTTACTGAGAAGCAATTTAGTGAAAATAAAACTACGACAAGCCGCGCATGATTCCATCTTTCGACTCGCGGATGAAATGCAAAATCTGCTCTTTCTCGTCAGATGCAGGGGCTTCTTGTTCGATGATAGCAAGGGCATTGGTAACATTATGTCCTTTGATGTAAAGGGTACGGTAGATGTCTTCTATTTCGAGGATGCGCTCGTTAGTATAACCTCTTCTTCGCAAGCCAATGGAGTTGATGCCGATGTATTGCAATGGTTCGCGAGCCGCTTTTGTAAATGGAGGAACATTTTTTCGAACCAACGAACCTCCTGTGATGAACGTATGTGCACCAATGGTTACAAATTGTTGAACCGCCACCAATCCTTCGAGTATGGCGTAATCTTCAATAGTAACATGGCCTGCAAGATTTACGCTGTTGGCAATTATCACATTGTTGCCAATGATGCAATCGTGTGCCACATGCACATAAGCCATCAATAAACAATTGCTACCAATGGCGGTTTTCATTTTATCGGTGGTGCCTCTGTTCAAAGTCACACACTCGCGAATGGTAGTGTTGTCGCCTATTTCGAGGGTGGTATCTTCGCCATTAAATTTCAAATCTTGAGGTATGGCCGCTACCACAGCACCCGGAAAGATGCGACAGTTCTTGCCAATACGCGCTCCAGGAAAGATGGTAACATTAGGCCCAATCCAAGTTCCTTCGCCAATCTCTACGTTTTCGTAAACGGTGGAGAATGGCTCAACCTTAACGTTTGCGCCTAATTTAGCATTAGGATGAATGTAACTAAGTTGGTTCATTATTTTTAACTTTTACAATTTGTGCCATCATTTCGGCTTCCATCACGGGTTTGTTATTCACATAAGCTATCCCTTTCATGTGGCAAATTCCTCTGCGGATAGGAGTAATCAAGTGCAAATCGAAAACTACGGTATCGCCCGGTACCACTTGGCTTCTGAACTTCACTCCATCTATCTTCATGAAATAGGTAAGGTAGTTTTCGGGGTCGGGCACTGTTTTCAAAATCAAGATACCTCCTGTTTGTGCCATAGCTTCTATTAGCAATACACCTGGCATTACAGGGTTTTCAGGGAAATGTCCTCTGAAAAAATCTTCGTTCATGGTCACATTCTTAATCCCCACTACCGATGTAGGCGTAAGCTCCATGATTTTGTCAATCAACAAAAACGGCTGACGATGCGGAAGAAGTTTTTGAATATCCATGATGTTGAGGATAGCCGGCTTGTTCAAGTCGAAGGTGCGAGTTTCTTTCTTCTTCGATTTTATCAACTCTTTAATCTTTTTAGCAAACGCCACATTGCCAGCATGTCCAGGGCGAGCTGCCAGCACATGCATTTTTAATGGAGTTCCTACCAAGGCCAAATCGCCAACAATATCAAGTAGTTTATGACGAGCTGGTTCGTTGAAAAAATGAAGTGTGGTATTGTTCAACACTCCTTTTCCTTTTATTTCAACATCTTCGCGATGAAAAACTTTTTGCAAGTGTTTGATTTGTTCAGGCGAAATCTCACGATCCACAAGTACGATGGCATTGTTCAGGTCGCCTCCTTTTATCAAATTATGTGCAAGCAAAGCTTCTAGTTCGTGCAGAAACACAAAGGTGCGACACATGGCTATCTCGGTTTTAAATTCACCCACATTGTAAATATGTGCATGTTGTGTACCCAATACATCTGAGTTGTAATCCACCATTACGGTTACTCTGAATGCATCTTGTGGCACAGCCAACATCTCTACATTTTTTATCGGGTCTTCGAAAGTAAGGTTCTCGGTAAGTTCGAAATAAATCCGTTCGGCATTTTGTTCTACCACACCTGCTTCTTGCAAGATGTGAATAAATGGCATCGAACTACCATCCATGATGGGCATTTCGGGTCCATCTAGTTGAATCATCACATTGTCTATTTCCATACCCACCAAAGCAGCAAGTACATGTTCGGTGGTGTGCACACGTGCACCATTTTGTTCTAAAGTAGTACCACGCGAGGTGTCTACCACATTGTCAACATCCGCATCTATAATAGGGTTTTCGGGTAGGTCAACGCGTTGGAATTTATAACCATGGTTTTCGGGAGCAGGAACAAAAGTTAAATTAACTTGTTTGCCAGTGTGCAAACCCACACCGGAAATGGATACAGGCGTTTTTATTGTCTGTTGATTAACACTCATATAATATCTTCGAGTTTAGGTTTCTTGTTTTATAAGTTTTCAAATTTATACAAATTATTTACTTGTGCGGAGTGAGGCTATGATATATTTGATATAATAAATGTTAAGACCTATTATTTAGGAAAACATAAATAGTATTTCTTTATGGTTTTCGCAAGCACCTTTATGTTCAATTGGTCCGATGCATCGGTGATGTCCATTATCTTTCCGTCTTTCGATAAGATGTTGATACGTATCTTATCGGCTCGGTAAGCATCGTTCTGTATATTGCCCGAAAACACAAAGTAATTCACCTCGTTCTTTTTCAGATGATACACCTTTTTTATTCTTTCTTTTTCCTTCTTTATTTCGGCTGGTTTGAAAGGATTATTTCTTAGTTCTATTTTGAATAAATTTCGGTTTAATAAGTTGGTGCAAAGCATCGCGAGCACATCGTCATTGTGCGTCATCCACACCTTTACCGAAGCCATGATGTCATAGTCGTCAAGCAGAGCAAACGAATCGAGTAAACTGGGATTGGTTTTAAATTCAGCTTTGCTAAACTTATCGTACAAAAACACGCGAAGCGCAGGAGTACAAAACAATTCCACCTTGCGTTCGGCCAATTCCTTGGCACGTTTCAAAATGTTCACCAAAAGGCTCTCGGCACTGATTACTGTTTTGTGCAGATACACTTGCCAATACATCAGCCTTCGAGCAATGATAAATTTTTCGATGGAATAAATTCCTTTAGCTTCCACCGCCAATTCATCGTTTTTTACATTCAGCATTTTAATGATTCTATCCGAACTCACTACTCCTTCCGAAACACCAGTAAAGAAACTGTCTCGCTTCAGGTAATCCAAGCGGTCCATATCCAGCTGACTCGATACCAGCTGATGCAAAAACTTCTTTTTATATTTATTGTTGAAGATTTTAATGGCTAAGGTCAACTCACCACCAAACTCTTTGTTAAGCCGATTCATGAATAGTTCCGAAATGTCTTCGTGAGTAACGTTGTTGACGATGCTATGCTCCAAGGCATGCGAAAAAGGGCCATGGCCAATATCGTGCAGAAGTATGGCAATGGTAACACCTTTGGCTTCTTCATCGGTTATTTCGTTGCCTTTCGCTCGCAATACGTCAATGGCTTCGCTCATCAAATGCATGGCTCCCATCGCGTGATGAAAGCGCGTATGCAAAGCTCCGGGATAAACAAGATTGGTTAATCCCAATTGTTTAATCCTTCGCAACCGCTGAAAATAGGGGTGATCGATGAGGTCGTAAATGATTTCAAAAGGAATGGAAACGAAGCCATAAATGGGGTCGTTGAATATTTTTAGCTTATTAGGGTTCGAATTCATTGGTACAAAGATAATTTATCTTTTTTTAACTTAGGCAAAACAATAATACTTCCTTTGTGAAGTTATATATGTATTACTTTTATAACCTTTAAACACAATACCAATGGAAAGAATTCAAATATTATGGGCAGATGATGAAATAGATTTGTTGAAACCACATATATTATTTCTCAAAGACAAAGGATACGATGTGATAACCGCCACAAGCGGTGATGAAGCCTTGGAACTTGTCGAAAAGCATAGTTTCGCAGTAGTTCTGTTGGATGAAAACATGCCAGGTATTTCAGGATTAGAAACCCTTAATCGACTAAAAGCAACGCATAGCGATTTGCCTGTCATCATGATTACCAAAAGCGAAGAAGAGCATTTGATGGAAGATGCCATAGGTTCTAAAATTTCCGACTATTTAATAAAACCTGTGAACCCTAACCAGATATTGCTTTCGTTAAAAAAAACATTAGACAACAAGCGATTGATTTCTGAGAAAACAACTTCTAATTATCAGCAAGAATTCCGACAAATAGGAATGACCATGGGTGATCGGTTGAATTGGAAAGAATGGTCGGAGGTCTACAAGAAGTTAGTGTATTGGGAACTCGAGCTGGATATAAGCAAAGACGAAAGCATGATGGAGATTTTGAAAATGCAGAAGTCGGAAGCCAATAAATTGTTCAGCAAATTTTTCGAGAACAATTACATTGGTTGGCTCAATGGCAAAACACAAGACCCACCTTTTTTCTCTCATACTATTTTTAAAGCAAAGGTAGCTCCAATGCTCGATAAAGAAGAAACCACCTTTGTGGTATTGATTGATAATTTACGTCTCGACCAATGGAAAGTAATACAACCCATCGTGGCGGAATATTTCAAGGTGGAATCGGAAGATGTGTACAGCAGTATTCTTCCTTCGGCCACACAATATGCACGCAATGCCTTTTTTGCAGGCTTGATGCCATCCGAAATTCAAAAGCGTTTTCCTAGTCTTTGGTTGAATGACGAGGATGAGGGAGGTAAGAACATGCACGAGGAAGAACTCCTCGCTGACCAGTTGAAGCGATTGGGCAAAAATGTAAAGATGAGTTACAACAAGATTACCAACAATGCGGCTGGCAAGCGATTGTCGGAGAACATCAGTAACTTGATGCAAAACAAATTGAATGTGATTGTTTATAATTTCGTTGACATGCTTTCGCACGCTCGCACCGAAATGGAAGTGATTCGCGAGTTAGCAGATGACGAAAAAGCCTATCGTTCCATCACCTTATCTTGGTTCGAGAATTCACCATTGCTAGATATTATTAAACAAATAGCCGCTAAGAAATGTAAAATGGTAATCACCACCGACCATGGCACCATAAAAGTAACTGAGCCAACCAAAGTAGTGGGTGATAAAAACCTAACCACTAACTTGCGCTATAAACAAGGTAAATCGATGAGTTACGAAAAGCGCGATGTGTTTGAAATAAAAAACCCAGGCGATGCTTTTCTGCCCAAGCAGAACATCAGTTCGGCTTATGTATTTGTAAAAGAAGATAAGTTTTTTGCTTATCCTAACAATTTCAATTACTATGTTACTTACTATCGAAACACTTTCCAACATGGAGGTTTGTCGCTCGAAGAAACCATTATTCCGTTCATTACTCTAAGTGCAAAATAGGATAGAAGTAACTCATCAAGACGAGCTACCAAACGCAGCGCGACAAGTTTTGCATGCATTTGCCGACAAACGTATCTTTGCTTTTGTAGGTGAGATAGGTGTGGGGAAAACAACATTTATTAAAGAACTCTGCAAAGAACTTGGTGTGAAAGACAATGTTTCGAGCCCTACCTTTTCCATCGTGAATGAGTATTTGGCAGGCGAAGGAAGCAAAGTTTATCATTTCGATTTTTACCGCATCAAGTCTTTGGAAGAAGCCTTCGATTTAGGATACGAAGATTATCTTTATTCCAATGCCTATTGCTTTATCGAGTGGAGCGAGAAAATAAATGAATTGCTTCCCAACGATGTTGTCACCATTGAAATGTTTAAAGAAGGCGAGAAGCGAATCATATTGGCAAGCACCTAAATGGTGGCATTCGATTTTTTCAACATTTTAATTCCTTTAATTATCTTTGCGTCATGTTCGAGTTGTTTGCGGCATTTATAAAAAAGGAAAAACTATTCTTACCCAACGAAAAGATATTACTCGCTGTCAGTGGAGGTATCGATTCGGTGGTAATGTGTCACTTATTTCACCAAGCTGGTTTTAATTTCGACTTGGCGCATTGCAACTATCAATTGCGAGGAAGCGAGAGTAACGAAGATGAAAAATTTGTTAAGACCATGGCTTTGAAATACAAAGTTCAGTTATACTCCATTCGGTTCGACACTGCACCTTTTGCCGAAACACAAGACATGTCGATACAAATGGCAGCACGAGAACTAAGATACAATTGGTTCGAAGAAATACGTAATTCATATCATTATAAATACATCGCTACTGCTCATCATCAGGACGATTCGATTGAAACCTTTTTCATCAACCTCATTCGAGGCACAGGAATTACTGGACTACACGGTATTCTTCCTAAACAAGGAAATATTATTCGCCCTTTATTATTTGCAAACAAAGCCAACATCATAGCCTTTGCTAAGGAGTCGCAATTGAAATTTCGAGAAGACAGCAGCAATGCTTCGGACAAATACCTCAGAAATAAAATTCGTCATCACATTATTCCTACATTAAAAGAAGTGAATCCTAGCATCGAAAATACCTTGATGAAAACCATCGAGCGATTAAAGGACGCTGAAACAATAGTAAAAATGCAAGTAGAAAAATTGCGAACGGAAATGGTGAGACAAGAGGGTGACACGGATACTATTTCCATCCCCGAATTGAAAAAACTAAATCCACTATCTACTTATTTATTCGAATTGCTGAAGCCTTATCAATTTAATTCGAGCACTTCCGAAGAAATAAAGAATGCACTGAATGGTGAATCGGGAAAAGTGTTTTACTCTAAAACTCATCAATTATTAAAGGATAGAACACTCCTCATTATTTCGAAAAAGAAGACAGGTGAATCTACCAAGCAATTCCATAATCAAGAAACTAAGAAGAAGGAAATAGGATTAGAATTTTGGAAACTAGAATCAAAAATCCTTCCTGCTAATATGGAGATTCCTCAATCACCCGACTTAGCAGCACTCGACTATGATAAGCTTACTTTCCCATTAACGACAAGGAAATGGAAAGAAGGTGATTGGTTTTATCCATTGGGAATGAAGGGAAAAAAGAAATTATCTGACTTTTTTATTGATAATAAACTATCTTTGAATCAGAAAGAAAACACTTGGTTACTTACTTCCGCTGACAATATCGTTTGGGTAATTGGTATGAGGATTGATAATAGATTTAAAGTTACCGACAAAACGAAGAAGATTTATTTGGTAGAATTGGCAAAGTGAATTAACTTTGAGCAAATATGGAAGACAAATTACTTTTTGAAGAAAAACAATACATTGGGTACAACAAGTGGGCAATCATTTGGCGTACTGTATTGGCGTTGTTTTGTTTTATCTTGTATTATTGGAGCGAAAATCCAAAATCAGTTGAAGTGGCTAGTGCAATCGAAATACCTGCATCTCCAGTAGGTCAAGACTCTGGTCAATTGTTTTTTCTAATGGGAATTGTGCTTATGGTACTTTCATTGGCACTCATATTTGTTCTGCATCTTCACACAAAAATTATTGGAGAGAGTTTGATACTTGATGGCTTATGGACATCCCGTAATGTAAAAATTGACCTTAAGAATATTGTAGAGGTTAAAAAGGTAAAATACAGCAAGTACTTATTGAATAGACCTGTTTATAATCTACATTTCAAAAACAAAATCCGTTTCTTTACACAAGGTAATGATGCTGTAGAGATAACTGACAAAGACGGATTGAAATACCGAGTAGGAAGTCAGAGAGCGGAAGAGTTAACACAGTTAATTAATCAATTGATAGCAAAGTAAAACTTTATCAATTCGGAATGATTAGAATTATTAGAATGAATTTATGAAACATCTTATTAGAATAACAATACTTTTAGTTTTTGCTTTGAATCTTAATTCCAAAGTCGATTCACAGATTTTAACTCCTGTGAAATGGGAATTCAGCACCAAGAAAGTATCCGAATGCGAACTTGAATTATTATTCAAAGCAAAGATTGATGATAAATGGCACTTATACGGGCAAAAATCTTATGGGGACGATGGACCAGTTCCCACCTCTTTTCATATCTCTAGTTCATCCAATTTTGAATTTGTTGGAAAAGTTTCAGAATCTAATTTAATAAAGAAGTTCGAACCCGTATTTGGAGTTGAGTTACAGTTTTTTGAAAAAGAAGCAGTATTCAAACAAAAGATTAGAATAAAATCGGATAAGTCTTTTGAGTTAAAAGGAAACTTAGAATACATGACTTGTAACGATGTTCAGTGTTTACCTCCTACTGTTGTCGATTTTAATTTTAAGGTTGATGGCTCTGCCGCCTGCTTAACAGCATCTTTGAACACTCCCGCAAAAGGCACTATTGCTAACAATGATTGCATTGTTGATTCGAATAAGGTTTTCGAAATTATTCAATCTCGTCAATCAGCGAAAACAATTCCTACTTTAGATAGTTCTAAAAAGGCAGTTGATTTAGCTCCTACGAGAATCGAAAAAGTAGAAAGTCAAGATTCTGAGTCAACAGTTGGTAGGTCATGGTGGAATATCTTTATTCTTGGTTTCCTTGGAGGACTAGCCGCATTGCTTACACCATGCGTTTTTCCGATGATACCTATGACTGTTAGTTTTTTCACAAAAAAAAGTAAGAATAGAGCATCTGGAATTTCGAATGCATTAATTTATGCTGCGTCAATCATTGTCATCTATGTACTTTTAGGATTAGGAGTTACTACTATTTTTGGGTCAGATGCATTAAATGCTTTGTCCACTAATATATGGTTTAATCTGGCATTTTTCTTATTGTTGGTAATCTTTGCTATCTCATTTCTCGGAGCATTCGAAATTGTTTTACCTTCTCGATTCGTAAATAAAATTGATTCGAAAAGCGACAAGGGCGGATTGATAGGTATTTTCTTTATGGCCTTCACGCTTTCATTAGTTTCATTTTCTTGTACAGGGCCTATCATTGGTACATTGCTAGTAGATGCTGCAGTCAATGGAGGAATCAAAGGTCCTTTTTGGGGAATGTTTGGGTTTTCTACTGCATTAGCATTGCCTTTTGGTTTATTTGCAGCATTTCCAGGCTGGTTAAACTCTTTACCAAAATCTGGTGGATGGCTCAATTCTGTAAAAGTTGTGCTCGGATTTTTAGAGTTAGCGTTAGCTTTGAAATTTGCATCTAATGCCGATTTAGTGGTACAGGCAGGAATATTAACTCGTGAAGTATTCATTGCATTGTGGATTGTTATTTTTGGTTTGCTTAGTATCTATCTCATGGGATGGATTAGGTTTTCGCATGATAACGAAACGAAACACGTTTCAGTTACTCGATTGTTTTTTGCGATTATTACCTTTTCATTCACTGTGTATTTAGTTCCCGGTATGTGGGGAGCTCCATTAAAATTAATAAGTGGATTTCCTCCTCCTGATTTCTATTCAGAAAGCCCAAGAGGATTTTTAACTAATGCCGCAACCAACACCAATACTGCATTGAATAAAAAGGAACATTGTCCCAATGATTTACCTTGCTTTCACGATTATGATGAAGCCTTGAAATATGCGAAAAAGGTAGGCAAGCCTTTAATGCTTGACTTTACTGGTTGGGCTTGTGTTAATTGTCGTAAAATGGAGTCTCAAGTTTGGACAGATTCAGAAGTTGATAAACGATTGCGAAATGATGTAGTTTTAGTTTCCCTTTATGTGGATGACAAAACCGAATTGTCAGCTAATCAGCAAAGCACAAAAAAACTTGGTGAGAGAGATTTTAGCATAAAAACAATTGGTAATAAATGGAGCTATATGCAAGCAAATGTTTACAAAACAAATACTCAACCACAGTATATATTGATAGACGCGAATGAAAAGATGCTTACTGCAATTACTGCCCATTACGATCCAGATATCAAGAAATACATTAACTGGCTAGACGAAGGAATTAACGAGTTTAAGAAACGGAAATAAATCGCTGTCTGTAATTCTAAAAATAGCTATTAAATGAAAAAAGAAATAATAATAAGTACGTTTTTCCTCTTTCTGTTCAATGCCATTTGTTTCTCTCAGGCTAAAGATAAGCAACCTTTTAAATTTAATATTATAAAAAACGATTCCATTGCATTGAAAGATTTAAGCCCCATGATGGAATTGGTTGCAGCAGACAAGAACTTAGAAGTGTTGTCATACGATCTTGTTTTTTATATGTATGAAAACACTTACAAATTCTCGATGAATGGGAGTAAACTAGCAGAAAGTATTGTGGTTGCTATCAAAAAGATAAATCCTAAACCTAAGAAAATGGTTGTGGATAATATAGTGGCCTTGAATCAAACGGAAGGAAAAGAGAAAAGCTTCCAAGGATTTACGGTTTACTTAAAGTAAATTATTTAGGAAGATTTAAGAAAATAACTAAGTTCAAACTCGCGAAATGAAAAAATCTAAACTGATAGAAGATAATTTAATTGAAGCACATCAGATACTTCAACAGTTTATCGACAATAAAGGCAATATTCTTGCAATAGAAAAGGCTGGAAAGGCAATTGTAAAAGCCATAATGAAGGGTAATAAAGTTATTTCATGTGGTAATGGAGGATCAATGTGTGATGCCATGCATTTTGCAGAGGAGTTGAGTGGTCGATTTCGTGAAAATAGAAAAGCACTTCCTGCAGTTTCTATTTCCGACCCTTCCCATATCTCATGTGTTGGTAACGATTATGGTTATGATAAAGTGTTTTCGAGATACATTGAAGCCCTTGGAAAGAAGGGGGATGTTTTACTTGCCATTAGTACAAGTGGAAATTCAACAAACGTTATAAATGCAATAAATGCTGCAAAAGAGAAAGGCATTTTTGTGATTGGTTTGACTGGAAAGGATGGTGGGAAAATGTCGAAATATTGTGAAGTTGAAATCAGGGCTCCTCATAGTAAATATGCAGATCGTGCTCAGGAAATACATATTAAAGTCATTCACTCACTTATCCATTTCGTAGAGGTTAATCTTATTAATTAGTTCTTGAGGCCAAAGGAAATAAAAAGAGCGGTTAACCGAAAGGTAACCGCTCTTCTTATTTAACTAGCAATAGTTATTGTTTTACTAATTTCTTTACAGTTATCTTGTCGTTAAGTTTAATATGCACAAAGTATAATCCAGAACTTAAGGTGGTCATATCAAGTGGTAACCACATCCCTCCAGAAAGTTTGCCATAGTCTTTTTTTGTTACCAACGCTCCATCAACACTGTAAAGCTCAACTGAAACAGCGGTTTCTTTGTCAAGCTTCAAAGAAATTGTCGTTAAGTCTGACGAAGGGTTTGGATAAATTCCTATTTCAGAATCAGGAGAAGTGATTTCATTAACTCCAAGACTATAGGTAGGTAATTCGGTACCTGTTATATATCCATTGGCAACAGCTTCAGCAATCTTGACACTTGTCGCATTGTCAATTAATCCTGTGGGGTCGATAAACAATCCTACAATATGGATCTGATTGATTTCCCAAGCGGCAGGAAGAGTATAAGTAAAAGTATGTGTAAATATTTGGCCAGCATTTGCACTTGTTCCGAAAGCATTTGGTTGCCCTGAAAATTGTGGACTTATTAATCGAGCAACATGATTATAATTCATTTGACTCGCAGGTACGGGGTTAGTGAGAAGTTCAAATCCTCCCATCACACCTGATCCTCCTCCAGAATATGCATTAGATTGATTGTATCCACTAGAGGTTCCAGAAACACTATCTTCTGTTATTACACAAGCCATTTTATAGTTTCCTGTAATATTTTGTTGAATGGTTGTGGTAACAGATATTTTAAGTTGATGTGTGCTGGTGTTATAAGTCGCACCATTTGTGATGAAAGCCTTAGGTGCCACTTGAATACGAGAAAGGAAATCAGTTTCCATCGCACTTGGGTCAACTCCAGTTAATCGGTCTACCAATGTAGTTGGATAACCAGGAATAAATGGGCCAATGGCTGCATCATATGAAGCATTTGTCATTGGGTCACTGCTGCTATTGTGAACAGCGATTCCTGCAAAAAAACCATCGTATTTTGTATTCATTAAATCCATAAACACAGCTCCTCGTGGACACCATTGACACCACGTACCAGTTCCTTCTTCAGCTACCACCATTTTCCCAAGCGCTGGTTGAATAGGAGTCACCGTGGTGGTTTTTACATCGTCAGTAGCATCAGCATCAGCACCTAATCCATTCACATTACTTATCGTTGCTGTAAAGGTGTTTGCTCCTGCAATTAAAGCAACTGGGCTAAAGCCAGAAACGGTATAAGTGGCAAGTGAAGCAATATGCACCCCTGTAATACTTTGAAAAGAAGGAGTGCCATTACTGTTTACAATAATATCAAACGAGGTTATAGTTGAATCGCCTAAATTTCTTACTGTAGCAGTAGGAGATTTGTATTGGCCTACCAAACCGTTTCCGACATTAACATTTGTTACACCAAGATTTAAAGTTGGTAAAACGTAAGGCACTAAATCGTACGAAACATCATCAATCCAAAAACCAGCATTGGCATCCGCAGGGTAAATATCAATGGCATAAACTTGATCTGCAGTGTTAGCCCAAGTTCCTTGAGAACTTCCATTGATGAATAGTTCCCATGTATTTGTGTTTAAATTAGCCATGATTTTTAATTCGAACCAAGAACCAACCGGATAGGTGGTATGGAGCATTTGAGTACCCGAATTCTGAATGCTGATTGTACTATCAGCATTCATCCAGCAATCCAATGTATACAAATTTCCCATTGTAGCAGTTCCCTGAAAGTTAAAGTAGGCAGTTTTTGTACTAGGTATTTTTAACCAAGAAGTGAAAGTAAATTCCCCGGTTGATAAAACTGACCCTCCAAAAGGTAATACACAATCATTCGGTCCACCAGTTGATGATGTTGAGGAAAAATATATGGATTTAGCTCCACCCATTGTATGATTGTCAGTACTTGTTACACTTGGGTCGGTGGTGCCACCTTCATTAGCCGCTCCACCCCAGACGGTCCAATTGGTCGATTGTGGCCCAAGTTTAGAACCAACCGTGTACGATTCGAAATCATCTGAAAAAGTCTGAGCTTTTGATGCAGAAAGTCCCATTAAAATAATAAATGATAAAGTAATAATTTTTTTCATAAGAATAAATTTTAAATTGAGTTGCTAAAGTACATAAAAAGATTTGTATACAGATTTGTAATTCAATTAAAATATATATTTGTATTTTCGCTTAAGATTAGAAATCGAATACAATGCTTGTAAAAACATTTGGAAGTGCAGTTTATGGTATTAACGCTACAACAGTAACCGTTGAAACTAACATTACACCTGGGGTTAATTTTTTTCTAGTAGGTTTGCCCGATAGTGCTGTAAAGGAAAGCGAAAAGCGAATTGATGCAGCTCTACGCAACAACAATTTTAAAATGCCAGGTAAAAGTATTGTAATCAACATGGCGCCTGCTGATATTAGAAAAGAAGGTTCTGCTTACGATTTAACCATCGCAGTTGGTATTTTAGCAGCATCCGAACAAATTAAATCCGATCGTATTGGTGAGTTTATTATAATGGGAGAATTGTCTCTTGATGGCGGTTTGCAACCAATCAAAGGTGTTCTTCCAATAGCTATACAAGCTCGAGAAGAGAAGTTTAAAGGAATCATTCTTCCCAAACTTAATGCTAAAGAAGCAGCAATAGTTAACGATTTAGTAGTATATGGTGTTGAAAATATAAAAGAAGTAATAGACTTTTTTAATGGTGACATCGTTCTTGAACCAACCACCGTAAATACAAGAGAGGAATTCTATTCGAAAATTGATGATATTGAATTTGATTTTTCGGATGTAAAAGGACAAGAAAATATAAAAAGAGCACTAGAAATAGCAGCAGCAGGAGGGCATAATGTCATACTTATTGGCCCTCCTGGTGCTGGCAAAACCATGCTTGCTAAACGACTTCCGACTATTCTACCTCCTATGAATTTATACGAAGCATTGGAAACAACAAAGATTCATAGTGTGGCTGGGAAAATGGGTAAAAATGTTGGGCTTGTTTCTACTCGTCCCTTTAGGTCTCCTCATCATACCATTAGTGATGTTGCCCTTGTTGGAGGAGGAGGAGTGCCGCAACCTGGAGAGATTTCTCTTGCTCATAATGGGGTCTTGTTTTTGGATGAGTTGCCCGAATTTAAACGAACAGTTCTTGAAGTTATGCGTCAACCATTGGAAGATAGAATTGTCACAATTTCACGAGCAAAATTTTCAGTTGAATACCCAGCGAGTTTTATGTTAGTAGCTTCAATGAACCCATGCCCATGCGGCTATTACAATCACCCTGAAAAAGATTGTGTATGTGCTCCTGGTGTGGTACAAAAATATTTAAACAAAATCTCAGGACCATTGTTAGATAGAATTGACTTGCATGTTGAGGTTACCCCTGTATCATACAATGAGCTTTCAGCAGATAGAGTTTCGGAAAAGAGTAAAGTTGTCCGTAAACGAGTTATAAATGCTAGAACAATACAGGAAAATAGATTTGTCGATAACGAGGGTATCTATTGCAATGCTCAGATAACATCAAAACAGTTGCGTGAAGTATGCAAAATAGATGAATCAGGAAATCAATTATTAAAAACAGCAATTGAGAAATTGGGACTTTCGGCAAGAGCTTATGATAGGATACTAAAGGTAGCTCGTACAATCGCAGATTTAGAGGGAAGTGAAAAAATACTAATGATTCACCTTGCAGAAGCAATCCAATACAGAAGTTTGGATAGGTCTGGCTGGGCAGGTTAAAAAATTTAAATATCAAACAAATGAAATTCTTCTTCTACATTTTTCTTTTCCTTGTTAGCGCAACAATAAGTTGTAGTAGTCAGAATAATCAATCAAAAAAAGAAATGAAAACAGAAAGTCAACTCAAAAAATCAGAAGAGGAATGGAAGAAAGTGCTAAGTCCAGATCAATACTATGTATTAAGAGAAAAAGGTACCGAGCGACCATTTTCTGGTAAATATTATTTGAGCACAGAAAAGGGAATATACGAATGTGCGGCTTGTGGAGCAGAGTTGTTTCGATCTGATAATAAATTTGATGCTGGCTGCGGTTGGCCAAGTTTTTCTGACGTTGTTGATTCCTCTAAAGTGGTTTATACCAAAGATAATTCTCACGGAATGTTACGTACTGAAATAACCTGCGCTCGCTGTGGTGGACACTTAGGTCATGTTTTTGATGATGGACCTGCTCCAAAAGGGTTACGTTATTGTATTAATTCCATTTCTATTAATTTGAAGAGTAACAAGAGTACCGATAAAAAATAAAGAAAGTAGATTTATTCATTACCCACAAAATTATGCATACCCCATAATTTTGTAGGTAATGAATCCTACAATTTCATGAATTAAAATACTCCAATCGTTCATAGCAGAGGTATTAGGGATAAAAACAGAATCGAATTCAAATTTTCGTGGTCCTGCATATCGGTCGGTACTGTATGAGCGAGTAAAAATCCCCACCTTATTAAAACAAGCTAAACCTCTTCGCATGTGAAACGCTGAAGTGATAAGTAAATAGGGTCCTTTTATCTTTTCTTTTTCTATCAATTGTTTCGTAAACATCGCATTTTCTCGAGTATTGTTCGACTCGTTCTCTATGTACAAATCTTCAGCAGCGACTCCCATTTTTAATATATAAGGTTTAACTAAAGCAGCTTCTTTCATATCTGGATGAAGAATTCTTCCAGACCCACTTGTAAGTATTAGTTTTTTTACTATTCCCCTTTTATATAAGTCTATAGCTTGAATCAAACGATCTACACCTCTAAAGAATTGGACCCTGTCAAGAGTTTCATCATTTACACTCATTCCTCCCAGAATAATTCCTGTTTGATATCCCTTTAATTCAGTAAAAGGAGTAGCTTGGGTTTCCCATAAACGCGAACATTCATCAAAGAGAAAAGAATTAGTGAAAATCAAAATTAAACTCAATGACCATTTGAGGCAGTTCTTTTTTAGTTTCTGATTCTTCGAAAAAACGGAAATCAAAAGTAATGTGATAATCCAAACCAATGGGGTTATTAGAAAAACAAGTAATTTTGAGAGTATAAAAAACATTCAACTTTATTTTAGCCAAATGTATAAAAAATTAAGAAGTATAGTTACCTTTAAAAAAGTTTTAGTCCAACTTAGTTACTCAAGCAGAAAAGATGTTTAGAAAAATCACATTTTGGATATTCGAAATTATCCTAGTAAGTATCTTTCTTGTCATGATAATTGGACATACCTTAATCATCTATGGTGTTTCTCAAGGATTAGGTCAATTCAATATTATTCTCAAAGCAAAGCCTATTCAGGAGGTAATGAGAGACGAGTCCTTTCCCGATTCATTAAAACAAAAATTAGTCGTGATTCAGGAAATCAAAAAGTACTCCATTGATAGTCTTGGATTTAAAAGCACAATAAACTATACCACTGTATATAATCAAAATAACAAATCGATATTACTTGCTGTCACCGCTTGTGAGCCATATCATTTAAAAGCAAAAGAATGGTGGTTCCCTATAATTGGAAAAGTATCATACATTGGATATTTCAATAAAGAAGAAGCTCGAAAAGAAATAGCTTTATTAAAAAGAAATGACTACGATGTCAATGTTTATAGTCCTTCAGGCTGGTCTACATTAGGATGGTTCAATGACCCGATACAATCTAATATGTTGAAACAAAGTGAAGGGAATCTTGCGAACCTCATCATTCATGAACTCACGCATGGGGTATTGTTTGTAAAAAACAATGTTACTTTCAATGAAAACTTGGCTAGTTTTATAGGTGATAAGGGTGCTGAAGAATTTTTAAAAATAAGATATGGAGTGTATTCAAAGGAATTGAGAAATTATAATCAGAGCAAACACGATGAGCAGATTTATAAGAATTACATGTTGAAATCAACTGCCCGTTTAGATAGTCTTTATAATAGTTTTACAATGCACGATTCAGAGCAGATAAAAAAAAGAAAGAAATCAAAACTGATTGCTGATATCGTTATTAACGTTTATCGTTTGCCATTAGAAAAGAAGAAGAATTACTTCAACTATTCATTAAATGCGTTTTTCGAAGGCAATACTTTTTTTATGAACTTTAGGAGGTATGATTCTCAAAATGACGTATTCGAAAAGGAATTTGCTCATAAGTTTCATTCCAATCTACGATTATACATTGACGAAATGAAGAAAAGATATTTCTCTTTTTGAGTAATTTTTAGTTTTCGAAAGAGTAATTCAATCATTACCTTTTTTGAAAACATGTCCTTATTGTTAAAAATGAATTATTTTTCCGTTTGCGCATTATAATTTGTGACCTTTACAAAAATTCTAAACTCGTAAAATTAACCAAGGTGAATTCTGAATTTCTTCTTTTTTCTAATTTAGCTCAATCGGAAATTTTGATGTTTGAATACTATACAGTATTCCTTCGAAAGGACAATATCATTCAAATTCAAGTGAAGGATAACTTTGAATGTGAGTTGGAAGATTCGCAAAATATGTTAAATTGTATCCAGCAGCTTAGTGATGGGCGGAAGTATCCTCTCCTTGTAATATACTCTGATTTCAATTCATTCAGCGATGAGGCTAAAGCATTAGTTGCAAAACATACATTAACCTCTGCGGATGCTTTGGTAGGAAAAGGTACTGCTTTTAAAATTGTTGGTAATTTCTATCTAAGAATTAGTACACCTGTTCGTCCCACCCGCTTGTTTACTGATGTTGAAAGTGCATTGATTTGGCTAGAGAAATACAAAAACCCTATGTTACTTTCGTAAAGATTTACATCCAAGTTTTCTTAACGAAACGGTATAAATTAAAATCCTCTTTTTTAATCTCTGTTTCAAGTTGCGCTTGAAGATTTATTTTGGAAACACCTTTCATTCTATAATTTTGAATAATTCGGTAAGCCTTTTCAGCCAGTAGAAATGACTTCTTTGAGTTAACCCCTATAAGAGAATGTCTGTTAATGGCTTCTATTAGTTCGGTGACTCCTTCTTGCTTTGTGGCCACCGCCTTAATGACAGGGATCAAGATGTCGTGCTCCGCCTTTGTATGAACTAATTGAATAATGTTTTTAATAAAAGTATTTGCACTTTCACGGTCAGCTTTATTCACCACGAATATGTCAGCTATTTCCATGACTCCAGATTTCATTGCCTGCACATCATCCCCTGCCTCGGGGACTAAAACCAAAACGGTTGTGTCGGCCAAGCCTACTACTTCAACTTCACTTTGACCAACACCAACAGTTTCAACAAAAATATAATCAAAATTAAAACTCTTCATTACATCCACAACTTCTATAGTCTTAGCAGATAATCCACCTAACGAACCTCTTGTGGCTAGTGAGCGAATGAACACATTTTCATTTGTAAAATGTTCAGCCATTCTTAATCGGTCGCCCAATAATGAACCGAAATTGAATGGCGAAGTAGGATCGATGGCAATGACTCCAATTTTTTTGTTTTGGTCAGTTAATTCTTTTATTAAGGCGTTTATCAATGTACTCTTGCCTGCCCCAGGGGGACCAGTGATTCCAATTACAGGAATGGTTTGGTTGATAACTAATGAGGAAAGTAATTCTTCATAACCTTCCAATTCGTTCTCAACAATGGATATACAACGAGCCAAAGCTTTTATACTCCCTTCTTGTAACTGATGCTGCAGAGTTTGTGTACTTGTCATTTATGGACAAATATAGGTGATAATTTTAGTACTTTTGCTAACAGAAAATAAATACATCTATTATTGATGCCTCAACTATCAGTTGTAATAATTACCTATAACGAAGAGAAGAATATTGGTCGATGCCTTGATTCCATCAAAGAAATTGCCGATGATATAGTGGTGGTTGATTCGTATTCGATTGATAAAACGGAGGAGATTTGCAAGGCAAAAGGGGCCCGTTTTGTGTTGCACAAATTCGAAGGACATATTGAACAAAAGAATTGGGCGATTACTCAGGCTAAATATCCTCACATTTTATCATTAGATGCTGATGAAGCTTTAGATGAAATACTAAAAAAATCAATCTTAGAGAGTAAGAATAATTGGAATTTTGATGGCTATTCTATGAATCGTTTAACCAATTATTGTGGTAAATGGATATATCATTGTGGATGGTATCCCGACCGAAAATTAAGACTTTGGGATTCTCGACTTGGTAAATGGGGAGGTGTGAATCCTCACGACAAATACGAGTTGAATTCGCAAACTTCAACCACTACAAACTTGAAAGGTGACATCCTTCATTATAGTTATTATACCATCGAAGGCCATAAAATGCAAACTGATAAATTTACTTCCATCTCGGCTAAGGCGCTTTACGATAAAGGGAAAAAGGCAAGCTGGATAAAGCTGTACATTAGTCCATTCGTTAAATTTATTCAAAGTTATTTCCTGAAACTTGGCATACTTGATGGGTACTATGGATTTCAGATTTGTAAAATTTCTTCACACGCAACGTTTCTGAAATATTCAAAATTAAAAAAACTCTACAAATGAAAAGGATATTAGTAGAAATGGAAAAATTGAAAAACCCGAACAGTGGTTTGGGTCAGTTTTGTATCAAGATAGGAGAGGAGTTTCAAAAAAACAAGCCTACCCATCTCAACATTGATTTTTATGTTCCATCGGTACAAAAAAATATTTTCGGATCAGATTTTCATTATGTCAAACACAAGGCACTTCACAAATTAATTCCTGTAACAAATGCTGATTATGATGTTTGGCATTGCCTTCAGCAGGATTCACATTATTTACCTTTCAACAAAAAAACAAAGCTTCTGCTTACTATTCACGATTTAAATTTTCTTGAAAAATACAAAGGATCGAAACAGAAACGTAAATTGAAGAGTCTTCAAAAAAGAGTGGATAAAGCTGCTGCTATAACTGTTATTTCGAAATTTACTGAAATGATTGTTACCGAGAATTTGGAATTAAACAACAAACCACTTTATGTTATTCCTAATGGGAATTCATTAGTAGTGGTTGAAAATGCTCCTAAACCCGTTTTTGTTAGCCACAATAATTTTATATTTTCAATTGGAATTATTTCTGAGAAAAAGAATTTCCATTCCTTGTTGCCGTTATTACAAAACGATAAACAACTTCATTTAATTATTGCAGGAAATAAAGAATCTGCCTATGGTCATCAACTCATTAAATTAGCTACACAACTTAAAGTTTCGGAGCAATTGCATTTGGTGGGAATTGTAAACGAAAGCGAAAAGTATTGGCTGTACTCCAATTGCAAAGCTTTTGTATTGCCTTCGTTTACTGAAGGCTTTGGGCTACCTGTTGTCGAAGCCATGAGTTTAGGTAAACCAATTTTTCTATCCAATTTAACGAGTTTGCCTGAGGTTGGTGGTGAAGAAGCCTATTACTGGAAACACTTCGAGCCACAACACATGGTCGAGGTTTTTGAAAATGGATTGAAAGAGTTTTCAGAAGAAAAATCGAAAAGGATAATAGCGTGGAGCAAACAATATTCGTGGGAGAATGCTGCAAAGGCTTACCTTGAACTATACTCAACTCTTTAACACAACAATGATTAAACTTGGAATTGAAGCTACATCGTTGTGTACTCCCAATCGTTCGGGAATAGCAAACTATACTTTTAATTTAATTAATGCTTTGCTCGAAAATCAAGAGTTTAAAACGGATTTTGATTTAAAATTATGGTATAAACTTTCGCGGTATAAAAAAAGAAACTATCGCTACCTTCCATTCGAAGATGTTGCTCGCTGGCATTTCAATCAAATTCTACCGCTTCAAAAAAACACTGACATTGTACATTCTCCCGATTCGATTTTAATTGATTGGAAGAAACCAAAGAAGATTGTAACCATTCACGACCTCGCAATATATAAAAAAGAAAATCAGTTGAAGGATTACACTTCAGCCGAATTTAAAGCAAAGAATTTTTTGTTTTTAAAACGAGTTGCGAAAGAAGCTGATGCTATTCTTACGGTGAGCGAATGCACCAAAAAAGATTTCCTAGAACTGTTCGATTACAAACCCGAACAAATAATTGTTACTCATCTTGGTTTTAGGTTGCCTTCCACAAAGGCATCCAATGATACTTTGATAAAACGTTTTTCTATCTCGCCAAAAAAATATGTCTTGTTTGCGGGATTAATTTCGGTGCGAAAAAACATTGTAAATCTCTTGAAAGCCTACAAAAAATCTGGTGTTTTCAAAGAATATAAATTGGTTTTGGCGGGAGGATTTGGAATGGGACATCAAACGATATTGGATGAAATAACAAATCTAGGAATTGTCGAACAAGTTATATTGCCTGGGTTTGTGAGCGATGCCGAACTTGCCGCACTGTATGCTAATGCCAAAGCATTTTTGTTTCCTACTTATTACGAAGGATTCGGATTACCTATTGTGGAAGCAATGACGTATGGCATTCCTGTGATGATAGGCGATAGAGGTGCTGCACCCGAAATTGCTGGACAACATGCTGTGCAGGTAAATCCTTTCGAAATTGATTCAATTTCAAAAGGTATTGTCAAAACGATTGATTCAACCGAACTGCAAATAGCTGCTGCTAGTGCACATGCAGCTCAATACACTTGGAATAATTGTGCACAAAAAACAATAAAGGTATATCAATCGCTTATTGGATAGTTACTTCATTCTTCTTTCTGCTAAATAGAAAGAACGAATTCAGAAAAGCATAGAAAGTTACTCCAGCTTGTGTTTCGAGTGTGTCTTCGGTGAGAAACGAAACCAATGCAATGATGAAAAAGGTGATGTATAAAAAATCGAATGTCATGTTTAGTTTCAGCATTGGATAAAACAAGGTGAACAAAAACCAAATGAGTCCAAGGATACCAAAGGCAACTGCTATCGACAAATATTGGTTATGGGTATGAAGCCTCCATTGTGTGTCGAGTTTTGAATTCGATTTTACGAATTCTTCATCAAACGAATTTTGCACATCACCTGTACCAACACCTATGAGCAAATTGTTTTTCAAAATGTGCAAAGCTGTTTTCCAATATTCAAATCGTTGTGTAAGTGAGTGTCCGTTGGCATCTCCTGTTTTTTGATACAAATCTAGTTCCCACAAGGTTTCATAAATGCGTTCTTCCAAACCATTTATATGGATGTATTTCACATTTGGTATTCCATTCTCTACAGCTGCTATTTCTTCATTCGATAAGGTTTTCAAGCCATCTTCATCTTTACGCAATCCTTTAGAAGCCATAAAACGGAGCAAGGTATAACGCAACGGATTTCCTTTATTATCTATCGAATCGAAAGCTATTTTACTTCGTGAGTTCCACACTGCTCTCAATTCTTTATCGCAAACGTAAATCCAAACAGGGTGTCCGTTTTCGGTGAGTAAAGTATGTTTGGCATTTAAGTATTCGTTTCCTCGAGGGGTTTGCAAATCAAGTGTAGCGTAATCAATGTTGTCCTCTTTCATCATTCGTTCGTTCATTAGCGAGCGGAGGTAATACCCTGCTGCTGCAATGCCCAGCACTACCATTATCAAAATTACGTATTTCAAAACACGTTTTTTAGATTTCAAAACTTTGTACAGCATCAAAATACTTAGTGTGGTAATTAATACTGCAATGCCTGTCAACGATTCTAAAATACCCAGAAACACTACCAACCAAAGGATGAGCAGATACCCAACTGTGTTGGCAAGTAAACTAGAATAAGACGAGATAAGATAAACCAATGAAAAAATAGCTACACAAATGAGCAAGGCAAAACGAATGTGGGAGATGAAAATAGAGATACCTCGCGTGTCGTTTACAGGATGATGCAATATACCTGTAACCACCATCATACTTACCACCGATGCAAACAATACGGCAGCTATAAACAACTCGAGTATAAACTTAAATACCTTTTCGGGAAGGGCAGCCGAGGTAGAAATAATTAATGGCAACAGGAGCAATGGCAGTTTGATACGAAGGTCGAGATAAGCATCGTGCATATTGCTGGTGTAGAGCACCCCGATAAAATGCATCAGCAACAATGAACTCAACACCAAAGCAGGTTTGTTTTTGCCAAAAGAAACCAGTTTTGATTTCAGTTTGCCTTCCAACACCCAATTGCAAAGCATTATTATTTCTGCACTGCTTATCATGAATTTTGAGATGGGCATCCCTATCACCAAAATACAAAGTGTGAAATAATATATAGATGTATAGTATTTTTCGGGGAACAACGATTTCATATCATTACTATAACGCAAGTTTACTAAAATTATTGTAACGAAGCTTTACCATATACCTAGGTATTGCTATTAGCCCTTCTTTCCGCTAAAATTGGCAGAGAGCAAAGGCTAATTCACAAAAAGATTTGGGTGACTGCCATTGTCAGACAAGGTATATGTCTTGTATTATTTCTTTTTACTAACGCAAAAAAAACTCCGAACGATATGTTCGGAGTTTTTTTTTGTTCTATGTTTTTAAGCGCTAGATGTGGTGGTGAGGACACCACCTACTATGCGGCACTAGCGAAACACGCCTGCGCCAGCGGGGAAGTCTGTTTCGATACTGAAACAGCCTTTTTTGTTTTTTGCTCTTGTTCTTATTTGCAGGTGAAAAAATACCTACAAGGGCTTAATGTTTTAAACCTTTAGGATTTCTCCTGTTATCCCAAAAAGTTAAAACTTCAATCTGGTTTTTATTTACACGGTAATATATATTCACTTGTTGCACTAAAACACATTTGCGAACATTTTTAGTTTTTGTTTTAGGGAACATAAGTGGGTTTTTTGAAATCAGGAATAAAGTATCTTCAGTTAAATTGACAAATTTTTCAACTTCTTTTATTGAGAAATCCGATAAAATATAGTCAAGTATTGAATCGTAATCCTGCTTTGCTTTTACGGTCCATTTAATCTCCATTTGGAACTGTAGATTAAAACTTATATTTAGCTTTTATTTTCGTCATCACCTCTTCGTGGGCAATCAACTTTCCGTGGTCTGCTTGCAAAATTCCTTCTTCAATGGATGCTCTTTCTTTATCAGAAATTTTATCCCACCAATCTTCTTTCGAAGCTTTAACTAATTGAAGAAAATTACTTAAAACTGTTTTATCATCAATATCTAAAATCAGTTTTACTAACTCTAATTTTTGTGCTTGAATTGTCATGTGTATGCTTTAATTTTTTACAAAGATACTTCTTTTCTAATTAATGAGTAATGCCTTAGCTTTCCGTTTTAAAACAAAAACTCCTTTTGCATAGCCGAGTATGATAATGCAAGTTGTAAGGTAACGGAAGTGAATGTGTTTTATAGAAAAGGATTAATAATGCGAAGTTTTTTTTCAATAAGTTGATTATGCTGCATATCTTCGGAGTAAAGAATTTTGCAATTAGCCTCAAGGCCTGATGCTATTATCAAACAATCGTAATAGTTGTACTGATACTTATTAAAAATTGTCAAAGCCAATTGAATTGTATGGGTTGTAATTATACTTACCTCACACTTAATTATTAAATTTTCGATGTGATACGAAATAGAACGTTTGGATAAACGGAAACGTTTGTGAGCAACATTAATATTTTCGTTAATAACTTGAGTACTTATTATTGGAGTTTGAAACAATAGCTCTTTTGCTTTTATTTTTTTCTTGTCTTCTTTGTCTAACAAATATAAGAGGACATTCGAATCAGCAAAAAATCTATCTTTCATTGGCTTCTTCTCTGTTGAATTTATAATTGCTCATATCTACACGCATTGAATTATAAAATTCTCTAATTTCTTTATCCGTACGCTTTTTTTTATTTGCCGCTTTTTTAGATTTTAATTCCATAGGTTTTTCTTCTTTAGTCTCTATTTCAAAATCTAATGATTTTAAAAACTGTAACAGCGATTTAAAAAGGTTCTTGTCATTTGTTTTAATATTTGCTTCCATTCTTCTGTTGCTTTTTTTTTACAAAGATAATTCTTTTCTAATTAACGAGTAATGCCTTAGCTTACCGTTTTAAAACAAAAAAAACTCCGAACGATATGTTGGGAGTTTTTTTGTTTTAAGCGCTAGATGTGGTGGTGAGGACACCACCTACTATTCGGCACTAAAGTTTGGCGTAGCGTCTCGCTACGTCATATATAACAAGTCCTCTGGACTTTTTTATTAGCTTAAAGGCGAGACGCCTTGTTAAACCGGACGTAGCGGGACGCTACCCCAAACTCCTTAATTTTTTTATTTCTTACATCCTACGCTGAACAGGGTGATTTCATTAACTGGATGCACAGGTGTGCTAGGTAATATGATTCCTAAGAATACAACTAGTTGTAATATACTTTATACAGGTGTAGATGAAGCTAATATACCAAACGCATCAGAAATAAATATCTACCCAAATCCAACATCTGAATTTTTAACACTAAGAGTTACCTCTGAAAAGGAAACAGATTTGACAATAATCGTTTCGGATATTGTGGGACAAATACTAAAAGAAAAAAAAGCAAGTATAGGACAAGGAAATTTTGAAAACAAAATTGATGTGAGTAATTTGTCAAAAGGAATGTATATTTGTACAGTAATTTCGAAAAACAAAAAAACAACTTTGAAATTTATTAAACAATAATACATAATTATAAATACCTG
>JBAXQU010000045.1:0-25700 GCA_037131555.1 Bacteroidota bacterium
GCGCTGACTAACTGCACCCGATTGAAGTGGAAATCCTTTTTCTTTGACCTTTTCGGGCAAAGAAAAAGATTGAAACGAAAAGCGGGAGGAAAGAAACCGAAGCGTGACTAACTACCTGCCCTAATTTAGTTGTTGGTTGTTTGAACATTTGAATAATTGACCAATTGCCTACTGCAAAATTGTGAGATTGACTTTGTGTCTTCGTGTCTTTGTGGCAAAGAAAAAACTCTCCCTAAACATGATTTTGACGCATAAAGGTTTTTGGTGTGGATAAAAAGATTAATTTTGCTTTCCTCGAAAAAAAATATGCTGAGATTTATAAAAGTATTTTTTGTTTTCTTTCCTTTTGTTTTGCTGGCTCAAACCAACAAACCTACCAACCCGAATGGATATAATACGTTTTATTACGAAAACGGCAAGGTGTCGAGCGAAGGGACTATGCGCGATGGAAAGCCTGATGGGTATTGGAAAACGTACTCGGAGAATGGTTATCTGAAATCGGAAGGAAATAGGAAAAACTTTCAGTTGGATAGTGTGTGGAAGTTCTACAACGAGAAGGGAAAGCTAGCATTCGAATATAATTATACGGCCGGAAAAAAGAACGGTTGGCGCAAAACTTACGATACCAAAGATGGCAAATTGACCACTGCCGAAAACTTTGTGAACGATGTGAAACAAGGCAACACCATTGTGTATTACAAAAATGGTGCGGTGAAACAAAGCATCCCTTTTGTGAGTGGAAAGGAGGAAGGTAAGGGCTTTGAATACGCGACTGACAGTAGCATCATCACACTGACGGATTATAAAATGGGTTTCATACAACACGAAGAGAAAATAAACCGCAGAGGAGCCGATAGCCTGAAACAAGGCGTGTGGAAAGAGTTTTACCCTACGGGAATATTGAAAAACGAAGTGACCTATAGTGACGGAAAAATGAATGGTTACTTAAAAGAATATTCGCCAAAGGGAAGTTTGATAAACACTACGAAGTATGTAAACGGTGTGTTGCAAACCAATGTGAAAGAGCTTGCCAAGCTCGATGTTCGCACGGAGTATTACCCAACTGGCACAGTGAAATTTACAGGAACTTTTAAAGATGGCGTGGCCGAAGGGATACAACGCGAGTTTTCGCCCGAAGGAAAGGTGATAGCCGCCAAAATGTACGTTGACGGCACCTTGACAGGTGAAGGAATATTGGACACCATTGGGCGCATGCAGGGGCCATGGAAAGAATATCATGCCAATGGGCAATTGAAATCGGAAGGTGAATACTTGAATAGTAAACGCATAGGCGAGTGGGTGTTTTATTATCCCAATGGAAAGTTGGAACAAAAGGGCAAATACGATAAAAAAGGAAAGGCACAAGGCCCTTGGAAATGGTATTACGACTCAGGAAACCTTTGGCGCGAGGAAACTTACCGGAATGACTTGCAAGATGGAGTGATGACCGAGTACAACGACCAAGCCAAGGATAGCGCTAAGATAATAACCAAAGGTGAGTACATAGATGGGTTGAAAGAAGGCCCTTGGATGCTCGAACTGCCCGACTACAAAGAAGAAGGCGAATACAAAGCCGACCGCATGGAAGGTGAATGGAAGTTTTATTACACCAGCACCAATACGTTGAAGTTTGTAGGCAAGTTTTTGGATGGCACACCCGATGGAGAACAAAAGTTTTACTACCCCAATGGAAAAGAAAAGCAAAGAGGCAAGTATGCAGGCGGAAGTAGAGAAGGGGACTGGCATTTTTATGACGAGAGTGGCTATCAATTTTTAACCATATTATACAAAAACGATATCGAAATAAGTTTCGATGGAATAAAAGTTGTGCCCGAAACTGTAACCTCCGAACCTAGTATCAAGTAAAAGGAGGTAAGTATGGCCATTCCCAAGAAAATTAACAAGGATTCGGATGCAGAACTTAAAAAGCTGCAGAAAGAATTAGATAAGCTGAAAGCAAAACATGCTGAGGTGGTTGCATCCTTGAAAGAGAGTGACGAAAAGTTTTATATCTTGTTCGAAACAGCTACTGAAGAAATGGCAATCCATCAAAATGGGAAACTAGTTGAAGTAAACCAATCGTGTTGCAAGGCATTTGGCTATAAACGCGAAGAGTTAATAGGCCAAGAGTTGTTTACCTTTATCCATCCAGAGTTTCACGATACCGTGATTCGAAAAATTCAGAACCAAGATACCTCTCCTTACGAAATAATGATGATTCGAAAGTCGAAAGAAGCTTTCTGGGTGAAACTCGAATCGAGAAACATTATTTATAATGGTATCCCCTCGCGAATAACTGCCATAAGAGACATCAACGCTATAAAAGAAAGCGAAAATAGAATACAAGAAAACGAACGCAGGTTTTCTGTTTTGTCCAATAATTTTCCTGGTATAGCCTATCGTTGCAAATTGGACGAGCAACTAACGATGGAATTTTTGAGCCAAGGATTTTTAGATCTCACAGGCTATCCTCCCAAAGATTTTATTAATAACAAAAAGCACGCTTTCAATGATATTATTCATCCCGAGGATAAAGGAAACGAGAATTTAATGAAAGCTCTTAAACAAAAAAAAGTTTACGAGCTCGAATACAGAATAATTACTGCCAGTGGTGAGGTAAAATGGGTTTGGGAAAAGGGTCAGGGAGTGTTTGATATCAATGGTAAGTTGTTGTTTTTAGAAGGATTCATTACAGATATTAATGAAAAAAAGAAATACGAAATAGAATTAAAACAAAGCAGAGAAAACTATAAAAAGCTTTTTGATTATTCGCCTGATGGAGTGATAGTACATGTTGATGGAAAAATATTGTTTTCGAATAAGGCGGCATTAAGAATGATGTCGTTGAATTCTGTTGAAGATTTAAAAAACAAGAGTGTATTTGATTTCATCCTTCCCGAATTTCATTCTTTCACCATCGAAAGGATGAAGCTTGGAAAATTAGGAAAAGAACTCGATTTTGCAGAAATTAAAATTAAGAGCGTCACTGGCGAAGTAAAATTGATAGAAACAAAACCGATGCAAATTGAGTTTGATGGTTTGCTAGCCACTCAGGTTATTTCTCGAGACATTACGGTAGAAAAAGAATTGTTAAAAGAGCAACTCCGAGCGCAAGTGGCCGAAGAAGCAAATCAAAAATTGCAGAACGAAATAAATCAACGAATAAAAACCGAACATCGATTAGAAAATAATCAAAAGTACACCAGATTATTGATTGAGAGTTCGCTCGATATGATTTGTGCAACAGATAAAAAGGGATTCATCACTGAATTTAATGCAGCAGCACAAGAAACCTTCGGATACACACTAGACGAAATAATTGGTAAACCTGTTACAGTACTTTACGCTGATCCAAATGAGAGAATTCAAGTTACCGAAAACGAATTGATAGGGAAAGGTATATTCGTGGGAGAAGTAGTCAATGTAAAAAAGAATGGAGAACAATTTATTTCCTTCTTATCAGCATCCGTTTTGCGAAACGAAGATGGCGAGATAGTCGGTTCAATGGGGGTTTCAAGAGATGTCTCCGAATCAAAACGAGCAGAACAAGAATTGAAAAACAGTGAAGAGCGCTATCGAACTATTTTTAATCAAGCTTTTGTTGGAATAGCAAAGATAAGTTTACAAGGGCAGTTTCTTCAGGTGAATCAGCAATTGTGCAATATTTTGGGTTTTACCGAAGCAGAATTATGCACCAAAGGTTTTATCGACATCACAGTTCCCGAAGATATGGACTTGACCATAAATTACTGGGATAATTTTTTAAACGGAACTATTGAGAAAGCAACGTTCATCAAACGATATTTGCATAAGAATAAAAAAATTGTTTTTGTGAATCTTACCATTTCATTGGTAAAAGGTTCAGAAGGCCACCCATCGCATTTCATTTCCGTTTATCAAGATATCACAGAAATTAGAAATGCGGAGAAAGAACAGCAAGCCCAGGCTGCAAAGCTGAATGCAATATTCGAAAGTGGTTCTCATCTCATTTGGACAGCTGATAAAAATGCATGTTTAACTTCATTTAATCAGAATTTCAAAAACTTCATCCGTCAACAATATCAAGTGGATGTTTATGTCGGAATTCCGTTAATGAAAGGGAAAATGGTTTCGAATGAAATGTATAATTCCTTTTGGAAAAATAAGTTTGAAAACACATTTACTGGTTTGCCTCAGTATTTCGAAACTAAATTTATGAATCAATCAGGAACAGATACTTGGTATGAAATATTTTTGAATCCGATTTTTGACAGTAACAATGATGTGGTAGAGATTTCGGCTATTGGCCACGATATAACAGAGAAGATAGAGGCAAACGAAAAAATACAACAGTCACTTGAAGAAAAAGAAGTATTGTTGAAAGAGGTACATCATCGGGTAAAGAATAATTTGCAAGTAATATCAAGTATTTTGAATCTTCAATCTTCCTATGTAAAAGATCAAAACACATTGAACATATTGAAGGAAAGCCAGAATAGGATTAAGTCGATGGCCTTTATCCACGAGAGTTTATATCAAACCAAGGATTTTTCAAACATCAATTTCTCCGAATACATTATTAATTTGTCAAGAAATTTGGTAAATACTTATTCCGATACATCGAGAAAAATAAAATTAATTCTCGATGTTGAAACAATTTTTATTAATTTAGACCTCGCAATTCCATCAGGATTGATAATAAATGAAATTGTTTCGAATTCTATCAAATATGCTTTTGGTAAAGACGATAATGAAGATAACATAACGATTGCAATGCATACCGAAGGAGAATTGCTAAAACTTGTAGTTTCCGACAATGGTATTGGGATGCCCAAAAACATAGATTTTAGAAATACTGAATCGTTGGGATTACAATTAGTCGTAACTTTGGTCGATCAAATAAATGGTGATATTCAAATTGATAATTCGAAAGGGACTCAATACACAATAAAGTTTAAACAAAATCAAATAAAAAACAGAATATAACATGTCAAAAACAAACATTCTAATTGTTGAAGATGAGAGCATAGTTGCTAAAGACATTCAACACAGCTTAAAAAAACTTGGTTACACCGTTGTCGATATTTGCTCTAATGGGGAAGACGCAATAAAGGTAGCTGAAGAATTAAAACCGAATTTAATATTAATGGATATCATGCTAAAAGGTGATATGAACGGTATTGAAGCCGCTAGTCAGATTAAAGAGAAGTTAAACATTCCTATCATCTATTTAACCGCTTACGCTGACGAGAGTACCCTCACAAAAGCTAAAGTTTCGGAACCTTTTGGTTATATCATTAAGCCTTTCAAAGAAATCGATTTGCATACATCTATCGAAATGGCGATATACAAGCATGAGAAGGAAACGGATCTTAGAAAAGAAAGAGATTTTTTATATTCTATTGTTGAGAACAAAGAATCAAAAGATCTTATTTTTGTTAAATCAAACTCACGTTTGGTGAAAGTGAAAACAAAAGATATTTATTTTGTGGAAGCATTAAAAGATTATGTAGTAATCAATACAGCTACGGCACGATACACAATTCATTCGACAATGAAGGAAATTCAAAAGAAATTATCTGCATCTGATTTTATTCGTGTGCATCGTTCGTTTATTGTTAGAATCGATAAGATTGTTGCGATAGAACAACCCAACTTGATAATGGAAGACGATAAGAAGTTGATTCCTATTGGTGGTTCTTATAAAGATGAATTATCAAAAAAATTGAATACAATGTAAATTAATGTGGGGCTATATTTCAAACCCCCATTCTTCATTGAAATTTTTAGAAGGGGAAGATGTTTTTTTAGAATCATCTTTCCCTTTTTTTATTGCATCATTCTTTCTTCGTTCCAAATTTTCTTCACTTGCCGATTTCATTTTTTCTTTGTAATCCTTTTCTTTTATTGGCCTAGTATTAGTAGTCGATTTGAGTGCCGTTGATTTCGAGGAAGGAACTTCAATCAACTTAAAATCCAATTGTTTTTTAACCAAATCAGCTCTTTTTATTTCAATTCTAACCAAATCTCCAAGCGTTAAAACTTTACCATATTTACGACCCCTCAAGCAATAGTTGTCTTCATCAAAATAGTAGTTGTCGTCATTTAGGTCTCTAATTCTTATCATTCCTTCACAATGGTTTTCGATGATTTCAACAAAAATGCCCCATTCCGTAACTCCAGAGATGGTACCATCAAACTCTTGGCCTATTTTATCTGATAAATATTGAACTTGTTTGTATTTAATAGAAGAGCGTTCGGCATCAGCTGCCAATTTTTCCATATCCGAAGAATGTTTGCATTGTTCCTCTAATTTGTCAATATCTGGATTTTTCCCTCCCTCCAAGTAATGTTGCAATAATCGATGCACCATTACATCTGGATACCTTCTAATGGGCGAAGTAAAGTGGGTATAAAATTCGAAACCTAAACCATAATGGCCAATATTCTTTGTAGTATATATCGCTTTGGCCATCGTGCGAATAGCAAGAAGCTCTATCATTCCTGCTTCCTTTTTCTGGTTCACTTCCTTCAATAAATTATTCATCGAATCGGCCACCATTCGATCGTTCTTAACATTAATCTTGTACCCAAATTTAGCAACAAATTCAGCAAAACTATTTAGTTTATCAGGGTTTGGTTTATCGTGAACTCTGTATACAAAAGGCCTCTGCGATTCTAATGAATTGTTTTTACTCTCTTTGGTATTTCTTTTCTTTCCTACGAATTCAGCCACTTTTCTATTAGCCAACAACATAAAATCTTCTATCAATTGATTCGAATCTTTTGATGTTTTAAAATACACTCCAGTTGGGTTGCCTACTTCATCTAGATGGAACTTTACTTCCATTTTCTCAAACGCAATACTACCTTTCTTGAACCGGTTTGTTCGTAATATTTTGGCCAATCGATCAAGGTTTAATATTTCATTCTTGAACTCACCTTCTTCGGATTCAATAATCTCTTGGGCTTCCTCATATGTAAATCTTCTGTCGGAATTAATTATTGTTCTGCCAAACCATTCGTTCACAATCTCCGCTTCATTAGTCATTTCGAATACAGCAGAAAAACAAAGTTTATCCTCGTTTGGTCTCAATGAACACACGTTGTTAGACAATATTTCAGGAAGCATTGGTACCACTCTATCTACAAGATACACCGAAGTTGCACGAGAAATCGCTTCTTTATCAATCATTGAATCTGGTTTAAGATAATGACTCACATCTGCTATATGAACACCTATTTCCCAATTACCATTTCGAAGTTTTCGAATGGATAAAGCATCATCAAAATCTTTTGCATCCACAGGGTCGATTGTGAGGGTAGTTATTGTCCTAAAGTCCCTTCTTCTAGTAATTTCTTCAGCTGTTATTTCAACAGGAATCAGATCAGCACTTCTTTCCACATCTTTTGGAAATTCATACGGCAACCCATATTCGGCAAGTATTGCATGCATTTCGGTGTTGTTTTCTCCTACATTGCCAAGCACATCAATTATTTCTCCAATTGGGTTGACACCATTCTTTGGCCATTCTACTATTTTTGCTATTGCTTTTTGCCCATCTTTTGCACCCTTTAATTTTTCTAGAGGAATGTATATATCAATATGAATTTTATTGTTGCTAGGAACTAGAAACGCAAATCGAGGCGACATTTGAATGGTTCCAACAAATTCTGTTTTTGCACGTTCAATTACTTCAATAATTTCTCCTTCTTTCTTTCCCTTTCTTGATGGGAAAAGATGTACTTTAACGAAATCTCCATTTAATGCATTGAGAGTCTTTTTTGGGTTGATAAATACGTCAGTGCTGCTTTCTTCAGATATTATATAAGCAGTACCTGTATTCGTCATATCCACTTTCCCATAAATAAATATCTCAGGAGTGTTAATCTTGAATTTTCCCCTTTCTGGTTCACTCACGTTTCCAGAATGTTTTAATTCAGATAAGACGGCAGAGATTAATAATCGTTGAGAGTGATCAACGATGTTTAACTCAGCGGCAATTTGTTTGTAGTTAAGTGCCTTCGAAGGATGCAAGGATAATACTTTAATGATATCCTCGAAAAGATAACTTTTTTTCAATCCTTTTTTTTTGCTAGTGAATTTTTTTGACATTCTTCAAAGGTGCTACTGTTTCTTGGAATAATAAAGTATTGTTAATAAATAATAAAAAAATAGTATTTTGGTGCAACCAATTTAATAGAAAGTGCGTCTACAAGATGAAATTTGAAATGACCGATGAACAAATAGTAGCTGGATGCATTCAGAAAAATCCAATCGCACAACAGCGTTTGTATGATAAGTTTGCTAAAAAAATGATGGGGGTTTGTTTGCGTTATTGCGATAACCAGTATGAAGGGGAAGATATTTTACAAAACGGATTTATAAGTGTTTTTGAAAATATCAAATCATAC
This sequence comes from Bacteroidota bacterium, assembly GCA_037131555.1. Taxonomy (GTDB): domain Bacteria; phylum Bacteroidota; class Bacteroidia; order 2-12-FULL-35-15; family 2-12-FULL-35-15; genus 2-12-FULL-35-15. The sequence goes on from JBAXQU010000045.1 coordinate 8,395, forward strand.
AGAGGAACAGGTTCTTTAGAAGGGTGGGTGCGAAAAATTATTATCAATACCGCTCTGACAAATATTAGAAAAACCAAAAAACTTAAACATAATGTGGATTTAGATTCTGTAGAGTTTGCTTTAGTGGATACAAATTATCTAGGTGATAATTTTGCTGCTAAGGAACTTTTGAAGGTCATTCAATCATTGCCAATCGGTTTTAGAACAGTTTTCAACTTACATGCTATCGAAGGATATTCGCATAAGGAAATTGGAGAAATGATGGGAATATCAGAAGGGACTTCAAAATCTCAATACTCAAGAGCAAAAATTCATTTGCAAAAAATTATTAAAGTTGACTAAGTCAAACAACTATGACAAAAAAAAGTATAGAAGATTTATTTAAAGATTCGTTCGAAGATTTCGAAGCGGAGGTAAGTCCAAGTGTATGGGAAAATATCAAGACTGGGCTTAAAGGCGCAGGGATTGGCTTATTGGGAAAAACAATAATCAATAAGATAGGAACAAACGCATTAATTGCCGTTGTTTCTTCAGCTGTAACCATTGTCGCTACGGTTAATGTGATGAATTGGACCAATAGCGCGGTTAAAAAAACGTCTGCTGATAACACGACATTAGTTGGAAAAGAACCTGCAAAACCAATGGTCACAGAAACCTTGAATAAGCTTGTGGCTCAAACTTCAGCAACTGAAACCAAGGAAAAAGAAATAAATAGTGATGTCTCTCAAAATCGTTCGACACCTGAAACTAAAGTGACTTTGAATGAACAACAAGATGCACAAGAAACTAAAATTATAGTTGAACCATTTCACAAAAAGGATAAAAAGAAAATCGAAACGGTTATCAATAAATTCTCTGGTATTCAAATTGCCTCCATTTTTGCTAGCCCAATTGGAGGAACAGTTCCTCTGATTGTTAACCTTTCAAATAATGGAAATGGTGTTGCGAATAATTGGAATTATGGCGATGGCAAAAAAGAAGATAAAGTTGCTAATCCTGTTCATGTGTTCGAAACTCCAGGAACATATACAGTAACCCTTACATCAACCGATGCGAATGGGAATACAAGCATTGACAGTAGAGAAATAGAAGTAACAGGAAACTCTTCGATGTCAAAACCGCCAACAGAATTAACACCTAACGGGGATGGAATTAACGATGTATTTTGTTTTAACGGAAAGAACATCATTAAGATGAATGGACAAATATTTGATAGAAAAGGGAAGGTGATATTCGAATGCGATAAGGTAGGAGCTAAATGGGATGGAAAAGGTAGAAAAGGTGAAGAAGCCACTGAAGGATTGTACTTCTACATTGAAACAGCTGAAGGAAAGGATGGAAAATTCTATGAACAAAAAGGTTCCATTATACTCACTCGATAAGAATTCATAATTATCGAGATTAAACAAGAAAGACCCGAACATTTGTTCGGGTCTTTCTTGTTTATATAATAAATAGTCAAGCCTTAATCTGATTAGATTATTAGCATATACTATTCCCTCTCTGTCAACATCTTTTCCATATATTTATCATAAAGTTGATGCACAATCCCATCGGCTAAGCCAATTTGAGGTACTAATACTTTTTCTATTTCAGCTTTTTTTAATACAGTTAATAAAATCTTGGAAGCAGGAATGATAACATCAGCTCTATCAGGGTTGAGTCCCAACTTGTGTACGCGTTCTTCGTAAGTGTATGATTCAAGCACCTCGTAGAGGTTTTTAAGTTTTACTGTTGCTATCGGCTTATTTATCTTTCGACCCGACATTTTAAAAAGCTTGTTAATGTTTCCTCCTGAACCTATTGCAATAAGTGGCTTATACCCTTTGGTTATTTCTTCTATCCATTTCTTAAAATAGGTCCAATAGTCCTTGTCAATTTGATTGTGAAGCATGCGAATGGTACCAATGTTGAACGATTGAGATACAATGGCCTTATTCTTTGAGAATAGTGTAATCTCTGTGCTTCCACCTCCAATGTCAATATATAGATAGTTGTTGCTTTTATCTAGATGCTCTTCGATATGATTTGAATAGATGATGTCTGCCTCTGTTTTCCCATCAATGATTTCAATTTTTATACCTGCTTCTTGTCGCACCCTATCAACAATATCGTAACGGTTTTCTGCATCGCGCATAGCCGAGGTTGCACATGCTCGGTAGTCGATAGCCTCATATACATCAATTAAGTTTTTGAAGGCCTTCATGGCCGTTACCAATTTATCAGCTTTTTGCTTTGTAATGGACCCATGAAGAAACGAATCTTCGCCCAAACGAATTGGAACGCGAATCAATTCTGCTTTTGTAAATTCTGCTTTTCCCCCATCATCGTACACATTGCAAAATAGCAACCTCACCGCATTGGATCCTATATCAATTGCTGCAAATTTCAATATTAATTCTTACCCGTTATTAGTGAGAAATAATTTGTAAATCTCGTCTTGCGCTCTTACCTTGTGTTTGCTATTTGTTTTGCGGTATTCATTATTTTGTTTGCTACCAAGTATACGCGATTTTGTATTGTCTTCCCACAATTTATCTATGATGTTTCGTAGTTGAAGTTGAATTTGTTTATCATAAATAGGTACGGCTACTTCCGAACGGTGATCTAAGTTTCGGGTCATCCAATCGGCTGATGAAATGTAATATTTTTCTTTTCCTCCATTGCAAAAAATAAAAACTCGACTGTGTTCTAAGAATTTATCCACAATGCTTATAGCTTCAATATTATCACTTATTCCTTTTACACCCGCAACTAATGCACAAGTTCCACGCACTATTAGTTTTACTTGTACTCCGTTAGCACTGGCAGAGTAAAGCTTTTTTATCATTTCAACATCCACTAAATTATTCAACTTAAGAAAAATGTAGGCAGGTTTATTCTCCTTCGCATTTTGTATTTCTTTATTGATTAATTGTATTAATCGTTTACGCATAAAAAAGGGTGAAACTAGTAGATGCTTGAATGTACCTATCTTGAAATTATCTGAATAAAAATTAAAAACTTTTTCTACTTCCTCCGTTATTCTATTGTCAGCGGTCAGTAAGGAGTGGTCAGTATAAACTCGTGCTGTGTCGCCATTGAAATTTCCACTTCCAACATGAGCATACAATTTCGTTTCATTTGCTTCTTTTCGTGTGATCAAAAACATTTTTGAATGTACTTTTAATCCTGGCACACCGTAAATAATTTTAGCTCCTTCTTCTTGTAACTTGTTGGCCCAATAAATATTTGCTTCTTCATCAAATCGCGCTTGAAGTTCAACAACTGCTGTCACTTGTTTTCCATTCTTGATAGCGTTAATAAGGGCTTTCACTATATTGGAATTTTTTGCCACACGATACAAGGTAATTTTTACTGAAGTTACTTTTGGGTCAATAGATGCTTCTCGCAAAAGGTCGACTAAATGTTCGTAAGATTGATAAGGGAAGGAAAGAAGTACATCCTTTTCTTTAATGGCATCAAATAAGTTTGTTTTATTAATAAAATCAGGATGCTTTAAAGGAAGCGTTTTATTGAATCGTAATTTAGGAGAACCAACGTTTGGAAATGAAATAAAATCTTTAAAATTGTGATAACGCCCTCCCGGAATCGGATTATCTTGTTTCCCTAGCTTAATTCGTTTCATAATAAAATCAAGCATATCTTTCGCTATTTCGCTGTCGTATACTAACCTTACAGGTTGCCCTTTCTTACGGTCTTTTAGCCCCTTAGATATTTTTTCAACAAAGCTTTTAGAGATGTCGTTATCAATATCTATCTCTGCATCCCTTGTCAACTTTATGTTGTAAACTTCCGTAAAATCATGTTTAAAATTAGGAAAAATATCTTCAATGCAATAACGTATCACATCGTCAAGCAACATGATATAATTATTTTGGTTTGTTTTTGGAATTACAACAAAGCGCGAAAGCTCGTCAGTAGGCACTTCTATTAATGCAAATTTGTTTCGTCTCTTGTTGTCATTTTTACCAAGCTTTATTATCAAATATCCTGATTTATCCTTCAAGTAAGGGAAGCTGGTGGTAGTGTCGAGCATAATTGGAAAAAGTGAAGGAAGCACTTTTTCACGAAAAAAAGTTTTTATAAAACTTCCTTGCTCTACCGTCACTTGCTTTTCGTTGATGATAAAAATCTTGTTTTTGCCTAACTCTTTTAGAATGGATTGATAAATCGTTTCAAATTTTATTTGTTGATCGATTACCGTTTTTTGAATTTTGTTGAGCAGTATTTGAGGGTTTTCTCCTATTATTTCTGCCGCCTTTTTTTGATGGCGTAATACTCGAGTGATGGTTGCAACTCGTACACGAAAAAATTCATCTCTATTGTTGGAAAAAATACCAAGAAATTTAATTCGTTCAAGCAAAGGAACAGTTGTGTCTTGTGCTTCTTGCAAAACCCTTTCGTTGAATGAAAGCCAACTAAGTTCACGGTTAATTAATAAAGTACTTTTCGATTTCATAATTAACAAAAAATAATTTTTTGCATTGTAATAAATTATTTTTTGCTTATGGAAGTAACTTTTTTCTTGTTTTTTACTGGTGATTGATTTGCTTTTGTTTTAGTTGTTTTGGATGTTGAAACATTTGTCTTTTTTGTTTCTTTTTTAACTGTGCTTTTTTCACTTTTAAATTTAATGGATTTGTAAAACTTTTTAGCGATAATGCGTGATGCACCAAAAATGATTTCATCAACTTCCTTACACGCTTCAGGTTGAATACTGATTAACAAATCTTCAATATTTTTTACTAATGCCAACTCCAAATCTTTTCTTAATTGTTTCTTGTTCATAATTGTATATTTTTGAAAAGTGAAAATTACAAAAAATTAAAAACAGAAGTGTAGTAAGTAGCAAATGATAACATTAATTTAACAAGAAACGTTCTCTTTAAAGATTGTTTTTAGTGTTATTTTTATGTCGAAAATCAATACATTCTTTTTTCTTTTTCTCTACTGTCTTTTTATTCATTTTCACAGTGAACATGTGTAAATTTAATTCATTAACTTATTCGAATATTAATTATTTTTCGGGAAACTAAACAGAATAAGTTTACCCGATAATGCAACAAATTTTTCCCAAGTATTACAATTGTTACTTATACCGACTATTCCACAAGTAGGAATATGTTCAATTACTTCTTGTGTTAATCGATTCGCTGTATTTGTTATCACTGGGTTGTGAGCAAACAACATGAATGTGTTGATTTTATTATCCATTTTGGCTATCTCATCCAAATAAGTAGATTCATTAGAATGATAAAGTTTTGGCAGAATGGATAAACGAGCTTGATTGAAATCGATGGTTCGAGCAAATATTAAAGCGGTAGAAATGGCTCGTAAAGCGGGACTGGTGATGATGGCATCAGGAACTATTTTATTCTCTTTCATCATTCTGCTCATTTTTTCAGCATCGCTATATCCTCTAAGGTTTAGTGGACGGTCAACATCGGCAAGTGTTCCAAGACTTTGATCCGATTTTGCATGACGAATTAAATAGATTGTTTTCATTTCTTTTTATTGTTTTAATTCAATACAAAGTTCGCAAAAAAAATGCAAAACACAAACATTCGTTTGGTTTTGCATTCTAAGTAAAACAACATTTTATTTGCATGTGTTTTTACGGGTCTATAATTAGTTCTTTCTTTTTCTTTGTCGTTTTATCTATTACAAGTTGCTTCGCTAATTTTTTTCGAAAAGCCTTTTCGTTCGGTTTTGTAAGTTCGTACAGTTTAAAACACTCTTTTGCTATCACTCGCGCGGCAGCGCTTACTTTGTCCTCCATTTCATCGGCCATTCCACAATTAACATTTGCAATCTTCGACAAAATAACGGCTTCTATCTCATCCGCTAATAAATTTCTAAATTCTTTTCTACGTCCCATGATTTCTATTTTTTAAATTTATTTTTATTTAATTTTCTAAAAATCACCGTTACCATTCTCAGAGAGCTCCTTGGTTCGCAATCGGCATTTATCTCTTGCGAATATGTAACGATGATTTTTTCTACATCTCAGGTTTTACCCTAGTTTAATCCACTACTATGGATATTGGATCCGAGTAGTCCTCTTGCACATCGCCTCTAATGATGGCTACACGAAAGAAATAGCGATTGCCCGAATTTAAACCTGTTACTATTACTTTAGCGCGAGTCGAAGTTTTCACAATCTTCCAATTCGTTTCAATCGAAGGGTCGGTGCACATTTGAAACACGTAAACCAGCGTACCTTTCTCTCTTTTTTTCCTTACCTCTACCGAATTGGCTGCTTTGCCTTGTTTAGCAGATAGTTCAGGAATATTAATCGAACCCTGTTTTGCGGCTTCCATCCCAGCACTTTCAATCATTACTAGCGCCTTATCTTTGTCCACTTCGTTCACCACTACTTGCACATGAGATACTGCGGCTTTCATTTTGATATTGAATTCCTTTTCCTTCTCTTTGATAGTAGTTGCGGTACTTGTCGGACTTTTGATTTCCAGATCTAGCTGTTTGGTAGTAGCTAACAATGCAGCTACCACAGTGGCATCGTCAGGGAAATTGGGATTGCTAGTCATTTTGGCAACCACCTTATTTCCATAAGTCACCTTCTCTTCTGGGTTTTTTTTCTTCAAACCTTCTTTTACTTTTACCATGGCCTTTTATACCTCCTTTTTTCTTCGCTTCCTTCAAACTGTATACCGGCAGTAGGGCGTTTTTCATGGCCCCGAAGCTTATATATTGCCCATCATTCTGTCTCATTTAGTTTAGTGGGCGTTTACTCAACTAAATTACTTTTATTCTTATTTTTTACCCTTTTCTTCAATTCCCATGAGTTATTGCATAAGTTCTATCGAACCTTCACAACTTCCCTTGGCTCTTTAATCAAGTCCCATCGTACTTTCACAACTTCCCAAGGGAATTGAATAATTTCCTTTAGATCTTCTACAACTCCCTTGGCTATTGATTAAACTTCCATGGGTTCTTCTTCAATTTCCTTGGCTTTTTCATCAACTCTCAAAGTTCTTTGCTCAAAAGCTCTGGAACTTTACTAACTTCCCAACGAACATTGCTAAAGTTCAAGCGGACTTGCCGAAACATCGCTAGAACCTTCGAAAAATCTAGGGAATACGCTTTCGCGATTGCACCAACTGCAATTAATTACTTGTAATACGAATTCAATGAACGATACTGTTTTGCTAACTTTCGTCAGACTTTTAATGTTTGTTTAGTTTTGGTAAGTGTTTCTCAAATCTACCTTTTACTCTTTGTTTGTGGGTATACTATTAATTTTTACTTCTTGTTTTGTTTGTTGTATTTACCTACCTTTTACGTATGGATTAATTTCAGGTTACACTTTTTATAAAATATTTTTTCAATCACGCTTTGTTTCTTATTAATTCAAAACCAGCCTCACCATTTTTCAACTTTCATTAATGGTTTGGTCGCTTCTTTTAACCATTTAGGTCGATTATTCGCTACTGTACGAAAGCGTTTAAATGCCTTATTTTATTGGTAGTTTATATACATGGGTCGTGTTCATGGTTCTACCAATGGAAGATGTGCTTCGTTCTATTATTTTTCAGGAATATTGCTCAAAAACAGCATCGAAACGTGCTTTTAGTTCGCCTCAACATCCTATAAGTTCATCGATAAAAACAAAAAAATACCATTATTCTGGATTTTACATGCAACCTTAGCCAACAACAACGCATCTTTCGAACAAATCACAAGTTTTTATTGGTCGAATTTCGATTTTAATACGTTCTTTTTTTAATGAATAAAAGTGAAGTAAAAAACAAGGTTCAAAAAATATTTTTATTTTGGGAGGCAACCTTTTTCGAAACCATACGTCAGGCAATAAATACTGGTAAAATGCAAGAAATCTTAGCCCAAGACAAAAAAATAATTAGTTTCATTTTCAGTTACTTACAAAAAATAGGTACGAAATTTTAAAAATAAATTTGGTTTTGTCAATTCGAATATTTTACTTTGCTTATCGAAATATGTTAAGAAAACATGATTTTATTCATATTAAAAAATGTTTTTTCGCATGAAAATAACTGCGAAAACGCAGATTTGAAAAATAAACAACAATAAAAATTAACAATAAAATAATTAATAATTAGTACAAACCCCAAAAACGAAAAAAAATGAACATGATGAGAAGAAAGAGTAAAAAGCAAAAAACAGTAAAAACAATTAATAATTAATTACAAACCCCCAAAACAAAAAACAAATGACGAAAATTACAACAACAACAAAAGCAGCCGCACCTATACATAGGTGGTTGCTTTGTGCCGTAGTTCTTTTGGGACTAGGCATCACAAATGTGAGTGCGCAAACGTTATCAACGTATACGTTTGCACAAACGAGTGGCACTTATGCCCAAGATGGAGTTGGAGCATCATTAACTACTACTGGTACGTATGATGACAACAACTTTACTGCCGTTACTTTACCGTTTACTTTTACTTATGCAGGTACTGCATTCACCACAATTGGTGTTAGTGCCAACGGGTATTGTAAATTAGGTGCATTAACCACAACAAGTTACGCTGCCCCTGGTGCAGTTACTAACTCATTGGCTGTTTTTAATGCCGATTTGGATGGGAGTGTAGCCAACGGTGGAAATCTAAATTACGCCACTACAGGAGCTACCGGATCTCGTGTGTTTACTATGCAATGGACTAAATGGGGCTTTTTTAGTGCTGCGACAGCTGCGCAAAGTTTCCAATTGAAATTGTATGAAACAAGTAATACTGTTCAGTTTTGTTATCAACCGAATACTCCAGTTACTGGAACTGTGCACGTTGGACTCACTGGAGCAACAACAGGCGATGTAAACGTTAGAACAACCACCACTAACTGGACTGCTTCTACAGCAGGAACTTCTTCAAGTACTTGTACTTATAGTTCTACTGTTTTTCCAGCAAATGGATTAGTTTATACTTGGACCTCTGCAGCAACAGTTGCTGCGATGGCGTTTACACAAGTGGTTGGAACCTATGTACCTGTTGAAGCTGCTGTTTCTGGTACGGTGTTAACAAACAACACTTCTTCTTATGATGATTCAAACTTTGGATTACAAACTATGCCTTTCTCGTTTACTTATCATGGAGCTAGCTACACTACAGTGAGTGTTCAACAAAATGGTATCGCACAATTAGGAGCCACAACAGCTTCTGGTTATTCTTCTATCTGTTCATCTCCCGATGTATTATCTCCTTTAAATGCCGACTTATATTCATTAGCTTCTACCGCTGGTCGCGAAGCGAGTGTTTATGTTGTTGGAGTTTCTCCTAACCGTACTTATGTTATAGAATGGGAAAATTGGGGATTCTTTAGTGGTGGCTTAAATGAAATTTCTATGCAAATTCGATTAAAAGAAACTGCAAATACAGTTCAGTTTGTTTATGGACCAGCACCTGGAGCTAATTCTAGAACAGCTTATGTTGGTATTACCGGTGCAACTACTGCAGATTTTCAAGGAAGAACCACAACAACTAACTGGGCTGCTACCACAGCATCAGGTTCAGCTTGTACTTCTACAACAGTAAGTTCATCAGTGCGTCCTGTTAATGGTTTAACATTTACTTGGTCACCACCTACTTCAACACCATGTGCAGGAACACCAGCACCAGGTGCTACCAATACTAGTCTTAACCCAGTTTGTTCTGGTGTAAACTTTACACTTTCAACAGCAAATGCCTTTACTGGTATTTCAGGACTTACTTTTAACTGGCAATCATCACCTGATGGTATTACTTATACCAATACTGGTATAAATACAGCTACGTATACTCATTCTCAAACAATACCTACTTATTATAGATGTATAGTTACTTGTGCTAACGGTGGTGCCTCTGGAATCTCTACTCCTATTCAAGTAATGATGAACACATTTATAAGCTGTTATTGTACACCTACTTCTACCAACCTTCTTACTAATATGGGTGTTGCTAATTTCTCTACCACAGGAGCAATAACCAATATTACTAATAATGGTACTGCTACGGGTATAGCTTATACCAACTATTATCCTACGTTTACAGCATCTCAAATTCAAGGACAAAGTGTTAACATCAGTGTTTCTTCAACTACCACTTATTCTCAGGGATTTGCTATTTGGATAGATTATAACCAAGATGGTGTTTTTGCAGCAGGTGAGATGGTTTGGAATTCTGGAACCACCGGAACAGGAACCTTTACAGGCTCATTTACTGTTCCAGTTACAGCCACAGTTGGAACTACCAAAATGCGTGTACGAAGCAATTATGCTGCACTGCCTACCGATCCTTGTGCTGTTGAAAGTTATGGCGAAGGCGAAGATTATGGATTTACCGTACTTGCTCCAGCGGCTCCTACCATTGCAAGTTTTACTCCATCTAGCGGATGCGGTGGAAGTACTTCGGTAGTAATAACTGGTGCTAACTTTTATTCAATTTCAGGCGTTTCCTTTGGTGGTACCCCTGCATTATCTTATGTTGTAAATTCTACTACTCAAATTACTGCTGTACCTAACGCTAACACAACTGGTGTTATTTCCATAGCTAATACTTATGGAACTGGTAGCAGTGTAGGAACATTTACAATTAATACGACTCCATCAGCACCTACAGTTGATGCTGCAAGTTGGACTATAAGCCCAGGAGGCACTCAAACTTTGACTATTACAGATGTGGGCCCTAACTTTGCATGGTACAATGCTGCTACCGGAGGAACATTATTATCTAGTTCTGCTACTTATACTACACCTTCATTGTGTACCAGCGCTACTTATTATGCAGAACAAAACAATGGAACTTGTGTAAGCAGTGCTCGTACAGCGGTTACTGTAAACGTGCCATTAATTAATGCCATCACTGCTTCACCAAGCAATGGCTTAATATGTGCTGCGGGTGGTTCGGTTACTATTTCTCTAGCTAGTGTACCAGGAGCAACTTATTCATGGGTTCCTGCTACAGGTTTGGATAATACCAACACCAACTCGGTTGTTGCTTCGCCTTCAACCACCACATCGTATACGGCAACCATTTCATCCAACGGATGTAATTTTTCGCCTTCATTCAATGTTGGGGTATTGCCAGGCTCTGCAGCTGTGCCTTCGGCCACGCCTGCTTTCGCGTGTTACCCTACTACTACTCAATCTGTCCTTAATTCTAATTTAAGTGCAGGTAACTTTGGGGTGAGTTCAATTCCTTATAATTTACTTACCCCTCCAGCAACAGGAGTTACCGCTCTTGTTACGAACGGTGTAGCAACAGTTGCTCAAGCTTCAGGTTCTATGGACGATGGAGGTTGGAGTAGTATTCCATTAGGGTTTACTTATAACTTCTTTGGAACCAATTTCACAAGTGTGAATGTTGGAACCAATGGATTGTTGCAATTTGGAGCGTATAATAGTACTCAAATTGCACAGTTCTCTGGGTTTGCAGCTTTCCCATCTACTTCAAACCCTGCTAATATTATGGCATGGTTAGCAAACGATTTACAATGTGCAAGTAACACTTCTGCCTCTATAAAATATTGGACAGAAGGAATTGCCCCTACTCGTAGATTTGTCATTCAGTTCAAAAACATCGCGCAATATGGAACCACCAATAGCAATAATGGTGAAATTTTGTTGTACGAGACAACAGGAGTTGTGGAGATTCATTTAGGAACTTGTGCTTCAACAAACGTTAAATATACTGCAGTTCAAAATGCAGGTACAATTGGTGCAGCGGCACCTGGAAGAAATGGTTTTTCAACCACCATTACTACTCCAGAAGGATGGCGTTTCACTCCTCCTGCATCTTATACTTATGCTTGGTCAGCTGCCGATGCATTTACTAGCGCAAACTCAAGTTTAAGTGCTACTAATACTTCGACTACAACAGCAACAGTAACAGCAGGTGGTACATTTAATTATAATTTAACCACTACTAACCCATTAACCAACTGTGCTAATTCATCAGTACTTACTTTTGGAATAAACAACGTACCGGGTGCTCCAACTGCAACAGGTGCAACCATCAATGCAGGACAAACCGCAGCATTAACTGCTTCGGGTGTTACAGGTGCTACCTTCAATTGGTATAATGCCGCAACAGGTGGTACATTAATGGGTACAGGTGCAACATTCACCACACCATCATTATGTTCGAACACCTCTTATTGGGTTGATCAAACTTCTGGTATCTGCTTAGGTACTGGTAGAACTCAGGTGGATGTGGTTGTAAATCCATTACCGGCTCCAAGTACAACACCAAGTGTACAATGTGGTGCTAATATACCTAGTGCATCAGTTGCTTCATCAGTGCCTACATCAGGTGCAATGTTCAATTGGTACAATGCTTCAACAGGAGGTAACTTAATTCAAACTCCTCCATTTGGTTCTTTACAAACCATTTATACGAACGATTTCAGTACAGGTGCTAATGGTGCTTTGGTAACTGGAGTTGCTTCAATAGGTGGAGGTGCATTAACACTTTATCCAAATGCTGGTAGTCAAGAAGGAGCAATTGCGATTGCTGCTAGCGGATTAAACGGAAATCAATACAATGTTCAATTTGACGTTACTACTTCAGGAACTGCTGGTAATATGGCCGATGGTTTCAGTTATAGTTTTGGTGACGATGTAGCTACTACAGCTGCATACGGAATGGAACAAGGTACAGGAAGTAAGCTACGTATCAGTTTTGATGCTTTTGGAAACCAAGGTATCTATTTAGTATATGGTGAAACAGTGAATGCAGGTTATGCACAATCAGTAGGTGGAACTGTATATGCTTATTCAGGTAACACAACTTGGTTAAATTCAACTAACCATGTAACCATTTCGGTTAACACATCTGGTCAATTGACTTTAATGTTAGGCGCTACAACTATCTTTAACAACGTACAATTGCCTGCAGCTGCTTTAACAGCAAACAGAGCAGCATGGAGACATGTAATTGGCGGTAGAACAGGTGGTTCTTCAATGTCAACCGTAATTGATAATTTAGCAATTCAACAATCAGAGCCTTCAGCAGGTTCGGTTACTTATTTATCGTCTATCAATACTCCAACACATTTCTTTGTAACGGAAGTAATTGGCGGATGCGAAAGTCCACGTACTGATGTTTTTGCTGATGTTACACCAGCTCCAGCTATCACTGCTTTAACTTCTGCAGCTACAGTTTGTCCTGGTACATCGTTCACATTGAGCCAAAATGATTACACAATGTTGACCTCTACATGGTCGGCTTCACCTGCTGCAGGTAGTGGTTTAACATCATCAGCAACTAATAACAATGCAAATAGCTCATTAAGTGTTACTCCAACAAGTCTTGGAAATTATACTTATACTTTACTTGCAAATGATGGAACTTGTGGATATCAAGCTTCAGTTTCTGTAAATGTATTGGCTGCACCAGTGGTAACTAACGTAACAGCTACTCCAGCAACCATTTGTTCTGGATACACTACTTCTCTTTCTGCTCAAACTTTATCTTCAGGACCTCAGGCTTTACCTACCGGTTACGGAACCTCAAGTGCTACAAGTACTGCCGATGATGAAATCTTAGGAGTAGTTGTTGGTTCTGCAGGAAATCAAATAAATAATATCGCTGGTTGTGGTGCGACAGGTGCAGGTGCTATCAATGGCCTTTCTGCTTCTGTAGCAAACATGTATGAGAACTATACCAACTTGCCTGCACCTAGTTTTGCAATTGGAACAACAGTTCCTTTTACTGTAACAATAGGATATTGTAATGGTAATGCTTACGGAACGATTTTTGGAATCTATTTAGACCTTAACCGCAATGGTGCTTTTGAATCAAATGAGTTGATGTATACTTCTACTTATGGTACACAAGCTGTTGCTGGTACTCCTATTTCTGGAACATTTACCATTCCTTCAACTGCGACAGCAGGTTTAACCCTAATGCGAATAGTTGACGATGAATCATCAGTATTACCTGGAGCAACAGGAACTTATACTTGGGGTGAAACAGAAGATTATGCTGTTAACATCATTGGACTAGGACCAGGAACTTTGACATGGTCATGGCAACCTGGTTCATTATCAGGAGCTACAGCCACAGCTACAGTAACAGCATCAACTACTTATACCGTATCGGGAAATAATGGTGCTTGTGCTTCAACAGGAACTGTTAGTGTAACAACTGTTGCTCCAGCCGTTGCTCCTACAGCTGTGGGTGCTGCAACAGCTTGTGGTACAGGAACAGTAACCTTAACTGCTACAGGTACAGGAGGAACATTAAATTGGTATAGAGTTGCAACTGGCGGAAACGTTATTGCTTCAGGTGCTTCATTCACCACTCCATTAATTAATGCAGACTCTACTTATTATGTTGCTGAAAACAATGGAACATGTGACGGAGTTAGAACATCAGTCGTTGCTACTTACACACCACCACCAGCTGGTGTAACTGTGAGTGGAAGCAATTTACAACTTTGCTTACCTACAACTAACAATGCGATACTTTCGGCTACTAGTGCATACTCAGGATATTCATTTACTTGGTCTCCTGCTCCAGTAAGTACATCAACTACTGTGTACACAAATGATGGTGCAATAGCTCATCCTTCAAGTACTACTACTTATACAGTTACTGGAACTGATGGTACTTGTATTGCACAAGCAACTATTACCGTTCAAGCTGGAAATTATCCAACCTTGAATTCAGTGACTGGTAACTTACCTACTATTTGTTCTGGTACAACTAGTCAATTAGTTGCATTTGCTACAGCAGGAGGAGGAAGTAGTACAACACCAACTTATTGTACTCCAGCTCCAACCTATTGTTCATCTTATGCTTCTTATGGAAACTACTTATCTCAAGTATCTTTGAACGGAACACCTAACATGGTGAACAACACAGGTCACACTTCATCATCCACACAATGTTATACTAACTATGCTCCTGGATCTCTAGGAACAACTACCACTACTATTGCAGCAGGAGGAAGTTATTCAGTAGGTTTCCAATGTGCACAAACAGATGCTAACATGGTGAGTGCTTGGATTGACTTTAATAACAACGGAACATTTGAATCGTCAGAAATGATAGCTACAGGTGTGTCATTGGCTACAGCTAATACAACATATGGTGCAACATTCACTGTGCCTTTCACTGCAACAGGTGGAGCACACGTTATGCGTGTTATTTTGAACTACAGTTCTAATCCAACAAATCCTTGTAACTCAAACTCATCATTAACTTGGGCAGATGTAGAAGACTACCAAATTTCAATTCAAACAGGAACTGGTCTTAACTATGCTTGGAGTCCATCATCAAATTTGAGTTCGTCAACTATTTACAACCCAGTTGCAACACCTCCAGTAACAGCTACTTACTCGGTAACTATTACAGACCCTTCATCAGGTTGTGCTGTTACAGGTAGTACCACAGTTAACGTTAACCCAACTCCTAGTACACCAACAATTTCTGCTGCTGCGACTTCGGTTTGTGGTGCTGCTACTACCGCATTAACTACTACTACTCCACAAGCTGGAAATAGCATTAAATGGTATAATGCGGCAACAGGTGGAACATTGTTATATACAGGAGATGTATTTACTACACCTATTGCTACAGGTAATGCTACTTATTATGCAGCAGAAGAAAGTGCAACATGTGCAAGTACACGTTCGTCACAAACTATCTCTTGGACTCCAGCTCCAACTGTAACGGTTAGCAGCCCAACTACTTTATGTAGTGTTGCTCCAGTTACATTGTCAGCAAGTAGTTCAAACGACCCTAACTACACTTATACATGGACAGAAAGTGGTGTTAATACTTTAGCTACAACCACAGGTTCATCTGTAGTGGCTACTGTAGCAACAGCTACTGTAGTTGCAAGTACTACTTATACAGTAACAGGTAGCGATCCTACAACAGGATGTGCTTCTTCTGCTACTACTAATGTTACTTTGTACAACTTCCCAGCAGTAAATGCACATGCAACACCAACTGCTATTTGTACTGGTAGTACATCTCAAATAACTTCAGGATTATCAGCTGCTAACTTCTCTGTTACATCTATCCCTTTTGCTCCACTGACTGCTCCAGGTAATGCAACCGTTCTTGCAAATGCAGGAGTTGCAACACCAGCATTAACTTCAGGAAGTTTGGATGATGGATATTGGAGTAATATTCCAATTGGATTTAACTATAACTATTTTGGAACAGTATACAATACTGTACAAATTGGTACTAATGGTGTAATCGAAGTTGGAAATGGAACGATGTCAACACAATTTACATTCTCGAATTTCCCAAGTTCTGCTAATCCTTGTAACGTGGTAGCAGTAATGGCTCAAGATTTGTACTTGTACACATCTGGAACAGTTAGATATTGGTCAACAGGTACAGCACCATTGCGTAAATTTGTTGTAGAATACTTTGATGTTCCTGGCTTTACAACTGCAGGAAATATTACTGTTCAAGCAATATTTAGTGAAACAGTAGGAACTGTAGAAATACATGTTACTTCTGTGGCTGATGCTACACATAACAAAACTATTGGTTTACAAAACTGTGCGGGTACAATAGGTGCTTCAGCTCCTGGTAGAAATAATTCGAATTTCACTATTTCAACACCAGAAGCTTGGAAATTTACACCTCCAGGAAGTTATGTATTCAATTGGTCACCATCTACTACGCTAAGTTCAGCAACAATTGAGAATCCGGTAGCGACACCAACTGCAACAACATCATACATAGTTTCAATACTTGATAACTTAACTGGTTGTAGCAAACTAGACACAGCTGCAGTTGTTGTTGAAACAATTCCAACTTCACCAAGTGTAGTGGGAGGAACAAATTGTGGACCTGGCGTTGTGAATTTATCAGCTGCATTGAATGCGGCAGATCCTGCATACTATACTTTAAGATGGTATGATGCATCAACTGGTGGAACACTTGTTAATACCGGAACTACTTATAGTCCTAGTATTAGTTCAACAACTACTTATTATGTAGAAGCATTTAATGGAGCATGTGCTACACCAACTCGTGTGCCAGTGACTGCTACTATCTTTTATGCTGTATCAACTATCTCTGTACCTACATCAACACCAGTTTGTTCAACTTATGGAACAACTATAACTGCGGATGCAACTGCAGGTGCTGATGCAATTACTTATTCTTGGAGTCCAGCAACTTATTTAACTAGTACTTCAGGAGCTACCGTTACAGCATCGTCTGTTACTTCTCCTATTGACTATACAGTTACTGCAACTTCATCGAACAACTGTACAAACACTGCTATCACATCATTAACAATAGATGCATTACCAGTAGGTTCGTATTCAGGTTCTACTGCAATTTGTGATAATTCAA
>JBAXQU010000046.1:0-25466 GCA_037131555.1 Bacteroidota bacterium
TCATTTTTTCTGTTTTTGGAGATGATTTAAGGAGTATATTTGGAGGATGAAAAAAATTGCCCTCCTTGTTTTTTGTTTTTTCCTCTTCAAAGGGTATGGGCAGAATTTAGTACCCAACCCGAGTTTTGAAAATTATAGTAGCTGCCCGATAATGGCAACGCAAATATATCTTGCCACAGGCTGGATTGCACCAACTGTTGGAGGGACTTCTGATTATTTTAATTCTTGCGATAATTTTGGTAACGTTGGTGTACCTTCAAATTTTTTTGGACATCAGATGGCACATTCAGGCAATGGTTATACTGGATTAGTAACTTATAATATTTCAAATCTTAGAGAATATATACAATCTGAATTAGATACTGTGTTAAAACCATTGCATAGATATTGTGTTCAATTTTATGTTAGTTTGGCTGATACGGCATTGATAAGTTGTCATACACTTGGTGTCTATTTTTCTGATACAGCTGTGTCCGAAAATAATACTTATCCTCTTAATTTTATACCTCAAATAAATAATAATAATTCTAATCCTTTATTTAATAAAACTGTTTGGACAATGATTTCTGGGGACTTTATCGCTATAGGAGGGGAACATTATATTACTATTGGTAACTTTTCAGATAATATAAATAGCGATACGATTCATGTAGCTGGCGGGGTTGATAACGAAGCATATTATTATATTGATGATATATCAGTGGTAGATTGTACGTATGATGGAGTAAGTGAAATTAAAGAAACAAATACAATTACTATTTCCCCCAACCCCAACAACGGCCAAATGACCCTAAGCTATCACCTCTCCCAAGCAGCCGAACTAAGCATTTACGATATGCAAGGCCGCAGGCTCATCACCTATACCTTACCGCCCAACAACCAAACCCTAAACCTAAACCTAGAACAATTGAATACAGGAATATATTATTACAGCCTACATACCCACGACAAACAACTCAAAACCGAGAAATTGGTAATCGTAAAATAATACCTCGCAGGGCGTAAGCCTCACCAACAATCAAAAAAAAATCCCTCGCCAATTTCTTGACGAGGGACACAAACTAACAACTACTATTAAAAAACTATTTTGCGTCTTTTTTAGCGTATCGTGTACGGAATTTATCAACACGACCTGCTGTATCAACCAATTTCACTTTACCAGTGTAAAAAGGATGCGACATGTTCGAAATCTCTAATTTCACAATTGGATACTCTTTTCCATCTTCCCAAACTACTGTCTCTTTACTCTCAACACACGATTTGGTGATGAATGAATAATCAATACTTAAATCTTTAAATACTACCAAACGATAGTTTTCTGGGTGAATTCCTGCTTTCATTTTATCTTGTTTTTATTTTTAAGGAGCGCAAAGATAGGTATTTGTATCAAACCCACAATACCTAAATCGTTTTTTTTGTAAAAAAAGTATAAAACCCTTCGCTTGCCTCGCTTCTTGGGTGGTTACATGGGCAGGTACACCAGCTTTTTAGTCTCGAAAAACTCCTCTACAAAGAAGTCTTTCAAATCGGTAATCACCACTCGTTTGGCAAAACTCTTCAATTCCTCCTCCAAGTCGCCACCTTTAAGGTAAATAATTCCGTTGGGCAAACTATTGAATTGTTTTTTGCTGAACTTGTTTTGCACCCAGGTGTAAAACTCCGGAAACTCAGTCACCGCTCGGCTTATCACAAAGTCGAACTTATGTTTCACCTGTTCGGCTCGTAGGTGTTCGGCTTCAAGGTTGGTGAGGCCAATGGCTTGGCTTATTTCCTTCACCACTTTTATCTTTTTACCTATCGAGTCCACCAATAGGAAATTGGTTTCGGGAAAAAGAATGGCCAAGGGAATACCCGGAAAGCCACCACCACAGCCTACATCCAGCACCGCACTGCCCGGTTTAAATTCGATGAGCTTGGCTATGCCCAGCGAATGCAACACATGTTTTTCGTACAAAAACTCAATGTCTTTTCGCGAAATCACGTTTATTTGAGCATTCCAATGTTCGTATAAACCTTGCAAAGCAGCAAATTGGCGTTCTTGTGTGGGTGTAAGTTGTGGGAAATAATGTTTGATGAGTGCTATATCAGCAGGCTCGGTATTCAAAGGTGGGGCAGTATTCATCATCTACAGGGTTTAGCAAAGCCAAAAGCCCATGCTAATAACCTTTTCGTTCGGTTTTGCGTATCACATTCGCCAAAAACTCACGAGCCCTCAGCAGTTGTACCTTCACAGTGCCCTGAGGAAGATTCATTATTTTCGATATTTCTTCAATCGATTTTTCTTCGAAATATTTGAGTTCTATCAATTGTTTATAATGCGGTTTAAGTTTTTCAACCACATTGCGCACCATTTCCACATTTTGTTTTTTCACCATGTCTTCCTCTGGTGTCAATGTACTCGACTGTACCTGAAACGAACTCAATTTACCTTCTTCATCCTCCATATGGTTGTCGATGGATAAAGTGTCTAATCGTTTTTTACGCACAAAGTCGATGCAGCTATTTGATGCTATTTTGAACAACCATGTACTGAAAGCATAGTTGGGAGTATATTGTTCGAGGCGAAGAAAAGCTTTTCCGAATGCTTCAATGGTAATATCGTCAGCATCGTCTTCGTTGCCCACCATTTTAAATACCATGGCATACAACGACTCGCGGTAACGGCTCATCAACTCGGCATAGGCTTTTTGGTCGCCTTGCTCCAATGCAGCTTTCACTAAGGCTACATCGTATGCACCCTTCTCGCTAAGCTTTGGTTTCGGTTGTTCTCGCTCGTTCATTATTTCCAATTATTTTTTCGCATCAACAGATTCGACAGCGTAATCAATGGATATAATACCATTAATATAAGCTCAATCAGTGGCGAAAGTACTAATAAATCTTTTTCCGCCAACACTTTCATTGACTTATTAAATACCAAGAGCTGTATCACCAATCGCAAGCCAAACATCGAAAGCACAAGTATGGGTTGAAACTGAAGGATGAGTACAATAATAAACGTTAAGAAATATAAATACTGGCTCATGCTCAAAGCCATCAATCGGAATTTACTTCCAAACCGATATTGCTTAAAGGTGGTAACATGTCTGCGTTTCTGCCGAATCCAGTCTTTCATTGTTTTCTTCACCCTCGATATGGTGAAACTATCCACACTCAATTCTACCCTTGTATTTTTGCGTGTGGCGGCTTCATTCACAAACAAATCATCATCTCCCGACTCGATATGGTAATGCGAAGCAAAGCCTTTCATCTTAAAGAACAAAGATTTTTTATATGCCAAGTTTCTTCCAGTGCCCATATAAGTTCTTCGTGCAAAAGCAAACGATAAATATTGCAGGGCAATCACAAAAGTATCGAAACGGATGATTTTATTGATAAATCCTTTTTGTTTTTCGTAAGCTCCATATCCTATCACTAGTTCGGTATCGGTAGTAAACTGTTGCATCATGTGTCGCAACCAATCTTTGCTCGAAGGTTTGCAATCGGCATCAGTAAGCAACAGGTGTTCGTGCGTTGCACCTTTTATTCCCATCATCAAAGCTACCTTTTTTCCATGTGCATGGTTTTCGTTTTCTTTAATGGTTACTATCCTAAGGTTGGCATGTTTTTTTGCAAATTCATTCAGTATATCTCCCGTATTATCCCACGAACAGTCGTTCACCACCACCACCTCAAACTCAGGATAATTTTGTTCGAATATCATGGGTAGAAAATCAACAATGTTATGGTCTTCGTTGCGTGCGCAAATAATGATAGATGCCGGTGGAGTGAAAGCAGGCAATTCTTTTTTCTTGTAAAACGATACTCGGCTAAAGAAAAACAAGTAATAACATAGCTGTATGAGGAAAGCAAATGCAAATACCCCAAAGATGATTAACCCTATCGAAATTTCTGTAAACTCAGTCCAATTCATGTTTTATTAATTAATATAATTGGAACATTTACCATTGGCAATCACGGTTAATTTCAACCTTTCTACCTCACCATACCTTTCTTCTGAAAACAACTTTATCATACCTTTTGACTTTTCGGTGTGCAAAAATAGATTTATACTTACTATCTATTGTATTATCTTTGGCCGATTTATACAAAGTAATTAACAATTTAAATCTACGAATACTTGAAACCGACAAATTGGGAGCTAATGGCGGGCGAAGGTTCATATTCGTGGTAAGCTATGAAATTTAAAATATCAAACACCGATAAAAACTCGAAGGCACGAGCAGGAGAACTAATAACCGACCACGGCACCATTCAGACTCCTATATTTATGCCCGTAGGCACAGTAGGTACGGTAAAGGCAGTTCACCAGCGCGAGTTGAAAGAAGACATCAAAGCTCAAATCATTTTGGGCAATACCTATCATTTATACCTTCGCCCAGGAATAGATACCATTGAGAAAGCAGGAGGATTGCATAAATTTAACGGATGGGATCGACCTTTACTCACCGACTCAGGTGGTTATCAGGTGTATTCCTTATCCAATAGCCGAAAGCTAACCGAAGAAGGAGCCAAGTTTACCTCACATATTGATGGTAGTAAACATTTCTTCACACCCGAAAACGTGATGGATATTCAACGTACCATAGGTGCCGATATCATTATGGCTTTTGACGAATGTACACCTTATCCTTGCGATTATAACTATGCCCGCAAATCGCTCGACATGACGCATCGTTGGTTGAAGAGATGTTGCCAACGATTTGATGAAACCGAAGGAAAATATGGCTATTCGCAAACCTTGTTCCCCATCGTTCAAGGAAGTGTTTATACTGATTTAAGAGAAAAGTCGGCCGAGTTTATTGCTAACCAAAACAGAGAAGGCAATGCCATTGGGGGATTGTCGGTAGGCGAACCCGCTGAAGAAATGTATGCAATGACCGAAGTAGTTTGTAAGATATTACCTGTGGATAAACCTCGCTACCTGATGGGAGTCGGCACACCTGTTAATTTACTCGAATGTATTGCACTTGGTATCGATATGTTCGACTGTGTATTGCCAACTCGCAACGCCCGACATGGATTGTTATTCACTCAACAAGGGGTTATCAATATAAAAAACGAAAAATGGAAAAACGATTTTTCTCCATTAGATGCCGATGGTACGGCTTATGTAGATAGCTCGTATTCGAAAGCTTATTTGCGTCACTTGGTACATTCTCAAGAATTATTAGGAGGCATGATAGCCAGCATACATAATTTGGCTTTCTATTTGTGGTTAGTGGGCGAAGCTCGCAATCAAATAATAGCTGGCACGTTTAAAGATTGGAAAGATAAAATGGTGAAACAGATGTCAGTTCGGTTATAATCAAACTTAATAGAGTAGGTACAACGTTGAAAATATTAGACATCTATATCATTAAAAAGTTCTTGGGGACATTCTTCTTCTCCATGGCACTCATCATTCTGATCGTGGTGGTATTCGATATCTCCGAGAAGCTGGACGATTTTCTTGCAAAAGAAGCCCCACTAAAGGCCATCGTGTTTGATTATTATTTCAATTTTATACCATATTTCGTAAGTCTATTTAGTCCCTTGTTCACCTTCATTGCTGTTATCTTATTCACCTCGAAGATGGCTACACGCACCGAAATAGTGGCCATACTTAGCAGTGGTGTTAGTTACAACCGTATTCTAGTACCCTATATGCTTTCGGCAACAGTCATTGCTATTTTATCCTTGTATCTCAACAATTTTTTAATCCCTCATGCAACCAAACAACGAATCGCTTTTGAAGACAGATACATTCGCGACCAGTTTTACAACCGCGATAGGAATATTCACAAACAAATTTCACCCGGAAATTATATTTATCTCGAAAGGTATGCCACCGAAGAGAACACAGGGTATCGTTTTTCTATTGAGAAATTCAATAAAGGTACACTGTATTATAAGTTAATGTCCGAAACCATTAAATGGGATAGTACGAAAGGACATTGGGTAATCAACAATTATTTTATTCGCACCATCAATAATTCCGAGGAGTACATTCGCAAAGGTGTTCGTATTGATACCACATTTGCATTTACTCCCAAAGAATTCGGACGAAAAGACAATACGGTTGAAACAATGGATTATTCCGAGTTAAATAGTTATATCGATTCTGAACGACTTAAAGGTTCGGATAATATAGAAGCATCGCAAATAGCAATGTATGGACGTTCAGCTTTTCCTTTCGCTACTTTTATTCTAACCTTGATAGGAGTTTCCATCGCTAGCCGAAAAATAAGAGGAGGCATAGGTATGCACATTGGATTGGGCATACTCATCAGTTTTAGCTACATCATGCTCATGCAAGTCAGTACCACTTTTGCGGCTGGCGGGCTTGTTTCTCCACTCATAGCCGTTTGGGTGCCTAATTTATTGTTCAGTATATTAGCTTGGTATTTGCTTAAGAATGCGCAGAAATAAAATCCGTTAGAAAGGATTTACTCCCAGAGTATTTGATTTGGGTTATTCACCATGATTTGTGGTTTATCCTTAAAGATCGTTACCTTTCCTTTTACACGCACCATCATGTCTTTTAGTTTTTCTTCTGGACTATAATCAAATTTCGAAAAGTTCTCTTCGAAAATAACAATGCTAAACGATTGATCAGGGTATGGTTTTCCAAAGTTGATTAATATCTTTTGTTTATCACCTCTCGATTTATAAGTACTCATTACTTTTCCTCTCACCGTAATTATTCTCCCTTCGTAATATTTAGCCGAATCGGGTGACACCACTTGAGCAGTAGTTAGTTTAGCAGTAAGAATAATGATTGATAAAAGAATAAGTTTTTTCATGAATTTTATTTGTGTTTAGTTTATTTGGGTGGCAAAGATATATAAATTCAGATTAAAAGTAATCGCAAGCTCGCGGTCCCTCGTTGAACAACAAATCCACAATACTAAGATTAGGCAGAAATCCATGTCGGGTTTCGAACACTTGACTATACTTTTTGGGTTGATACGTGTGTTCTTCGCTTTTAGGGATGATGACGTTTCTCAAATCAACCAAGTTGGGATATTCTGCCTTATAAGATTTGGTATAGCTATAAGAGGTTTTAAGTTTCAACAACAGCAACACTTGTTCTTGCAGAGCTTGATTCAACTCAATAAGGTATTTGTATTTCTCCTGATGATAAAATGGATATAAATCATCTTCGTAATATTCGAAGAAAGGTGAACGTTTATAGCTTGATTCAAGGGTTCGCCAATGTATCGTTCTCCAATCGTAATCGTATGAAATCTGAATGTCCTTCATTGATTGGCGATGGTTTCTTTTCACCAAAGGAATGCTTAAGGTATGAAGTCCATTGGGCGAATAGATTTCGCAACGACTCCTATACGTTTGTTTAATAAAATGCTCATGATGCTCAATAAACGAGTCTTTATTTTTTTTAAGAAGCGAGAAGTACTCAATTGGGCCTAGGTATGCAGACGAAAGAATGATCATCTTTATTATTGTTAGTTTTTAGTTTTCGAAAGTATATAATTTAATAAACACTTTTAAGCCACCTACCACTTCGGAGTCTTGAAGCATTTCTTGTTTTGTCAATTGATAAAAGCACCATCACCGCCTTGCCTACAATATGATCCTCCGGCACAAATCCCCAGAATCTTGAGTCGGTTGAATTGTGTCTGTTATCACCCATCATGAAATAGTAATTCATTTTGAAAGTGTAGTGAGTAGCGTATTGCTTGTTGATAAAGATAGAATCGTTGCTAATTGTCAAATCGTTTTTTTCATAAACAGAAATAATTCGTTGATAGAGTGGGAGGGAGTCGAGGCAAAGCCGAATAGAATCACCTGCTTTTGGGATGTGAAGTGCACCAAAATTGTCGATATTCCATAAAAAATGTTCGTTATCGGGAAACATCAAATCACTATAGTTTCTTTTTTTACTGAGCAAAGGCTCAATTTTAGAAACATTCGAAAGGTGTTCGAGTTTTTCGGCAGTTTCAATACTTAAGTTGAAATAGAATTCTTTTTTATTATTCAATCTTCCTCCTTCGGTAATTCCCAGACTATTTATGCTATCAGAGTTGATACTATCAGTAGTAGTGTATACACGGTAATTAAATTGAATCTTGTCAGGCACATCTGCATAGGCTCCATTTATATAAGTTTGTCCATCTCTAACTTCAATCCAATCACCCGGTAAGCCCATACAGCGTTTCACATAGTATGTTCGCTGATCAACAGGGAATTCATCCTCCATTGGATAATTGAACACTACTACATCGTGGTGTTTAATACTTGGACAACCAAAAAGGCGAAGGTAAGGTAGTTTTATCCAATCAACAAAAGAGTTCGTGTTTTCGGTAAAGGTTAATTTTTGATGAGTAAAAGGAATGGAAAGTGGAGTATTTGGTACGCGTGGTCCGTAACTTAATTTACTAACCAAAATGTAATCACCTGTTAACAGAGTTGTTTCCATTGATGCCGATGGAATGGTGAAGGCTTCGAATAAAAACACTCGAAACAAGATGATAGCAATAATGGCAACCGATATCGCTTTTATCCATTCGAATACTATTGATTTTGTTTTCGTTTTCAATGCTTGCAAAGATGCAAAAAAAATCAATCCCTTACTTGTGTCTCATTCGTTGTGTTGGCGAGGATTCTATTGCTAGGTGAAAATTAGGGAGGAGCTTAATCGCATACCTTTAAATAAAAAAAGGCTACCAAATCAATGGTAGCCTTTTCCTTTTAATAGAAGTTACAATTATTGAGTAACGATTTTTTGAACGGAGGTTTCTACACCATTGTTAATATGGATGTAGTAAATTCCTTTAGCTATATTTTCAAGGCTGATGGTTTTAGTATAATCA
Organism: Bacteroidota bacterium; assembly: GCA_037131555.1. GTDB lineage: Bacteria > Bacteroidota > Bacteroidia > 2-12-FULL-35-15 > 2-12-FULL-35-15 > 2-12-FULL-35-15. The sequence continues at coordinate 8,817 of JBAXQU010000046.1, forward strand.
ACGCTAATGATTTTATCTAAAGCTTTATAAATTTCTCTTCCTTGAATATCTGTAACCGTAATCACAAGTTCTTGAATACTTGCATTGCTAATGTGTAATGTAAATAAGCCTGAAGAAGGATTAGGATAAATACTCACTTCGTTGTTTACTGCAAGTTGATTAATCCCAACACAATTCGAAACGTAAATAGTTTGCGAAGCTGAATCAGTGCAACCTAATTCGGTAACTGTGTAAGTTACTGTATTCAATCCGTCAATTAAAGCAGTTGGAGTGTAATCGGTACCAGTAACACCAAGACCTGAATAAATACCACCTGCTGGTAAACCTGCAGGAAGAGCGAATGGAGCAGCATCATCACAAACAATAGTTGGGTTAAATACATCTAAAGTAACTACAGGAAGCGGATTCACATTCACTGTTACGGAAGCTGTGTTAACGCAACCATTCAAATCAGTTCCAGTAACTACATAAGTAGTTGTAGCAGTAGCCACAAATCCAGCACCATCAGTTGCACCGTTGTCCCAGACATAAGAAACAGCTCCACCACCTGTTAAAGTATCATTACTTCCAGCACACAAAGTTGTTAATGCAGCAGTCGCAGTGACTGTTGGCAATGAATTTACAGTAATTGATGTGGATGCTGTGTTGACACAACCATTTAGATCAGTTCCAGTAACTAAAAAAGTTGTAGTCGCTGCACTAGCAGCAAAAGCTACACCATCAGTTGCTCCATTATCCCATGTGTATGTATCAGCACCACCACCTGTTAAAGTGATATTGCTTCCTTCACAAACAGTTGAGTTGTCAACGGAAGCAGAAACGGTTGGCAATGGATTAACGGTGATGGAAACGGAAGCTGTATTTACACAGCTATTTGCATCAGTTCCTGTTACTATATAAGTAGCACTTGTTGATGTTGCAAAAGCTACACCATCAGTTACACCATTATCCCAAGCATAAGAACTAGCTCCACCACCTGTTAAGGTAACGTTACTTCCTTCACAAACAGTTGTAAAATCAGCTGTTGCAGTAACTGTTGGTAAAGAATTAACGGTAATAGATGTTGAAGCTGTATTTGTACATCCATTTAAGTCGGTTCCTGTAACCACAAAAGTAGTTGTTGCTGCACTAGCAACAAAAGCTACACCATTAGTTGCTCCATTATCCCAAGTGTATGTATCAGCGCCACCACCAGTTAAAGTGATATTGCTACCTTCACATACGGTTGAATTATCCACAGAAGCAGTTACAATTGGCAAAGTATTTACAGTAATAGAAGTAGAAGCTGTTGCACTACATCCATAGATGTCAGTTCCTGTAACAACAAATGTTGTTGTAGCAGCACTAGCCGCAAAAGCTAAACCATCAGTTGCACCGTTATCCCAAGTATACGTATTAGCACCACCACCCGTTAAAGTGATATTGCTACCTTCACATACTATTGAGTTGTCAACCGAAGCGGTCACTACCGGGTCAGCATTGCGAACAAATGATTCGTTATTCGAATCGTTAGATGTGCTTCCATCATAAGCGATAGAAGTAGAAACTGTAACATCATAAGTTCCTACTGCCGACATATCATAAGGCGTAGAGAAAGTTACAACCAAAGTTCCTCCAGCATTAATTAGTCCAGTGTTTATTACCATTGGAGTTAGTGTCATATTATTAGGATTAGCACCTGTAATATCACAATTTACGGTTAATGGATTAATACTCATATCCAATGTTCCAAGACCATAATTTTGAACAGTAACACTTATTGTTTCAGCATTTGAATAACAAGCAGGGGAAACTGGAGTTAGAATATTTGCAATTCCCATGTCGTAAGCTGGAATAATCGTGATGGTGAAATCTTTTGTTTCACCATAAGAATTTGTTGTTGAACAAGAAGTTGTTGAAGCAATAGGATTACTAGTGTCATCAGTGTTTCTAATTCTCAATCTGTGGTTTCCAAGAGCAACAGTGAATGGAATTGAAACACTACCAGTTACAATAGTACCTTGACCAGTTGTAGCAACTAATTCGCCAGCATCTTCAAAACTTCCATTGTCATTAAAATCAATCCAAATAGCAGCAGCATCACCGCTATACATTTCGTCAATTTCGAATGCATTGTTAGAACCAAGAAATGCAGTACCTAGCGTTGCTGTCAAATCTTCATATCCAGGTGAAGGAAGTCCTGTTGAGGTTGAATAATTGTAATTCATGTCTGTACTAATAAAACCTGTTATTGCATCAAATATACCTCCATTTACAGTACTTGGGGTGCAATAACAGTTTGCAATTGCATCCATGTTTATTTGCAATGGTGTTGAAGTTCCCGAACTAGGTCCAGAAGGACAAGTTACCAGACATTGATAATACGTAGAAGACGGTTGAGTTGTTGTATAGTTTGATGAAGTCGCACCAACAATATCAGTATAGGTGGTGTTATCTGTAGAAGATTGCCATTGATAAGTGATTCCTCCTCCAGATACAGTGTTTTGTGTACTAAGAGTAAAGCTAGTTGTAGAACAAACAGTGGTTAGAGACGAAATTGTATTTCCTGGTGCAGGTGTTCCAGAACAAGAGGAGAATGGAGCAATGTTAATTAAATAATCTTCTGTTTCACCAAATGAAAAGGTAGTACATGCGTCTGTACCTAGTTCAGATGTATTATAACTCGAACGAACTCTCATTCTTGTTATACCAGTTAATGCGGTATTTGGAATTGTAATATTTCCATCAAATTGCCAATCAGGAGAACCAGCATTAGAAGGTGAAGGTAAGCCTAAGAATTCCGTTGCTTCAAAAGTTCCACTGTGGTCAAAGTCGATCCAAAGTCCTGCATACTCTGTTCCTCCATTTCCAACGTGAACAATTACTGGAACAACATCTCCTTGAGAAACAGTTGCTGCGGTCACAGTGGTAGTATAGTCAGAATATGAATTAACCAAACAAGTACCTGTACTATTGTTGATAGGATTTACTAATGAATTAAATGTGACATTAGTAATATGATCGCCTGAAGAACAACCGCCAGTGGTTGTTGGAGTACAATAACAATTATCAAAAGTATTCATGGTTACTTGAACTGGGGTAGAGGTAGCACTGCTTGAACTATTTGTACATGTTACTAAACATTGATAATAAGTAGCAGTCGATTGAGAAATTGTTAAGGAAGTAGAAGTTTCACCTGCGATGTCAGTATAAGTGACGTTATCAGGTGATGATTGCCATTGGTAGGTAACACCTGCACCAATCGTAGAATTTTGTAAAGATAGGTCAAAGTTTGTATTTGGGCAAATAGAAGTTACCGTGCTTAATGTATTTCCTGGTGCAGGTGTTCCGCTGCAGTTAGAAGACGAAGCAATGTCAACAAAATAGTCTTCTGTTTCTCCATAAGAGAAGGTTGAACAAGCATCAGTTCCAAGTTCGACTATGTTGTAACTAGAACGAACTCTCATTCTTGTAATACCTGTTAATGCAGTGTAAGGAATTGTTATGTTTCCATCAAATTGCCAATCAGGAGAACCAGCATTCGATGGTGTAGGTAAACCTAAAAATTCAGTTGCATCAAAAGTTCCGCTGTGGTCAAAGTCAATCCAAAGACCAGCATATTCAGTTCCTCCGTTTCCAACATGAACGCTTACAGGAACAACATCTCCTTGTGATACAGAAGCTGCCGTAATAGTAGTAGTGTAGTCTGAATAAGAATTAACCAAACAGGTACCTGTACTATTATTGATTGGATTTACTAATGAAGTGAATGTAACATTGGTAATATGGTCACCTGAAGTACAACCATTAGTTGTTGTTGGTGTACAATAACAGTTTTCGAATGAGTTTAATGTAATTTGTATAGGTGTAGATGTTCCACTACTTGGACCTGCAGAACAAGTTACTACGCATTGAAAATAAGTAGCAGTTGTAATGTTGGTAGTTAATGTTGCTGTTGTTGCTCCAACAATGTTTGAGTAGGTAACATCATCAGGTGAAGATTGCCACTGATAGGTCACTCCAGAACCCGATGTGCTGTTTTGAGTAGAAAGTGTAAAGTTAACACCAGAACAAACGGAAGAAGCTGTTGATAAAGTGTTTCCTGGAGCAGGTGTGCCACTGCAAAGTGAAGGTACTGTGTATGTAATTGTTAAACTTGGCTCACTACCAGCTTGTGGGTATCCATATATGTTATAGGTGTTAGTAGACCCTCTTACATAACCAAGATTCGCATTATTTCCACCACAATTCGCTTGAACAAAAGCGATCCCTGTTGCATTTAATACCTTTGCTTGATTACCAGTTGCAGACCAAGTGGAAGCATTAAAAGATGTTCCGTTGGCACAATTTGCATACAAAGTAGTCCCCGCAGTGGTTGAGGGATCGCCTGTAAAACCATATACGTTATTTGTCGCAGAAGAGGTTGTTGACGAATAGGTATAAAAATTTGCTGTTACAGCACTCACAATAGCACTCGCAGGAATGCTCGAAAGGTCGAAATGTGCCCAACCTCTATTTGAAGAACTGTTGATAGTAATCATGTTACCATCATTCATAACTCCAGAAGAGTTTACAGAGCCAGAGGCATACGAGCCTGCTGTTCCTGTACATGTAATGGTAACAGTTTGTGACATTCCGTTTGTCACGGTTGCTCCAATAAGGACCAACGTACACATCACCCATCTAAAAATGGCTAATGGTTTTGTTTTAGTAATTGTTTTTTTCATGATTTTTTTGTGGATTAATAATTTGTTTGTTTATAGTCTGCAAATATAGTAGAAATAATTATTCCTGTTTTTAAATTTCCGTTTATTCATCATTAAAATTTAAGATTAATCCAAGATTCGGTTTTCTTTGTTCTATCTTTGTACCAAATCAAAAAAGAAGATGGATTTCATTGATTATTACAAAGTACTAGAGATTGATAAAAATGCAAGCGAAGACGAAATAAAAAAAGCCTACCGTAAGCTCGCACGGAAATTGCACCCCGACCTTAATCCAAACGACAACAATGCGAAAAAGAAGTTTCAGGAAATAAATGAGGCCAACGAAGTGCTTAGTGACCCAGAAAAGAGGAAAAAGTATGATAAGTATGGTAAGGATTGGAAACATGCTGACGAATTTGAAAAGGCGAAACAACAACAAGGTAGCAGTGGTTTCGCAAGCGATAATGCTCAGCGAAATCCAAATCAGCAAGAAGACTTCTCCGATTTTTTTGAATCCATGTTTGGAGGAACTGCGGGAGGAAGGAGATCTTCTCAATCCAAATTTAGAGGGCAAGACTTAAGCACGGAATTACATCTCGATTTGAAAGATGTTTTCCAATCGCACAAACAAACTTTTACTGTGAATGGTAAAGCCATCCGACTCACCATTCCTGCTGGTGTTGAAAATGGTCAAACTATTAAAATAACTGGACACGGGGGAGAAGGAGTGAATGATGGACCACATGGAGATTTATACATTACTTTCTCTATTTCTAATTCTACCAAGTTCAAACGAGATGGCAATAATCTTTATGTTACTATTGATTTGAATTTATACACTGCAATTCTTGGAGGAGAAATAATGGTAGATACTTTTGATGGTAAAGTGAAATTGACCATTAAACCAGAAACTCAAACAGGAACCAAGGTGAAATTGAAAGGTAAGGGTTTCCCAATTTATAAAAAAGAAGGTGAGTATGGAGATTTATACATTACCTACCAATTAAAAATTCCTGTAAATTTAACTGAAAAAGAAAAAGAATTATTTACCCAATTATCAATACTGAATTCAAATGGATAAATTTATTTCAATAGAACAATTCTGCATTCATCACAATGTTGATTTTGCATTCATCGAATCGTTAAACCAATACGGTTTGGTGGAGATAACAACCATTGAGGACACTCGCTACATTATTGTGGAACAAATTAAAGATGTTGAAAAAATGATTCGAATGCACTATGAGCTTGATATTAATATCGAAGGGATTGAAGCGATATATCATTTATTAAATAAAGTGGATAGTTTACAAGAAGAACTCACCATTTTGAAGAATAAATTGAATCGATACGAATAACTCTTTAGCTAAAACAGAAACGGGAACACGATTTTTCTTTTAGCGGGGTATTCAGGGAATTGTTTCATGTACCAATCGTGGTGATTTTTGGCTCGAGGAACCAGATTAGCAAAGGTCCATACCATAAAGGTAAGAGCGGGTAAATTGTAAGCCATCAAAGCAAAACCCGACCATTCAATTATTTCACCAAACAAATTAGGAGAAGAAATGTAATCGAACAAAAAGCCTTGAGGGATTTTATATCCTGTTTCGCCTGGCTTTCGAAGATTAATTAAAATGGTATCGGCTTTCCAATTTATCATCATTCCTATCACAAATATGGATGCGCCAACAATGAAGTGCGCACTGCTGAGCCATGTAGATGAATAATCAAGGGGTGATGCCAATTCAGAAAGAAAATATCCGTTCAATCCAGCATTTACGATATTGAAGAAAGCACCACTCATAGCTATGGCCAAAGGCATTTTTTTTGGAGTTGATTTTATTCGAAGTGGATAGATAAACGTTCGATTGATATAATGGATAATCCAAAAGGCAAACAATATCCAAACATACGAGTGAAAAGAATTACTCCCAAGTACAAGGAAATACAACATAATAAATAAGGAAGGGGCTTCCATCAATACCCAAGCAAGCTTGTTGTTAATGGTTATTCCCCATTTCTCAGTTGTATGTCGACCAAAAGGTGCAGTGATAAAAAACATGGTTACATGCACCACAAGGGCAATGCTTAGCCATAAATAAGAAATAAGATAAAGGTTTTGAATACTCATTCTATTTGATTTTACCGGTTGATTTCTGCCAAGTATAAAACTCATTAATCGACTCTTCGAATGGCCTTACACGATGTCCTAATTCAGTGATGGCTTTTGTATTGTCCATACCTGGATGTCCATATTTTAAAGCATTTATTGATTCTGTTGTAAATAAAGGTATGGTATTGGTAAGTTTACTATAGGCTGAAATAAAAGGAATGAGCGATTTTAATACTGTAAACGAAAGTGTGTTTTTAGGGGTCTTTTTACCTGTCACTTTCTCAATGGTAGATGCAAGTTCTTTCATGGAATAATATTTCCCTGTGGCAAGGTATATTTCTCCGTTTCTTCCTTTTTCCATTGCATTGATAACCGATTCGGCAACATCGCGCACATCAATAAAATTATAACCACCTTCGGGCATTACAGGTATTTTCCCATGATAAAATTTCAATAAAGCTTTACCAAATTCAGATGTTTTATAATCGAAGGGGCCAATGATACAACTTGGGCGAAGAACAACCACTTCGGGTGCCGCATTGGCTTTATTACTCAACATAATTTGTTCGCCTTGCGCTTTTGAATAATCGTATGGAAAACAAGTGGCGGTTTTATAAGTTCTTTTTTCATCGAAAGGAAGATTCAATGGTTCTTCCATCACCGCATGAACACTGCTAATGTGGACGATTCGTTTTACTCCTTTTTCTTTTGCTACCTCGTATACATTTCTTGGGCCTTCGGTATTTGTTTTGAATACCATTCCCGTTGGGTCGCCATTGATGCTGATGATGGCTGCGCTATTAATCACAATTTCGCACCCCTCAATCAATTTAGCAAGGTCGCTTTTATTGAGCACATCGCCTTGTATCAATTCTATTGGCAAACCTTCCAACGAATCTATCCTTGTATTGTACATGGCCTTCACTCGAAATCCTTTTTCGACTAAAAGTCTACAAATTACATTTCCTAAATGACCACTTGCGCCAGTAACTGCAATCGTTTTATTCATTTTGTTTGGTATTGTTCAATAGTAATATGGAAACCAAAAATAGGTTTTATTTCGATACTATTTAAACTAAATTTATTCTCATAGTTTGGTAACTAGCCTGCTATTGAATTACTATGGACTTGCTCTTCACTGAGTATGCACTAAAGTAACCCAATGCTCCATTGCTAATATTAGAACTAGGGTTGGCTGGTGTTGATGAATTAAATGCTCCACCACCAGTTCTGTTGAAGGTTCTAAAGTACTCGAAAACTCCAAAATCGATGCTTCTTAATTGAACGGTTACTGTGTCAAAAGGAAGGATTTTAACATCTGAATTTGTTCTTAATCGTTGCTCTATCAAGGTTCCATCTCTTAAATTATCAGAGGTTATGTTTATTGAAGTGGTAGTTAAACCATTTATTGATTCCATAAATCGATAATAGTTGACTACACCAATAGGGTCTGTGAATTTCGCAATCACTACTTTGCTCTTAGGACCTGAATTACCACCACCACCGCCACCACCACCAAAGCCTGATGCATTCTCGGCAACTAGTGTGTCAATGTTCACTGGTGAATTAAGTTTCGACACCGCTTGATAGTCTTTATTGTCTGCAACCACATTCAACGTGTAAGTTCTGCCAACGACTCCTTGAAGGTTAATTGTTTTATAAACACCAGGACTTGCCTCTGTTAGCAATTCCGAATTCCCAGCATCGTCATTGATGGTTACCGAAGCTCCCTGAACAGGAGGGAACGTATTCGATTGGTCGTAGTTTACTGTTTTTGTTAGCACTACCGTATAAGGTCCCGGTAGATCCGATACTTCTCCTTCAATCACAATTTGTGGAGCCGATGAATTCAAATCGATGTTTACCACCTTCTGACAAGATGAAAAACTGACAACACTTAAAATAAATAAAATAAACTTATTTAAACCGAATAATTGTTTCATAACCTTAGAATTTAAAATTAAATGTTAATGATGGAACCCAACGGAATAAAGTGGTTTGAACCGCTTGTGTTTTGGTAGGGTCGTTAGGGTCTTGTTTAAAAGTGATTGAATAGGCATTTTCTCTACCATAAGCATTGTAAACCGAAAAATTCCAACTGGTTTCGTACTTATCGGTTTTCTTTCCTTGCCACGTTGCGCCTAGGTCTAACCGATGATAGGCTGGCATTCTATAACCATTCCGCTCGGTGTAATAATTTACCACTTGTCCAGCTACCATGTATTTGCCGCTTGGGAAGGTTACCGCATTGCCGGTATAGTAAACCCATGTTGCAGATACGGTCCACTTTTTAGATAGATCATAGATGACGACAATTGATACATCATGTGTTCGGTCTTGTTTTGCAGGGTACCAATTGGTATTGTTTATTCCGTTGATTTGTTTTTCGGTTCTTGCTAAGGTGTATCCTATCCAACCATTCAATCGGCCATATTTTTTCTTGAAATAAACCTCGATACCATAGGCTCGGCCAATGCCATATAACAACTGCGATTCGATGTTGGCATTTAAATTCAACTGAGCTCCATCCTTATAATCAACTTGGTTTTGCATTGTTTTGTAATACACCTCGGTGGAGAATTCGTACATATTGTCCTTAATGTTTTTGAAATAACCCAACGAAACTTGGTCGCATATTTCAGGTTTCACATTATTACTGCTTGGTATCCACAAATCGGTTGGGTTGCCGGAAGTGGAGTTCGATATTAAATGAAGGTTCTGTGTATTGAGACCGTACGAAACTTTAATTGAATTGCGTTCGTTAAGTATATAATTTGCACTCAATCGTGGTTGTAAATTATAATAGGTTTTTACAAATTGCCCACTGGAGTAGGTACTTGTATCCAATATATTTCCTTCGGTATCGTAGGTATGAAAACTACCTGGGCCAACCAGACTAAAAGAAGATAAACGAACACCGTATTCGATGTTAAATAGTTCGGTTACTTTTATTTCGTGCGAAGCATAGATGGCACTTTCCCAAGCATATTTATTATCGAGATGCAATTTACTAATAGGGGAATTGCTGCTTGAAGTTATGGCTCCTGGAATGATTTTATGAAAGGTACTTGTCAACCCAAACTTGATTTTGTTTTTGGTATTGACAAAATACTGAAAGTCCTCGTTTATTCCGTAGTCTTGAATTCGCGAGATGATATCCAAAGGATTGCCACCGAAATTGGCATTAATTTTATAATCATAATTGGTAAATAGCAAAGAGGTGTTCGAGAACAGTTTTTCGTTAAACAAATGATTCAAACGCAATGTTCCTGTGGCATTTCCCCAATTGATACCAAAGGTAGAACCAAAACCAAGCACATCTTTTCCAAAATATCCCGAAAGGTAAAGTCGGTTCTTATCGTTTAGTTTGTAATTGGCTTTTGCATTCACATCGTAAAAATAAAGCCTTGCTTGGCGTGTTGCACTATCTCGCGACAGCTTCAGGAACAAATCAGCATAGGTACGTCTTGCTGAAATGATGAACGAACCCTTGTTCTTAACGATGGGCCCTTCGAGGTTCAAGCGTGATGAAATGATGCCAACGCCACCACTCACAATGTAATGCTTATCATTCCCATCTTTCATTTTTATATCCAACACCGATGATAATCTTCCTCCATATTCGGCCGGTTGACTACCTTTAAAAAGCGTTACATCTTTGATGGCATCGGAATTAAAAACCGAGAAAAACCCAAGCAAATGCGATGCATTGTAAACGGTGGCTTCGTCAAGCAGAATCAAATTTTGGTCGGCACTGCCACCTCTCACATAAAACCCACTGCTTCCTTCTCCTGCCGATTTCACTCCGGGCAGCAGCGAAAGTGTTTTTAAAATATCCTTCTCACCAAACAATACGGGTATGTTTTTTATTTGCTGAATATCGAGTTTGTTCACTCCCATTTGTATGCTGGTTACATTTTCGTCCTTGCGTTCGCTGGTCACCACTATTTCATTCAATTGATTTATTTTTTCGGTCAACAGAAAATCAATCTTGGTGTTTTGTTTTAAATCTATTGTATCGAGATGTATGCTGTATCCTATGTATTGAGCCTGTACCGTGTATTTACCCGCTGGTATGGTGATGGAATAAAAACCATACGCATTGGTATTAACTCCTGTGGCAGTAAGTTCTTTAATGCTCACATTAGCACCTATTATTTCTTCCCCTGTTTTTGCATCTTTCACATAACCGCTGATGGTGAACTTAGCAGTTTGTGCTGTGCCCATGAGCGAACAACAAAGGCAAATGATGAATACCGTGATTTTTTTCATGTTTTATTTATAACAATATCGTTTTATAACATTATAAGCTTCCGAAATTCCGAGCTCTCCGGCTTTGCTGATGTCTTTACAGGCAAGTTCTGTTTCATTCATAAATATCAATAACAAACCTCTGTTGAAATAAGCATCTGATAGGGTAGGTTCTAGTTTAATGGCTTTGGTAAGGTCGTTTACAGCTCCTTTGTAATCGCCAATCAAGGTTTTGGTATTGGCATTATTGAACCATGCATACGTAAAGCTAGGGTCGAGGGCTAATGTTTTGTTATAATCGCTTATCACCATGTCATACGTATGGTCGCTATGTTCTTCTTTTTTCTTGGTTTTATCCATTGCGTTTTCGGGCAAAGCAGGTTCGTCAAACGTATGTATCAATTCCAATAATTTGAAACGGGTATTGGCTCGGCTAAACCAAGCCATAGGGTTGGTGGGGTTCAGCTGTATGGCTTTGTCGTAGTCGGCAAACGACTCGTTATAACTCTTGATGGAGCTATACAGAATGGCCCTGTCGAGGTAATTAGAAGCATCGTCAGGTCGGTTGTTGATGGCTATCCCTAGTTGTGTTATTTGTTCCTTCACCTTGTTCACATCTATGGTGTCTTTGTTGTTCACAAGGCTTATCACACTATTGGTGGTATGCTGTTTATCTCCTTGTTTGTATATCTTAAAATTCTTTTGCACAGGCATCAAGGTGATGGAAAACACGGGTTGCAATTGAATATTGGCTAAGGTATTTTGTTTCTTTTCGCTTTCATCCAAGTTCTTATCGTTGGGTATGTTTTGGGTCATCAGTTTCATCAACTGCACACCTTTGGTAAATTTCACGCTATCGTTCAACGAGTAGTTTTGTTGTTTTATTCGCAAAGCTTTTTTATAATCTTCGGTCGAACCTTTTACATTATTCAAATCTTTTTTCACCAACGAACGATTGTAATAAGCATCGGCAAACTCAGGAAACAACTCGATTACACGGTCGTAATCGCTCAAGGCTCCTTTCAAATCTTTATTGTCCGACCTCACAATGGCTCTATTGAAATAAGCCAAAATATTCTTCGGATTGAGTTCTATCACCTTGTCGTAGTCTTGCAACGATTGTTTGTATTTTTTCGAATTGCCATAAATAATAGCCCTATTGAAATAAGCCGAAGCATAACCTGGCGAAATGCGAATGATGTTGTTCAAATCATTTATCGCTTGTTCGGTTTTTGTTTGGTCCATGTAAATCATCGAACGGTTGAACAAAGCGTCAATGTTCACCGAATCTATCTTGAGCACCGTGTTGAAATCGTGCATGGCCGAATCTTTTTTCGACAATTCAGAAAAAGCAATGCCTCGCTGAATAAGCGCAAACGTGTTTTTAGGATACCGCGAAATCACCTTGTCGAAATCAGTTATCGCTGTTTGATACGATGTTAAACCCGCCTTGGCAGCACCTCGTATCACATATAAATTCTCGTTTTTATAATGCAATCGTTCGGCACGGTTGCAATCGTCAATAGCCGCCTCAAACTGATTGACGGCAAGCAACGTAACCGCCCTATCGAAATAAATAGTGGCATCCATCGAATCGAGATTGATGGCACGTTGATAATCCTCAAAAGCCCCTTTGTAGTTCAGTTGCCTATCGCGCACCACCGCACGTTCGGTAAACACATCAGCCCGTTTGGCATATATCTGTATGGCTTTGGTATAATCTTGCTCCGCACCAAGGTAGTCTTCCAAGGCACCTTTTGCTATTCCTCTAAAGTAATATGCATAATACGAATCGGGCTGCCGCATCAATTCCTGATTCAAATAATCGATACAATTGGTATACCTTCCGCGAGCCAATTCGTATTTGCCCATCTCCAAATTACTCACCCGCTGTTGTGCCTTGGCCACAGCCCCATAGCCCCAACACAGTACCACCAACAGCACTATCCGCCAACACTTCATGATGGGCAACTAGCTAAACGATAAACACAAGAGGAGGGGCAAGGCAACACCACAAAAGGCAAACAAAATGACCACATAAACAGCAATACAACGAATTTTCAATAATTCCTTCGAAGTAAAATTACTCATTTTAAGTCCCCATGCACCTCAATCTATCGCTTTTACCTTATTTTAACATTACAATAACTCGAACCACCAAATTCGAAATCCTAACTACTAAATTCTAAAACGGCATTCGTAAATTCTTTTTTCGTAAAATTCCTCCAGCCGTCACGCATCACCCCCTCACTGGTGGAGAGGGGCAGGGGAGAGGTGATAAAAAAGCCCCGAACAATTATGCTCGGAGCTTTTTTCATTTCGTTTAATTCCTATTTACTATTCACTTATCGCTATTCACTATTAAGCATTCCCTATTTACTATTCACTATTCGCTATTCACTGCCTATGTTTTGGCTCGAGGTCTGGGTGAAATGACAGAATGTCTAGGCAATTTGTCAGAAAGCCTAAGCAATTTGTCAGAATGCCTAAGCAATTTGTCAGAATGCCTAAGCAATTTGTCAGAATGCCTACGCAATTTGTCAGAATGTCTAGGCAATTTGTCAGAATGCCTAAGCAATTTGTCAGAATGCCTACGCAATTTGTCAGAAAGGCTAGGCTTCATGACAGATTGCGGGCTTGATTTGTCACCGAGCCTCCCATTTCTGACAAATCGGGAAGACTCGGTTACAAATCAGTTACTTCACTCTTTTTTTAATGACTTGGCTTACGCCTTGAGGCACATCTTTTACTATCAACTCATGAGTAAAATACACCACAGCACCTGATGTTAAACCCTCAACCAGTTTGGTAGCCGTTAAAGTAGAGCGTATCAATTCAAACTTCACATTGTCGTACGAAATCTTCCACTCGTGGAAATGCCTTTCATTTGGCCCTCCAGGAGCGGTGAGTATTACTTCCCCTGGGTTCACGCCATCTTTCGCATCAAACTTATGCTTTTGTGGAACTTTAGCTTCCACCACCCTAAACTTGCCACTTTCCAAGATAGCGATGGAGTTCACCGGGTCTTCATTAGCCGAATCTTGAAACAAGTTGAGTAACGATTTGAGTTGATTCATCATTTTTCTGTACAAGCCCGGACGATTACCCGGCCCTGCGCCTTTGTAAGCCGTAATGCTGGCATTAACTGCCGTCATCTTAGCCGCAGACACCGATACATAACTACTCGTACCACAAGCACCCGAAATTTCTTGTGCCCTTGTTAATCGACCCTGAATAGTGTTAGGCATATCTATCGCACCTTCCACCGTATGAATGGGCAATGGCACCGCCAACAGAACAAAAGTGTTAATAGATTTTCTTCTCGACCTCAGGTTTTTTAATACTAGACGTCTGTTTCGTCTGTTTCCAATTAAATAAGTGATTTTTTTCATTTCATTTTTTTTTAAAGAGTTTATAAATTATTTTTTGAACGATATAAAAACAAAAAACGCTTTCAAGCGAATGAAAACGTTCTTCGGAATATCCAATAAAATAGACCCTTCTGGCAGATGAACCAGTTGGTATCATCGCTAATGAAAGAGAATGAAGTATGTTGCAATTGTGGACCATGAACCTTTCTAATTACGGCACAATATTACAACCAAATAAACCACTAAAAAAATGACAAAAGTCAGCCTTTTTGATTTTTTTTTAAAATAATGATAAATAAGATGACTGTACAACGTCCAGTTCACGCAAAACGGAACCAAACCTAATTAGGAAATAACTCAAAAGGTGAATTTCCTATACATATATATATAGGTATGGTTTGGGAATTTAAAAATTGATGTATATTTGTGAAAGAAAAATTAAGAAATAGATAAATACATCTTAAAAATAGCTTTTATGGCACATATCTACCCAAAAATGGAGAGATTTGTGCCACGTTATGGCATATATAAACTAGTTATGTGCAATGCAACGAAGACCGTAACCCGACATAAAAACCGAATCACTTTGAAAAGAATCTTCATTCATTTTTTATTACTTTTATCCACGACAGCATTTGGACAAGACGAAGCGCGAGTTATAAAAATTGCCGACCTTAACGGGGATGGAATTGATGACACGATAACATTGTCTTTTATTGACGAACGAGGTATGGCGATGCGATACAACTTAAGAGTTAACAATATTGAAATCAGTGGAGATGCTGTAATTCTAGTTCCAATGTTTAAAATAATTGACATTGATACTAAAGACAACTTTAAAGAAATAGCAATTTACGAAGAAGGACCAAGTAGCGATGAAGCTACAACATTATATTACTTTAATGGAAAACAAATTATTCTAATGGGTAAAGTCGGAAACTATATTGGTAAAGAAGAATGGAATAAAGTTAAAGGAGACGGAATAATTACTGCAACTGCGAGAGGACAAATTCTACAAACCTGGGCTTATCCAGACGATTACAAACTGAACTCAAAACATTTATTAGAAAACATCCCGAAAGATTTATATCCTATGAATTCATTTGTTACTGTAAAAAAAGAAATTACTTTACAAAAATCAAGAACAGATGCAACAAAATCCATAACACTTAAAGTTGGCGAAAAAATAACAATCGCTTCAAGTGATAATTATAGATGGTGTTTAGTAAAAAATTCAAAGGATGAATTAGGATGGTTTGAAGTAGCAAACTATGATAAAATAGTTGAACTTGGAATTGAAGCAAGAGAAGTATTTGAAGGATTAAGTTATGCCGATTAAAAAATGCACAGCACATAACATAGGTAGTCGTTGCACAACCCTCTTTTCCGCCTTTGTTGGTGTTTTTTCACCAACAAACGTATTGAATATAAAAAGTAATAATTACCAATTTGCTCCTCGGACAGCCCTGAAATAGTTATGAAAACTAAAAGAAAGAAATATTTCATTTTAATAGGACTTTTAATATTTACAATTTTCACTTTAGTATATAATTTTATTAGGGACGAAAAATTGAAAAAAATTGGAGTCTATACAATTTGCTCTATTAATAAAGTTGAAGGAGCAAGTCGAGGTATGATGATAAACATTGAATACAATTATAAGGGTAAAAAAATAATGAATTCTTCTGTTAATAGTACTGGCGATATAACTAGAAAAGATGTTGGTAAACGATTTTTAATTTTAATTAGAAGTGATGAGCCTGATGCTAATTACGATATGTTTTTAGATAAGCCAGTGCCCGATAGTATAAAAGAAGCACCAATAAATGGATGGAAAGATATACCTTTCTAATCATACCACCTTTGTTGGTGTTTTTTCACCAACAAACAATAGAATATAAAAAGTAAAAATTACCAATTAAACTTGTTGGTGAAAACACCAACAAGGGCAAAAAGCCGTTCATACATTTTAAATGCAGTTAAGTAAAACCAAATTATTTAATTTAGTAAAAGGAAAAGAGATATTTTTAATATATCTCTTTTCCTATTTTACTTTTCTTCTATTAAACAACTTAATTGTTTGGTTAAGCAGACTGACACTCTTCGGCATATTTAGACCTCACTTTCACTTTTTTGGACGATGGTGTATAATACCAATAGACCACGCATTAAAGTATTTTTTTATTTTTATTTTTTTTAAATTAGTTTTTATTATATCAATATATACTTT
>JBAXQU010000047.1:0-25099 GCA_037131555.1 Bacteroidota bacterium
GATAAATCAGTTAAAACGGTCAACGTTATTTAGGCATTGACTATCTCATATCTCATATCTCATATCTCAAATCTCATATCTCAAATCTAATATCTCAAATCTAATATCTCAAATCTAATTTGGGCGATCAAGTGCCCTCTTCGTTTGTTCCTGTCCACCTGCCCACACGCGGTATCTTTTTTTCTCTGTCACCCTGAGCTTGTCGAAGGGGCGTTCCCTTTCTGCTCTCCATTTCCCTCTCTTCATATCGAACCAAAAAAAAGGATACTTCGCGCGGGTCAGGCGCAGGTAGTCAGCGCATAGCTACTAATCACCTTTAATATAAAATAAAAATACACTTGTCACCTTCAATCTCCCCTCTCCTTCGGAGAGGGGCAGGGGGTGAGGTCTCCTTCCACCCACCCGTCACCTTCTGGCCCCCCTCTCTTGCGGAGAGGGGTCGGGGCAGAGGTGTCTCCCTTTTCGGACAGGGGCAGGGCGTGAGGTCTCTACTTCAACTTTCTATACGCGTACGGCAACTTTCTATACGAGTACGAAAACTTTCTATACAACTACGACAACTTTCTATACGACTACGACAACTTTCTATACGCGTCTTTTTTCGGGTTTTCCCCCACCTCCGTCATTTCATATAACTACTCCGTCTAATTAAATTCTTCCTTTGTCGTCATATTCTCTTAATCTCCCTCTCCTCACCCAAAAATCCCAAATCCGAAAATCCTAAATCTCCAAATCCTTAATCCTAATTCCCAAATTAGCAATCTGAAATCTGTCAATTTGTAATTTGCAATCCAAAAATCCCAAATCTCCAATCCCCGCTAACGCCATTGTATTTCCTTTTAGCCGAAGACTTTTTTGAATAAACCATAAACCGAATTTAATTTTATTTTATCTTTGCTCGCAATTAATATATATATGTTGCATGAAAAAAATCTACATCTCTCTGTTTCTTTTATCCACACTAGTAGCTGGAGCACAAACCAAACCAGCCGATGTAAAATACCGAAGAAGTTCACTCCACACTATTATTATAGATGATGCAGGATTGATTAAAGCCGACATCATAAAAGATGCTTTTATGAAAGCCCCAATTCCCGAAAAGTTCAACGACCATACCTTGAAACAACGTTCCTTCGATTCGCGCAAATATCCCCTTACCGATGCCGAGAAAGGAAAGATTAGCACCGAAGGCGATAGCAAAGGCAAGGCCTTGCTCAGAGGAGTTGGTAGTAGCTTGGCTGCTGCAGCCAAAGGTCAAGCTGCGGCTGCCACCGGAGGATTGATTGATACCACCAACACCAAATACTTGCCGCAAATCATCAACAAATATTTGGTGAGCAACAATGTGGCTCGCGACATGGTCGCAAAATGGTTCAACCGCAGCGAGAAAGGTGGTTTCAACATGACGCTAATTGGCGATAGAGGCTCTTACAATGCTTCCGAAATGGAAGTGAACATAGCGAAAAAGTCGGCCAGAGGATTGGCTTCCATTTCTGATGCAGGGGTCGAACTCATTGGCAATACCTTTGTGGTTGTTACCCGTTTCAATTACATTAGCAAAAAGGCCCTGTACGATGCAGCTAGCAATCCCAATTCAGCATCATTAGTGAAAATAAACATACAAACCAGTCCAGAACTCGAAGCTGCAAAACAAGCTGCCATCAAAAAAGCCACAGAGGGATACGTGGTTCAAACCACTTCTTACCTCTATCAATTGATATGGAACGATTCGATAGAAGCCGTTTTTTATCAAGATTTATGGATGGATGATGCCAATATCGACCCTAAGAAAAAGGAAGCGTTTGATAAAACAAACCTATTTCAACTAAAATACATTGGTGATGAAAAAGCAATGGCTAACGTGCCTATGTCCTTAAAGCAAAAAAGAAGTGATGATGAGTTAGTGGCAGTTGCTACGGTGAATGCCGTGGATGCCGTCATAGCCAAACTCGAAAAATCGTATGAAGTATTTCGAACCAAGACACCTCTCCTTTCTGGCGATCCAGCAACTGCAAAGATCGGAATGAAAGAAGGTTTAGAAGGAGGCGACAAGTTCGAAGTACTTGAGCAAACGCTTGACCCCAAAACAGGAAAAACGACCTATGTAAGGGTGGGTAAAATAAAAGTAGATGATAGCCAAATATGGGATAATAGATATATGGCTGACGTTTTGCAAGAATCAGAAACCGCCACCGACCCTTCAACTCCTGCCAAACCAAAAGTAGACAGAACCTTGTTTAAAGGTGGAAGTAGTAAATTTTATTCTGGAATGTTGATACGACAAATGAATTAAATACTATTTTTACCAACCAATAATAATATAACCTAATTCAATATAATTATGAAAAAACTAACAACAACCATAGTAATGACCTTGGCACTTGCAACAGGTCTTATCTTTTCGCAAAGCGCAATAGCTCAAATAGGAGAAAAAAAGGCTGAGCGCAAAGCAAATAAAGATACTGAAGATTTTAGATACGAAATAGAATGTGTAGGTAATGGAGCCATGGGTACTTATTTAATTAAAGTATGGAGCTATTCTAAAAAGCCAACCGTTGCCACCGAGCAATCGAAAAAGAATGCCATACATGGTGTCATTTTCAAAGGATTTGCAGGAGGAGGTCAAGGTTGTGTGGCACAAAAAGCCTTAGCTAGCGACCCGGCTATTGAAGAACAAAAACAAGCATTTTTCGAAGACTTTTTCAGAGACGGAGGAAAATACATGAAATACGTTACCGTATCCAACGATGGAGCAGTAGGTGAGGGAGATAGATTGAAAATTGGGAAGGAATATAAAATTGGTGTTATCGTTTCCGTTCAGAAAGATGCCTTACGCAAAGATCTTGAGGCCGCAGGTGTTATTAAAGGGTTATCGTCAGGTTTTTAATTAATAAAACAAAGGTAAAATGAAAAAATCAATTCTATTTGCTTCCCTATTGATAGCAGTGTCGTTCGGAAGTCACGCCCAATCCAAAAGCAGATTGGCAGGTGAATATACCTACGAAACCGAATGCCTCGGTGTGGAAGGAGATGGTTCACAAACACTCAAAGCCTTTGGTTTTGGGAATTCCAAAAACGATGCAGTGGAACAAGCAAAGAAAAATGCAGTTCGCGATGTATTATTCAAAGGAATAATCAAAGGGAAAAGCGAGTGCAATGCCAAACCTCTGCTTAACGAAGCCAACATTCAGGAAAAACACGAAGACTATTTTAATAAGTTTTTTACCGATGGTGGCGATTACCTTAAATATACTTCAATGAATGATATGCCAATTGCCATAGTAACAAAAGGAAAAGACCGCAAATCCGCTACTAATGGTGTAACCTTTGGAATTGTAGTCATTGTTAAGCGATCGGAATTGAAGAAAAAAATGATAGCCGACAATATTTTAGTAATCCCTTAAATAAAGATAATATGAAAAAAACACTATTTGCAATTTGCAGTATCTTACTCATCTCAACAGCTAGTTTTGGGCAAGCAAAAAAACCAACAATCATGGTATTACCTTCGGATGTTTGGTGCAATCAAAACGGATTTATGATTGAATACGACAATCAAGGAACTAAGGTAAAGGTCCCAGACTACAAACGAGCATTCCAATCGAGTTCAGATTTATTGAACGTAATAAGTAAAATCAATGGCTTGATGGCAGATAGAGGTTTTCCATTGAAAAATGCTGAATCAGCACTTAAATCATTAGAGTCGGAGAGTGCCGAAAACGCGATGCTTACTAGTAAAGGTGGAGCAGCTGTGGCCGAAAGTCCAGTTGATAAGTTGAAAAAACAAGCCAAAGCTGACATCATTATGCAGCTAACCTGGGTAGTTAACACTACTGGACCCAAAAAATCCATCACGTTTACACTTCAAGGTTTAGATTCCTACACCGATAAACAAGTAGCAAACGCTCAAGGTACTGGGGCTCCTTCCTTCTCTGCCGAGTTACCTGTGCTCCTTGAAGAAGCTGTACTTTCTCAATTAGATAATTTCAATGCATCGCTTCAAAAACACTTCGATGATATGTTCGAAAATGGAAGAGAAATTGTAATTCGCATTAAAAAGTTCGATTCATGGGATGGTGATTTAGAAAAAGACTTTGGAGGTAAAGAACTAGGTGCTGTTATCGAAGATTGGTTAAAAGCCAATACTGTTAAAGGAAGATTTAGTACCACCGATATGACTGAAAATATGGCATTGTTCGAACAAGTAAGAATACCTTTGTACGATGCCGGAGGCAATGCCACCGATGCTAGAGGTTTTTGCAAGGGCCTTCAGAAATATTTGAGCGCGGCACCGTATTCGGTTACCTGTAAGCTAATGATGAAAGGACTTGGACAAGCCACCATTGTGTTGGGAGATAAATAATCGTAAAAATAAACAATTGTAAAATGAAAAACATCATCTTAATATCCGTTTCGGCTTTACTTTCCCTTTCTTTTGTTGCAAAAGCGCAAAATAGCGCTGGCAAGTCCGAAGATATGGGGCGCATTACCCTTGCAGCTTATGTTCCTCAGCAAACCGATAAAATGTCGGACGCAGCCCGTAACATGCTTACTAACAAACTTAGCCAAATTGTATCTCAAAATGGTTTGGGAGGAAGTGCCCTAACCGAGCGATTCATTATTACAGCCAATATAGTGACTGTTTCTAAAGACATTGTGGCAGGCGCACCTCCAATGACGGCCCTTAACCTAGACATTACATTATATATAGGTGATGGAGTAGAAGGGACCAAATTTGCTAGTAAAACCATAAGTGTTAAGGGTGTTGGAAACAACGAAACAAAAGCCTTTATCGAAGGTATTAAAATGATTAAGACAAATGACCCTGCCTACGCAACGTTCCTTGATGAAGGAAAGTCTAAAATAATGAAATACTACAACACAAAATGTGATTTTATTATCAAAGAAGCCCAATCATTGGCCACCCAGAACCAACAAGATGAAGCAATTTACCGTTTGACCACTATTCCTGACGTTTGCAAGGAGTGTTTCGATAAGTGCATTGCAGCTGTTGCACCCATCTATAAACAAAAAATAGATAGAGATTGTAAATTGAAACTGGCCGAAGCTACAAATTTGTGGAATGCTAATCAGGATGTGAATGCAGCCAATTCTTGCGGTGAACTTCTATCTTCTGTTGAACCAAGTTCTTCATGTTTCAAAGAAGTTCAGGCATTATCAAGTAAAATCGCAAACCGGGTGAAAGAAATTGATAATCGAGAATGGAATTATAAACTAAAAGAACAACAACAGACAAGTGAGATGATAAAAGCCTACCGAGATGTTGGAGTAGCCTACGGGAATGGACAACCTAAATCCGTAACATACAATGTGAGAGGTTGGTGGTAAGCATTAACCTGTTTTGATGAAAAGGCTGCTCTTTCGGGTAGCCTTTTTATTTTTTTAGCAAAAGGGAATAAAAAATATTTTCAAGTTGATGTTGTTTATATTAATTACTTTATTACCTTTGCCGTCCCTAAAAAAGCAGGGGTATGCATTATTTGGTAAGCAAACGATGATGTAGAATTCAAGTAAAAATGGCTTGAGTGCCTTTGTTGGCGAGTCAAGAAGAGTTTTAGATTTTGATAAATTAAGAGTAAGAATTAGTTAAATAAAATGATACAAACAGACATAAAACAACTTTCGACTAAAGATTTAGTTGAGAGAATAAAGGAAGAAAAAGGTGTTTTGGCTAAGCTAAAGTTAAATCACGCGGTATCTCCTGTAGAAAACCCTGCTAAAATTACGTTTAGCAGAAAAACAGTAGCAAGATTGTTAACAGAGCTTCGTGCACGAGAAATAGCTGACGCGAAAAAATAATTACAACCATGGAAGAAAGAAACTTAAGAAAAGAAAAAGTTGGTTTGGTTACCAGTAATAAAATGGACAAATCAATTGTGGTATCAGTAGAACGTAAAGTAAAGCACCCTAAGTACGGTAAGTTCGTGAACAAAACCACGAAATTTGTTGCTCATGATGATGCTAACACTTGTAATATAGGAGATACTGTAAAAATAATGGAAACTCGTCCTATCAGCAAAAATAAATGCTGGAGATTGGTTGAAGTAGTTGAAAGAGCAAAATAGTTTTTGGGATTTCGAGTTTTTTGAGAAGAGGGAAAATTAATTAATGATAGATTTTGTTAAGAAATCTAAGTAAAAAATAAAAAAATAAAATGTTACAACAAGAATCAAGAACATTAGTAGCAGATAACAGTGGGGCAAAAGAAGTCCTTGTTATACGTGTGTTGGGTGGAACCAAAAAGAGATATGCTTCTATTGGTGACAAGGTGGTGGTAACAGTAAAACACGCTTTGCCTTCTGGAAATATTAAAAAAGGCGCAGTGTCTAAAGCTGTTGTAGTTAGAACCAAAAAAGAGATAAGTCGTCCTGATGGATCTTACATTCGTTTTGATGACAATGCTGTTGTATTATTGAATGCTGCAGATGAGTTAAGAGGTACCCGTATCTTTGGACCTGTTGCTCGTGAATTAAGAGATAAGAATTTTATGAAAATCATTTCTCTTGCACCAGAAGTGCTTTAGGGATTTATAATTAAGAATTAGAAATTAAGAATAAAATGTCAACAAAATTGCATATAAAAAAGGGAGATACCGTTAAGGTTCTTGCTGGAGATTCTAAAGGTTCGGAAGGTAAAGTACTTTCAGTAGATAAAGTAAAAAACAGAGCTTTTGTAGAAGGAGTGAACATGGTGTCGAAACATACTAAGCCAACTGCTCAAAATAGCGAAGGTGGAATAGTGAAGCAAGAAGCTTCAGTACATCTTTCAAATTTGATGCTTGTTGAGCCAGGAACAGGAAAGCCAACTCGTGTAGGTAGAAAGTTAGATGATAAGACTCAAAAATTAGTTCGTTTTTCAAGAAAGTCAGGAGAGGTAATAAAATAAAGAATTAGAGAAAGGAGAATCTGATGATATTAATTGCTCAGTTTTCAAAATCAAAAATCAAATAAGATAAAATGAGTTATTCACCACGTTTAAAAGATAAATATAAAGCAGAAGTTGTTCCTGCTTTACAGAAAAAATTTGGTTACAGCAGTTCAATGCAGGTTCCGAAAATTAAAAAGATATGCCTCAACCAAGGAGTGGGGGATGCTGTATCTGATAAGAAATTAATTGAAGGAGCAGTAAAAGAAATGACAACTATTAGTGGTCAAAAAGCTGTTGCTACTATTTCTAAGAAAGATATTTCTAACTTTAAGCTTCGTAAAGGTGTTCCTATTGGAGTTAGAGTTACGTTACGCGGTGATACCATGTATGAATTTTTGGATAGATTAATTTCTGTTGCTTTACCTCGTATTCGTGATTTCAGAGGAATCAATGATAAAGGATTTGATGGTAAAGGTAATTACACATTAGGCGTAACAGAGCAAATCATTTTCCCGGAAATTGATATTGACAAGGTGAATAAAATTATGGGAATGGACATTACTTTTGTTACATCGACAGGTAGTGACGAAGAGGCTTTCGCTTTATTGAGTGAGTTTGGAATGCCTTTCAAAAAGAAATAATTAGTTAATAGAAATAAAAGTTAAAAGAATAATAGAAAAAGAATGGCAAAAGAATCAATGAAAGCAAGAGAGGTAAAACGTAAGCACCTTGCTGACTTATACGCTGACCGTAGAAAAGCTTTAAAAGCTGCTGGCGATTCAGTAGGATTACAAAAACTACCAAGAGCATCAGCGCCTTGTCGTCAACGTAACCGTTGTAAATTGACAGGACGTTCACGAGGGTACATGCGTCAATTCGGGCTATCGCGTAACACATTCCGCGAAATGGCTTTGGATGGATTGATTCCGGGCTTAAGAAAGGCAAGCTGGTAATAACCAGATTTCCGAAGAAAAAAGAGTATTAATGTATAATTATCCTGCGTGCGGGATAAGATATAAAACTAAATAAAATGACAGATACAATTGCAGATTACCTTACGAGAGTAAGAAACGCTATTAAAGCAAACCACAGAATAGTAGAAATTCCATCTTCAAACTTGAAGAAAGAGATCACCAAGATTCTCTTAGATAAAGGTTACATCCTAAGTTATAAATTTGACGATTCGACCACTCAAGGCGTTATAAAAATTGCCTTGAAGTATCATCCTATCAGTAAACAATCTGCAATTAAAAAATTGCAAAGAATTAGTTCGCCTGGTTTACGTCAGTATGCAGGGGCGTCTGAATTACCTCGTGTATTGAACGGTTTGGGTATCGCCATCCTTTCAACATCAAGAGGGGTAATGACCGACAAAGAGGCTAGAACCCAGAAAGTAGGTGGTGAGGTTTTGTGTTTTGTTTATTAATAGACAGACACTTCGAATTAGGATTTTAACGAATTACAAATAATATCATGTCAAGAATAGGTAAATTACCAATCACTCTTCCGAAAGGAGTAGAAGTAAATGTTTCGGATAAAAATGTAGTGACTGTTAAAGGTGCAAAAGGTACCTTAACTCAGAATATGGACTCAGCTATCACGTTGAAAAACGAAGATGGAAAACTTATTGTTTCGCGTGCTACTGATCATAAACGTCATAAAGCAATGCATGGTTTATACCGTGCTCTTATTGCTTCGATGGTGAAAGGAGTGAGTGAAGGATATAAAACCGAACAAGAATTAGTTGGAGTTGGTTATCGTGCGGTGAACAAAGGACAATTGTTAGAATTGACATTGGGATACTCTCACAACGTTACTTTCGAATTACCAGTTGAAATAAAGGTAACAACTGCTGCTGAGAAAGGTAAAAATCCAACTGTAATCATGGAAAGTGCCGACAAACAATTGTTGGGTATGGTGGCTGCAAAAGTTCGTTCATTGCGTAAACCTGAACCTTATAAAGGAAAAGGTATTAAGTTTACTGGTGAGATATTGAGAAGAAAAGCAGGTAAATCAGCAGGTAAATAATAATAATAACATTGTCAATCGTAAACATTGACTACTGAAAATAAATAAAAATGGTAACAAAAGAATTTAGAAGAAACAGAATCAAGCAACGTATCCGTAAAGTAGTTACGGGAGATGCTCAAAGTCCAAGACTTACTGTTTTCAGAAGTAATAAAGGAATATATGTTCAACTTGTAGACGATGTAACAGGAAAAACGCTTGTTGCAGCAGGATCGGCTGATAAAGGAATTGCTGATGCAAAAGTTAACAAAATTGACCAAGCAAAATTAGTAGGGAAGTCAATTGCTGAGAAGGCAACAAAAGCAGGTATTGTTTCTGTTCGTTTTGATAGAAACGGCTATTTATATCATGGTCGTGTAAAATCATTGGCTGAAGGTGCTCGTGAAGCAGGTTTAAATTTCTAATAATAAATATTTAATATTCAATAATGTCAAACGCAAACGTAAAAAGAGTTAAATCAAGCGATATCGAGTTAAAAGATAAACTTGTAAGTATTCAACGTGTAACTAAGGTTACTAAAGGGGGAAGAAACTTTACATTTTCGGCTATTGTAGTAGTAGGAAATGAAAAAGGTATTGTTGGTTACGGTTTAGGAAAAGCAAAAGAGGTTACTGATGCTATCACTAAAGGAATTGATGATGCAAAAAAGAATCTTATTAAAGTTGCAATAGTAAAAGGTACTGTTCCTCACGAACAATACGGAAAATATAGTGGTTCGCTTGTGTTCCTAAAGCCAGCAGCTCATGGTACTGGGGTTATAGCTGGTGGTGCGATGCGTGCAGTTTTGGAAAGTGTTGGTGTAACTGACGTTTTGGCAAAGTCAAAAGGTTCTTCAAATCCTCACAACGTTGTTAAGGCTACTATGGATGCATTGATAAAAATGCGTGATGCGGCAACTGTAGCTCAGCAAAGAGGAATTTCAATGGAAAAAGTATTTAACGGGTAAATTAAATTTTAGAAATTTAGAGTTGTAGAATTTTAGAATGAAAATAAAATAAAGTAGTAATATAATTTAATGGTATAATTCTAAAAATCTAAAACTCAAAAATCAACAATTAAAAAAGATGGCAACAATTAAAATTAAACAAACAAAAAGTGGTATCAACCGTCCTGAGCGTCAAAAGCGCACATTAAGGGCTTTAGGATTTACCAAAATGAATCAAGTTTTGGATAAAGAAGCTACTCCTCAAATATTAGGAATGCTAAAAAAGGTAGAACATTTAGTAACAGTTATAAAATAAGTTTTAGAGTTCTTGAATCATAACGTTCAATAAATCTAAAAAATCTAAAAACAAAAAAGATGAATTTAAGTAATTTAAAACCAGCAGAAGGTTCGGTAAAAAACGCTAAAAAGCGTTTAGGAAGAGGGCAAGGGTCAGGAAAAGGCGGAACTTCCACAAAAGGTCATAAAGGAGCTCAATCACGTTCGGGATACTCAGCTAAAAGAGGTTTTGAAGGTGGTCAAATGCCATTACAAAGACGTGTTCCTAAGTTTGGTTTCAAAAATATTAACCGTCAAGAATATCGTGGTGTTAATTTAGATGTTATTCAAGGTTTAATTGAAGCAAACAATGTAAGTGCTATCGATTTTGCATTCTTGATTTCAAAAGGATTGGCTCATAAAAACGATAAAGTGAAAATTCTTGGTCGTGGAGAATTAAAATCAAAAGTAGATATTAAAGTACATGCGTTTTCCGCTTCAGCTAAATCAGCAATCGAAGCAAAGGGGGGATCTGCAGAATCAATTGAAAAAGCTTAATTAAATACAGTAAAACTGTTTGATGAAAAACTTGATAAATACATTACGTAACATTTGGAGAATAGAAGACTTAAGAGCTAGAATTCTTAATACTCTTGGTTTTATATTAATTTACCGTTTGGGTTCGTATATCGTTCTTCCGGGTGTCAATTCGGAGGTGCTTGCTGCTTCTAATGGAAAAGCAAATGAAGGTATTGTTGGGTTGATAAATCTTTTTGCAGGAGGAGCTTTTTCGAGAGCTTCTGTCTTTGGATTAGGTATTATGCCTTATATCTCTGCATCTATCGTTGTTCAGTTGTTGGGTATGGCATTGCCTTATTTCCGCAAATTGCAACAAGGAGGAGAGAGTGGACGTAAGAAAATCAATCAAATAACTCGTTTCTTAACGGTTGTTATTACACTATTCCAAGCTCCAGGTTATATTGCATCGCAAGTTGCTAATAAAGCAGGAGTGGTAACTGATCCAAGCCCATTCTGGTGGATGCAATCAGTGTTGATTTTGGTTACTGGAACGATGTTCGTAATGTGGTTAGGAGAGAAAATTACTGATAAAGGTATTGGTAATGGTATTTCGATTATCATTATGATTGGTATTATCGCTCGTTTACCTTATGCTGTATTTACTGAGGTTGTTTCGCGTGTGAGTGATGAAGGTGGAGGGTTAATCATGTTATTGATTGAGATGGTACTTTTACTATTGGTAATTATTGGCTCTATCATGTTGGTTCAAGGAACTCGAAAAATACCAGTTCAATTTGCTAAAAAGATAGTAGGAAGTAAGCAATACGGTGGTGTTCGTCAATACATTCCTTTAAAAGTGAATGCTGCTGGTGTAATGCCTATCATCTTTGCTCAAGCAATTATGTTCATTCCTTTGACGCTTGCTGGTTTTTCACAATCGGAAGCATTGACAGGTTTTGTAAGTGTATTCTCTAATCACTATGGATTTTGGTACAACTTGATTTTCGGATTAATGATTATTGTGTTTACGTATTTCTATACTGCCATCACCGTGAATCCAAATCAAATGGCAGAGGATATGAAGAAAAATGGAGGATTTGTACCAGGAGTGAAACCAGGTAAAAAGACTGCTGAATTCATCGATTTAATAATGTCTCGTATTACATTGCCAGGATCGATTTTCCTTGCCATCATAGCTATTTTGCCAGCATTTGCCATTAAATTAAATATCCAACAGGAATTTGCACATTTCTATGGCGGAACATCATTATTGATTTTGGTGGGTGTGGTATTAGATACATTACAGCAAATTGAAAGTCATTTGTTGATGCGTCATTATGACGGATTGATGAAATCAGGAAGAATAAAAGGTCGTACTTCGATGAGTATGACAACAGCTTAGTACAAGCCAGAGGTTGTTGAATTGTGTCGAAGGGGCTGTATTATAAAACGAAAGAGGAGATAGAATTAATAAGAGAAAGTTCTTTACTTGTTGGAAAAGCTTTAGCCGAAGTAGCAAAAGTTATTAAACCCGGAGTTTCAACTTTATTTTTAGATAAAGTTGCTTTCGAGTTTATTAATGATAACAATGCGGTACCAGCCTTTTTGAATTACAATGGATTTCCAAATTCACTCTGTATATCGGTAAACGAAGCAGTGGTGCACGGAATACCCGGAAAGTATGAATTGAAGGATGGCGATATTGTTTCGGTAGATTGCGGAGTGGTCAAAAATGGGTTTTTTGGAGATTCTGCTTATACATTTGCGATTGGCGAAGTGAAGGCCGAAGTTTTAAAGCTTCTAGCTATTACCAAAGAAAGCTTGTATAAAGCAATTGATACAGCTGTGGTTGGTAAACGACTAGGAGATATTGGTGACGCTGTTCAATCGCTTGCAGAAGCAAATGGTTATGGAGTTGTTCGCGAATTAGTAGGCCACGGAATTGGTCGCGATTTGCACGAATCTCCTGAGGTTCCTAATTATGGGAAACGAGGCAGCGGAATGAAACTTCAAGAAGGATTAGTAATTGCTATCGAACCAATGATTAATCTGGGTAAAAGAGGAGTAAAGCAAGAGAATGATGGATGGACAATAATCACCTCCGACCGATTACCTTCAGCACACTTTGAACACACAGTGGCGGTTGGGAAAGAAAAGGCGGATATTTTATCATCATTTGAAGACATAGAAGAAGCGTTGAAAAGGATTTAGGATTTGAGAATTAGAAATTAGGAATTATTTTAAATATGGCAAAACAAGCATCAATTGAGCAAGACGGAACAATATTAGAAGCATTGTCGAATGCAATGTTTCGCGTTGAGCTTGAAAATGGACATGTGATTACAGCTCACATTTCAGGAAAGATGCGAATGCACTACATTAAAATTCTGACTGGAGATAAAGTAAAGGTTGAAATGTCGCCTTATGATTTAACAAAAGGTAGGATTTCCTATAGATACAAATAAGAGTAAAAAGTAATAAGTCAAAAAAAGATAAATAATATGAAAGTAAGAGTTTCAGTAAAAAAGAGAAGCGCAGATTGCAAAATCGTGCGTAGAAAAGGAGTCTTATATGTAATCAATAAGAAGAATCCTAAATTTAAACAAAGACAAAAATAAAAATATATAAACAATGGCAAGAATTGCGGGTATTGATTTACCAAACAACAAAAGAGGCGAAATAGGCTTAACGTATATTTTCGGGATTGGTCGTAGTACTGCTCGTAAAGTATTAAAAGAAGCAGGTATTGATTATGATACGAAAGTATCAGATTGGAACGATAAGCAGTTGACTGATATTCGTAACATCTTGACCGATAAATACAAATTGGAGGGATCTTTACGTTCGGAAGTTCAATTGAACATAAAACGTTTGATGGACATTGGAAGCTATAGAGGTATTCGTCACCGTTTGGGTTTACCTGTTCGTGGACAAACTACCAAGAACAACGCACGTACCAGAAAAGGTAAACGTAAGACCGTTGCAAACAAGAAAAAAGTTACTAAATAGTAAATAAACTGGTTAACGTTACAGTTAACGATCAACAAAAAATAAATGGCAAAAACTAATCAACAAACTACTGCCACAAAAGCAGTAGCAAAAAAGAGAGTGGTAAAAGTAGAAGCTGTAGGCCAAGCCCACATCAACGCTACTTTTAACAACATTATTATTTCCTTAACCAACAACGCTGGACAAGTTATTGCTTGGTCGAGTGCTGGTAAAATGGGTTTTCGTGGTTCGAAAAAGAACACTCCTTATGCAGCTCAATTGGCTGCACAAGATTGTGCTAAGGTGGCTCACGATTTAGGTCTTAGAAGAGTTAAAGTATTTGTAAAAGGTCCAGGTGGAGGTCGTGAATCGGCTATCCGTACGATTGCTGGTGCAGGTATTGAAGTGAGTGAAATCATGGATATAACTCCTATTCCTCACAA
The DNA here is from genome assembly GCA_037131555.1 of Bacteroidota bacterium. Classification (GTDB taxonomy): domain Bacteria; phylum Bacteroidota; class Bacteroidia; order 2-12-FULL-35-15; family 2-12-FULL-35-15; genus 2-12-FULL-35-15. The sequence continues at coordinate 14,068 of JBAXQU010000047.1, forward strand.
TGGTTGTCGTCCTCCAAAAAGAAGACGTGTTTAGAATTTCTAAATAAATAACTTCAACTACTTAAAAGTAATAATAATAAAATTCAACAAAAAAAATGGCAAGATATATAGGTCCGAAATCAAGAATTGCAAGAAAGTTCAAAGAACCAATTTTTGGTTATGATAAAGTTTTAGAAAAAAAGAACTACCCTCCAGGAATGCACGGGTTATCGAAAAAGCGTGCTAAACAATCGGAGTATTCGGTACAGTTGCAAGAAAAGCAAAAAGCGAAATACACGTATGGTATTTTGGAGCGTCAGTTCGAGAAAATCTATAACATGGCGCAACGTGCACATGGTGTAACGGGTGAGGTGTTGTTACAACTTATCGAATCGCGTATTGATAACGTGGTGTATCGTATGGGTATGGCTCCTACACGTAGTGGTGCTCGTCAGTTGGTGAGTCACCGTCATATTACTGTGAATGGTAAAGTGGTAAATATTGCTTCTTATATCTTAAAAGCAGGTGATGTGGTTGCTGTTCGTGAGCGTTCGAAATCATTAGAAGTTATTTCAATTGCTGTTGGTAAGTCTGCCAATATCTATCCTTGGATTGATTTTGATAAAACAAGTTTGTCTGGTAAGTTCATTTCGATACCAGAAAGATCTCAGATTCCTGAGAACATTAAGGAACAACTTATTGTCGAGCTATATTCTAAGTAGGAATTAGTTATTGACGAGTAAGGCGTACAAGACAAACAATTAAATTTAATAATAATTAATAATAAATAAAAAATGGCAATTTTAGCTTTTCAAAAACCTGACAAGGTTATTATGGTTAACTCAAGCGATACTGAAGGACAATTTGAGTTTCGCCCTTTGGAACCAGGTTACGGTATTACAGTAGGAAATGCTCTTCGTAGAATTTTATTATCGTCACTTGAAGGACATGCTATTACAACTATAAAAATTGATACAGTTAGTCACGAGTTTTCTACTATTAAAGGTGTTACCGAGGATGTTACTGAAATTATATTAAACTTAAAACAAGTTCGTTTTAAGAAACAAATTGATTCTACCGATTACGAAAAAGTAACTATCAACGTTTCGGGTAAAAATCAGTTTACGGCTGGTGATATTGGAAAATACACCAATGGTTTTCAAGTGTTGAATCCTGATTTGGTGATTTGCAACATGGAGACTAGTGTGAAATTGAAACTAGAAATAACGATTGACAAAGGCCGTGGATATGTGGCTGCTGATGATAACAAACCAATGAACATACATGCTGGTGTTATTCCAATCGATTCTATTTATACTCCTATCAAGAATGTTCAATACAGCATTGAAAACTACCGTGTGGAACAAAAAACGGATTACGAAAAATTGGTAATGAACATTGTTACTGATGGTTCGATACACCCTAAAGAAGCGTTGAAAGAGGCTGCTAAGATTTTGATTCACCATTTCATGTTGTTCTCTGACGAGCGCATCACGTTGAATACGGAAGAGAAAATGAATACCGAAGAGTTTGACGAAACATCATTACACATGCGTCAGTTATTGAAAACAAAATTGATTGACATGGATCTTTCGGTACGTGCTTTGAATTGCTTGAAAGCTGCTGATGTAGATACTTTGGCTGATTTGGTTTCGTTTGCAAAACATGACTTATTAAAGTTCCGTAACTTTGGTAAAAAATCATTGACCGAATTGGAAGACTTAGTTCAAAATAAAGGATTGACCTTTGGAATGAATTTAGCAAAATACAAATTAGATAAAGAATAATAAGTACAATGTACAGAGTACAAAGTACAATGAAACGATTTCATAATACTGGGTACTTAATACTTAATACATAAAATAAAATGAGACACGGAGATAAATTAAATAACTTAGGCAGAAAGACTGCTCACCGCAAGGCAATGTTGGCTAATATGGCTAGTTCATTGATATTGCACAAACGCATTGCTACTACTGTGGCTAAAGCGAAAGCATTAAGAATATATGTGGAACCTCTTTTGACTAAATCAAAAACAGATTCTACTCACTCGAGACGTACTGTGTTTGCTTATCTTGGCAACAAAGAAGCGGTGGATATGCTTTTCAAAGAAGTATCTACGAAGATAGCTGACCGTCCGGGTGGATATACTAGAATATTGAAAACAGGTGCACGTTTGGGCGACAACGCTGATATGTGTATGATTGAATTGGTTGATTACAACGAAAACATGTTGGGCGGAAAAGCTCCTGTGAAAGCTAAAACTGCTAGACGTGGTAAAAAGAAATCAACAAGTGCAACTGCTACAGATGTTGAATCTACTGACATAGCAACTGATGATAGCGCAAAAAGTGAATAACTTGTGCGATTAAAATTATAGTTCTTTTAAAAGGATAAAGTATTTTTGCTTTATCCTTTTTTTTTGGAAAAGAGTACAAAGTATTATGTACAAAGTATTATGAACTGCGTATGCAAAGTACAGAATACATAATACTTTATACTTAATACATTGTACTCTGTACATAATACTTAATACATGATACTTTAAACAATGAAATACATTACTAAATCCCCGGCCATTTTGTTGCTCGAAGATGGCAAAGTGTTTTACGGAAAAGCTGCTGGTACCATTGGTACGACTACTGGCGAAATTTGTTTTAATACCGGCATGACGGGCTATCAGGAGATATTTACCGACCCTTCGTATTTTGGTCAAATAATAGTGGCTACCAATGTGCACATTGGCAATTACGGGGTGAATGATGCGGAAGTGGAATCGGACTCGATAAAGATTGCGGGCTTGATATGCAAGCAATTTGAGGAGTTTCATTCGCGTAAGCGCTCGAATGGCTCGTTGAAAGACTATTTCATAAAGGATGGCATTGTAGCCATTTCGGATGTGGATACGCGTGCCATTGTGCGATACATCCGTGATAAAGGTGCGATGAACTGCATCATCTCGTCCGAAACGCTCGACATTGATGTATTAAAAGAAAAACTTTTGAAAGTTCCATCTATGGCAGGCTTAGAGCTTTCGTCAAAGGTGAGTACCAAGGAGGCTTATGTGCTGGGCGATGAGCAGGCTGCGCTTAAGGTGGCGGTGCTCGATTTGGGTGTGAAGAAAAACATCCTGCGCTCGTTGGTAGAGCGCGGTTGCTACGTAAAGGTGTTTCCTCAAAAAACAAGCCTTGACGAGATGATGAGCTGGAAACCCAATGGATTTATGATAAGCAATGGTCCTGGCGACCCAAGTGTGATGAAACACGAAGCAGCTACCATCAAAGCCATTATCAATAGCGGTGTGCCTACGTTTGGCATTTGCCTTGGCCATCAGTTGATAGCCGAAGCTTCGGGAATTGCCACGTTTAAGATGCACAAAGGCCACAGAGGCATTAATCATCCGGTGAAAAACCTGATAACTGGCAAAAGCGAGATTACCTCGCAAAACCACGGTTTCGGGGTGAAAGCCGAAGATGTGGCCAAGGTGAAAAACATGGAAGTGACTCATATCAACCTTAATGATAATACCATCGAGGGGCTGCGCTACACCGATAGAAAGGTGTTTTCGGTGCAATACCACCCCGAAGCTTGTCCCGGACCGCTAGATGCTAGGTATTTGTTTGATGATTTTGTGAAGATGATGTGTTAGGATTGCAAATTACAGATTGCAAATTACAAATTTTAGAATTTGAGATTTAGGATTTAGCCCTTCCTATGATTTAAAGTGCGTTAATTAAGTTTAACGCACTTTTTTTTATGATTCTTATCAGTTTTTGAAGAAATCTCATTCAAGATATTGACTTTGTATTTAATTTAGCAGTGCGAAACGTTAGATTTATGTAGATAAAATGGTTGCGAGGGTTGTAAATATTACTTCTCCAAGAGATTCAAGGGCGATAAAGAGTTCTATCGCTACCGCTTCATTTTTATTAAATCAAACACTTTCTTGGGCTTTAGAGCCATTTTTCCAAATCGGTTCGTTCGACCGACTTTTCCTCTCACGGATTTCCGTACATAGCTTATATGATCATATGAGCCACCTGCGAAGTTCCGTACCTCATCCATATGACCATATGAACGAACTACGGGTTTCCGTACCTCATCCATATGACCATATGAACGAACTCCGGATTTCCGTACCTTATCCATATGACCATATGAACGAACTACAGGTTTCCGTACCTCATCCATATGACCATATGAACGAACCCCGACATTTCGTAGGTAGGTCATATGAATATATGAGCCTATTTCGATTTTTCGCGATTTTTCGAATTTTATCATCCTACTTAGCTTTTTTTTCAATCATCAATAATAATCAACAACAAATAATCAATCAACATTAACAATTAAAAATTAAAACAAAATGGGAGAAACATTCAGACCTTCGGAAAACTTTATAGCAAATGCTATAAGAGGAAATTACACATTGGGGCTTAAAACAAGCACCTATCATATTGCAGCACTTGAGGCCAATGCCACAGGAAGTGTGGAAATAACAGCGCTTCGCGACCGCTATATACCTATACACGATGCTCTAAAAGGAGCAGCCGTGGGCAAAGGCGTTGCCGTTGGCGAACGCATAGGCGACACCAGCAACAAAAATGCCTTCTTGACTAAACTAGTAGCAACCATGCTCCCCGAATGGAAACAAACGGCTGGCAATATAAACGGATATGGACCAACTACGCAGGCGTTCAAAATCCTGTTTGGTAAAATGGATTTGTACAGCAATGGCAAACAAACCGAAATACTTAAAAACGTGGAGATACTGCGCGACAAATGCCTTGCTGTGCCTGCCCTTGCTGTATTAGGCGCTGCCGTTGGTTCGTTTTATATCGATTTAGAAAAAGCCATGAAGCATCAAGGCCAAGCCGTAGCCACGGTGAAAGGCGATATTGTTGACGAAAAAACAGCCCTCAAAACTATGTGCGAAATGCAGTTTTCCGACTATGGAATGATAGTTTATCTTTTCCCCAACAGCCCCGATAAAATAAAAAGTTTTATCGACACCGAAACCATTCAGAAACACGAGCGCGGAGCCCTGATAATGGGCACTGTGAACGGAGGGAAAATAAAAACCATTGGCAACAAGAAATTTACGGCCACCAGCCAAATGAAAGTAACACTTACCGAAGCAGGTACCATTTGGGTGATAGACCATGCCAAAAACCCTGTGAAACCAACAGGTGTGAACATACCCGCCAACACGCCCACCATTGTTGCGTTTCCGGCAGTAGGCGATTACACCAACCGTGTTATCCAAATTAAAAACCTTGCCCCAACCACCGTTGCTACTTGGGAAGTAGAGTTTTTATAAACTGAAAAACTAAATCCTAAAAAATAGTTCTGTGATGGAAGAAGCACAGAACTATTTTTATGCAAAAACTAAAAGACGAATAATAAGATTAACTTTGTAATGAATATTAAAATTTAAAGGAATGAAAAGACTATGCGCCACAATCGTAATTGCTTTAATTAGCATCCATAGTTTTGCACAAGCACCCAACTGGCAATGGGCGAAATCAGCAGGAGGAACAAATAATGATCAAGGTAATAGTATTGCAGTAGATGCAGCAGGCAATACCTATATAACTGGCTTTTTTAAAGGCCCTACGATTACATTTGGAGCGACCACAGTATCAAATAATTATAATGGTAGTCAGGATATTTTTATTACAAAATACGATGCCAATGGAAATGCTTTATGGGCAAAATCGGCAGGAGGGTTTGATAATGAATACGTTAGTGGTATTGCAGTAGATGCATCGGGGAATACTTATATAACAGGCAGTTTTTATGGCCCTACCACCACATTTGGAACAACCACCTTAACGAATAATGGCAATTGCAATATTTTTGTCACAAAATACGATTCGAATGGGAATGTGATTTGGGCAAAATCAGCAGGGGGAACAAGTTATGATAACGCGCATAGCATTGCTGTGGACGCAGCTGGTAATGCAATTATAACAGGCTATTTTGGGAGTTCAACCATTACATTTGGAACCACCACCTTGACGAATAATGGAGGTGGCGATATTTTAATTGCAAAATACGATACCAATGGGAATGTAGTATGGGCAAAATCTGCAGGTGGAACTGGTAGTGATACTGGTTCCAGTATTGCATTAGATGCAGCTGGGACTGCAACTATAACAGGCTATTATTTCAGCGATACCATCACATTTGGAGCAACCACCCTAATAAGTAATTCGAATATTGGAGGTGGTGATAATATTTTTATTGCTAAATATGATACGAATGGGAATGTGATTTGGGCAAAATCAGCAGGGGGAACATATTATGATAATGCTAGTAGCATTGCTGTAGACGCAGCTGGTAATGCAACTATAACAGGCAGTTTAGCTAGCCCAACCGTTACCTTTGGAACAACCACCTTAACGAATAATGGTATTGGCACTTCCGATATTTTTATTGCTAAATACGATACCAATGGGAATGCTTTATGGGCAAAATCGGCAGGAGGAACTGATGAAGATTTGGGTTCCGGTGTTGCAATAGATGCAACTGGAAATACCTATATAACTGGCAGGTTTCAAAGCCCTGCCATCACCTTTGGAACAACCACCTTATCGAAAAATGGAAGTAATATTAGTACCGATATTTTTATTGCAAAATACGATACCAATGGGAATGTAGTATGGGCAAAATCTGTAGGAGGAACTTCTTATGATGACTCTTACAGCATAGCAATAGATGCAGTAGGAAATGCCTATATAACGGGCTATTTTAAGAGCCCTACCATCACCTTTGGAGCTACGACCTTAACCAATGCAATTAGTACAGGAAGCACAACCGATTTTTTTATAGCAAAGTTGGATGGTACAATCACAACCGGCATAGCAGAAATGGAAAATGGAGAAACGGTATTACTAGCACCCAATCCGTTTACCTCACAACTAAGCATCAGTTTTAATGAAGCGCAAAAAAACACAAGCATAAAACTCATGAACACACTTGGAGAATGCATCCAACAACTAACCACCAGCAACCAACAACTAATACTTGATATGAGTAGCTTCGCAAGAGGTATGTATTTTGTGCAAATAACCGATGCAAATAAAAATGTGGTGAATAAAAAGGTGATAAAGGAGTAAGGTGTATTAGGTATTAAGTATTATGTATTAAGAAGCTTCTTGTGGAAACGCAAGGGGCTTTTTTATTTTAAGGGATTGAAAACGTAAATAACTTAATTTTGTAAAAAAAATAATGGAATTAGTTTATTCAACAATTTATTTATCAAATCCATTAAAACCGGAAATGAAAAAAATAGAAGTAAAATGTTTAGTCGACAGTGGCTCCACGTTTTTATGTATTCCACAACATCTTGCCATACAATTAGGAATAGAAGTTTTAGAGACAAGAGAAGCTACGCTTGCCAATGGAACTAACGAGTTGGTGCCCTATGGAGGTCCGGTAAAAGTATCCTTTGAAAACAGGAACTGTTTTACAGGAACATTAATTTTTGGAAACGAAGTTTTATTAGGTGCCGTTCCGATGGAAGATATGGATTTAATAATTCATCCAAAACTATTTAAACTTTCTGTTAATCCTGAAAGCCCAAACATACCAAGAGGAATAGTAAAATAATTAAGAATTACCGCTCCTATTGACGGAATAGAAAAAGCCCGTTACAGAAACGCAAGGGGCTTTTTTATTTCCAAACTCTTTTTAGTTTTGGGTAGTTATCAAAAATATCGTCAGACGATACTAAAACAATGTTTTCTGTTAAAGCTTGAGAAATGATAATCCTGTCGAAAGGGTCTCTATGGATGCTGTCTAAAGTGCTTAGTTTTATTATGTGTTCGGGCAGTATAGGTAGTATTTCGAATCCATTCGCATACACCTTTTCAATCATTTCATCTATTTCACAGTTCAGAATTAATTTTCCTAAACTCATCTTTATAGTCATTTCCCAAAGACTAGCAATGCTAACGATAATAAGATTCTCAGGGTTTTCGAGCTCTTTTTTTATTTTGGTTGGAAGGTTCTTATTGTTTTCTACAAACCAAATAAACGCTTGAGTATCGATCAGAAATTTCATTACATATATTCCTTGAAATCGTTTATTGGAGCATTGAAATCAGAAGTTAATTCGAATGTTCCTTTCATACAGCCAGCTTTAGGATGTTTTCTCGATTTATCTGATTTGTGTTTTTTGATGAGAAACTCCATATAATCCAACAACTCATTTTTAATTGAATTAGGCAGGATTGAAATCTTTGAAATTAATGCAGTATTTTTCATTGTAAAAACTTTTTACAAAAGTAAGTAAAATTGTATTACGAGTTTATCTTCACACTAAGATTACGAACTTGGCAGTATGAAAGATGTTCTAAAATGTTTAGAACAAAACAATGAAACCATTTATAAAATATACAATGCCTATTGCACCTATTGCCATACCAATCATCCAAAGGAATTTCTTTTTGGTGAGGGCTGAGATGGATGAAAGCAAAATGGAAATTTGTAGGAAGATAACTGCCAGTCCGAAACGCTCGGAATGGCCTTTGCTGTCGTCTCTCACCTTTTCTAGCTCTTCGGCTTGTTTCTTAATATCTTCTTTTTCGCTAGCAAATTTCTTTACTTTCTCGGTATATCCATCAATGCGTTTTTGCAAATCATCTTTGTTAGCAGTGATGGCAGTATTGCTGAGTTGCAATTCGAGGTTTTCTTTTTGCATATCGTATAAATACGATTTAATACTCTTCGCTTGATAAAACGCCCATTGGTCAGAGGCCTTGCTTTGGCTAAGCAATGCTTTGGTGCCATATCCTCCGCCTTTAAAGGTGGCAAGTGTAGCGCATACAGCTATCAACACCGTGGTGAATGATAGATAGGTCAACCATCTTTCTTTTTTTTCTTCAGCCATTTTTAGTTAACGTTTTTAATTGAGATAGTTTTTTATTTTAAAGTATCTTTCAACCATTTGTAAAACTCGTGTTGCCATACCAAGGCATCGTGTGGCTGCAACACCCAATGGTTTTCGTTCGGGAAATAAAGCAATTTACTTTTGATGCCTTGCAACTGTGCCGCCTGAAAGGCCGATAAACCTTGCTCGATAGGCACACGGTAATCTTTTCCACCTTGAATAATCATGATAGGAGTATCCCAGTTTTTTACAAAATTAATAGGGTTGAAAAGCGAGTATGATTTTTGAGCAGCCACATTGTCTTTGTCCCAATACGGGCCACCAATATCGTTGTTCACAAACCACATTTCTTCGGTGGTGCCATACATGGTGCGCCAATCGAAGATTCCATCGTGTGCAATAAATGTTTTGAAACGTTTGTTGTGCATACCTGCTAAAAAATAAACCGAGTAACCTCCGTACGATGCGCCAATACAGCCCAAACGGTCTTTGTCTACATAAGCCTCTTTCGATACATTATCTATTGCCGACAAATAATCTTGCATATTTTGTCCGCCATAGTCTTTGCTTATCTCTTCGTTCCATTTCACACCATGTCCAGGCATTCCTCTTCTGTTAGGCGCCACCACTATGTATCCGTTAGCAGCCATCAATTGGAAGTTCCAACGAAAAGAATAAAATTGTGTTAATGCCGATTGTGGCCCACCTTGACAATACAATAGAGTAGGGTATTTTTTTGTTGCATCGAAATTAGGCGGATAGATAACCCATACAAGCATTTTCAAACTATCAGTAGTGGTAACGTATCGTTTCTCTACTTTGCCAAGCAATATGGAGCCATACGCACCATCATTCAAATGCGTCATTTGTTTCATAGTACCTGAAGATAAATCAACGGTGTATATTTCGTTCGCGTGGTTCATGTCGGTACGCTCTACCACCATTGTGTTTCCAGCTTGTCCCACGATGCCATGCACATCAAAATCGCCTTTGGTTATTTGTTTTATTTGCGGTAGTTTTTTCGCCATGCCTGGATAATCAACCACAAACAGCTGCACTGTGCCATCAATAGGAGCAATGAAATAAATGTTTTTACCATCGGGGCTCCATCTGAAATCTTCCACAGTACCATCCCAAGTGCGTGTTAGATTATGTTTAGAACCACCATTGTCAACTACGATGTCATTCTTGTCAGCTTCGTTGCCATCTGTTTTCATGCTCAGAAAAGCAAGCGTTCCAGTAGACGAATAAGCAGGTTTGGTATCATAGCCCATCATACCTTCAGTAAGGTTTGTTGTCGTTTTCGTTTCGATGTTGTAAGCATAGATGTCGGTATTGGTGCTCAAAGCATAGTCTTTACCAAATTTCTTTTTAGTAACATAAATGATTTGTTTGCTATCAGGGCTCCAAATAAAATCTTCGTCACCACCAAAAGGTTTCTGAGGACAGTCGTAAGGCTCGTTGCGCATGATGTCGAGACTATCCACTATTTTTCCATCATTCAGTGTGTTTAAGAAAACATGGCTAAATGCACCATCTTCCCAAGTATCCCAATGACGATACGTAAGGTTGTCGTAAATCATCACATCCGAGTTTTTAAGTTCGGGATAAAAATCTTTTCCAAACACGTTTTTTAATTTCACGTCTTTGCTACTAATGCTGTATTTCCCGTCAGGCGAAATGCGAGTATCTTTCAATCGAGTCTCTGCATTCTCTATCGCTGTTGGGTTTCCGCCATCCACAGGAATGGAATATTGACGAGTTGTACTTTTGTTGTCGTTTAAATTGTATTTCTTTACAGAGTAAATAACAGATGTGCCGTCTTTTGAAATACCCATTCCACTAACCTTAGCAAGTTGCAAAAGCATTTCAGGAGTCATGATTTGCGCCTGAACAGAAATTGCAAATGCAACAAGTGAAATGGCAGTAATTATTTTTTTCATATTAAAATTTATTATAGGATGAATTTTTATCGGAGCACAAAGATAAAACTCTTGGTAAACAACGATAAGTGATTTATGAAGAATTAACGTTTTTAAATAGTGGAATAATACTACAGTTATTCTAAGTAAAGATAGTTATTTTATAAGTATTCTTTTATTGAGTTTTTCTTTGAGAATTTTGAATACAAAACAAGAATAAATGCTGTGCAAGCAA
>JBAXQU010000048.1:0-24932 GCA_037131555.1 Bacteroidota bacterium
CTGTTGCTGCCCAAACCGACACTATTGTAACCAAGCGAGGAAAAACAATTATTTGAATATCAATTGTAATTCTTCAAATCAAAACGAAGCGATTATTACAATTTCAGATATTATCGGACATACGCTAAAGGAGAAAAAAATAAAAATAGAAAAAGGTGTTTCATTAATTCAAATTGATGTAAGTAGTTTATCAAATGGATTGTATATTTGCATTGTAAATAGTGAAAATCGAAAAACAACTTTGAAATTTATAAAACAATAACAATTTTAAAAAAGATGCTATTATAAACTTATAATAGCATCTTTATATCTAAAATGAAAAAAACAAAATTTTTTATATTCATTTTTTTGGTTAGTTGTTCCATATCACAATATGCACAATTAAAAGAAGATTTCAATAAAGAAAAACCAAGCTTTTGGAAATTTGATGAAAAGCAAAATATTTACACCTCCCCACCAAAAGACAAAAACGAAGTGGTTGTTTTTTGGACGAAATACAAAGAATATCTAACTGGAAAGGACACATCTTTTGTATTTAATGAATTTGGGATGCCGAGTTTAAAAGAGAAAAAGCGTTTTACCTATTTTACAAGTTCTGGCTGTGATGAAATATTCCATTCCAAAAAGGAGATGAAAAGCGGTAACTTTTGTACTTATATTGTTTTTGATTTTGATGATAAATACAATTTAAAAGGTATCACGTCTTCTGGAGTTATAATAAGGTCGGAGGAGTGAAAACAAAACAACAACTTTGAAATTTATTAAACGATTAATGTGGCGACTACGCAAAAACAAAATGAAAAAACAATTACTAATTTTATTCTTCCTATTCATTAAAATCGGAATAAATGCCCAAACTGGAAATAATTTCGTTGGACATTGGAAAGAAGTAAACGGAAATTATTATGGTTCCAGTGAATTAAATATTACAAAAAGTGGAGATGTTTTTATCATAGAACGTAATGACAATGATGGTTTTCACAAAACAACAGCAAAATTTGAAAAGGGCAGTTTAGTTGGAGCACAATGGATAGGTCAAATTAATTACTCAAAGGAAACCGACCATATCTATTTTAGGGATTATGAACTAATGAGAGCAAAGGCAGCGCAGCCTAAAGCGAATATTGCTCAAGCAAAACACAATACTCCTCTTAATACAACCGATAAAGCACTTAAAGCGGCAAAAGAAAAAGCAATAGCAGATTCAATAATAGAATATAGAAAAAAACAAGAACCAATTGAGCGGGCTAAATACCTTAATAAAAATAAAATTGTCATTTCACCTACGCCATCAGGATTATATTATATTGAAAGAGTACAAGGAAATGGAAGAAGACCAATCAAAGGATGTAAAGTTAAAGTAAACTATACTGTTAAGTTGCTTGATGGCACTGTGTTTGAAACTAACGATAAGGAAGCAGCTATGAAAACAGGTACTTATAATGCTCAAAGACAATATCAACCAATTGAATTTCCAGTTGGACTCGGACAAGTTATTTCAGGTTGGGATGAAGCAATCTTATCGAATATGAGTATTGGAACAAAAGCGCAATTAATTATTCCTTCAAATATTGCTTATGGTGCTCAAGGTGGCGGTCTTATTAAACCTTATTCCACTGTGAACTGTGACATTGAATTAGTTGATTTTAGTTGTATAGCGGTCGAACCAAATACTTCAAATAATACAAATCAAAAACAATTATCAACTCAAAATACATATCCTCATTATTTAATTGATTTTCATGGAACATGGGACGCTTATAATATAAGCTATGGTGCTAACAACCAAAAAATAGTTGAGAAAGAGCCTTCAAAAAAATTTGATATAGGTTTTGAAAACGACAAAATTAAAATACGGACTTGTGAACCTAATGCAAAAGAAGGCTATTATTATTTTGCTGAATTGAAAAATCAAAAATTGTTTTGTATTGGTTATGCTGCTTCGAGATTTTACAAATATCAAATTCCTTCGTTTGAAAAATTGCCAAATGGAGAATTATTATATAGTGACGGCATCGGAGATTGTATATTAAAACCAAATGTTGGCTCTTTTGACATTATTGAAAGAAAATACAGCTTATTAAATCCTATTAATAATGATTAGCCATTTATTAACTGCACTAAACCGATGCAATACGAAAGAAAAAAACAGACAAAAAACTTTAAGACTTTAACTTTAATTATTGCATTTTAGAATATAGTTTGTCAACTAATAAATCATATCTATTTTTGCCACCGAACTTAAAATAAAAAGCAATGAAAAGATATTATCCAATGATTGAAAAACTGCGAGAAGCCAACGGCTTCACTCAAGAACAAATGGCTGAAAAAATGAATATGAGCCAAGGAGATTATAGCAAATTTGAAAAGGGAAAAATAAAAAGACCCGAAATCTATCGCATTGATCAACTCAAAGAAATCTTTAATGTTCATCGTGATTTTATATTAGACGATGGTAAAGATTTATTATCATCGTATATTGAAGCAGTTGATTCTCTTTTATGCACAAAACATATGAACCTTGCAAGTAAATATGAAAGACGCGTTCCATATGAAGAACTACACGATTCTGATATGGATTATATAAAGATGTGTTTAGAAGTTGAACACGTAACGAAAGAAATGTATGAAGAAGTAGATTACCTCGTAGCTCACGTTGAACCAGAAGACGAGTATTTAGCATTTAAAGAAATGATGGAATATTTTCCCATAAAAAAACTTGCCACGATATTTTTTAGTACACTAAAACCTATAGAAAACAGACCACCCCAATATACACATAGTTTATTTAAAGAATGGGAAAGATATGATAAAGAGGAAGAAGAAAATAAAAAGAAACTTGATTTGAATAACAGTGTAGCACTTAATTTCGTTTTCCCTTAAAGTAACAGCTAATAAAGAACTTACAGCAATACGAAACGAAAAATACCTAACCTTGACGAAAGAACGAAAGAACAACCCGCTGCGCAAGCTTGTTTCGCTAGTGTCAATAATAGATAGTGTTCTCACCACCGCATCTTGTACTTAAAAAAGCAAACGAAACGAGATGCGCTGCCTAATTGCACCTGATAGTAGCGAAAAGCCCGAAGCGGGCGAGCTAGTGCGTTGGGCGGACTTGTAGCGGATAGCAGGAGGAAAGAAACCGAAGAGGAAGAAACTGCCTGCCACAATTAAATACCGCAAAGTAAAATTGGTAAAAACAGGGGGAATTTAAAAATCTCCCGAATAAGTTAGTTACTTTTGCTGCATGAATTCGGAAATAGAAAATAAGTTTGAGGAGGTATTGAAATTTATGTCGAGCAAATTTGGTGATGAGCTGGATTTGCAAGCATTGTTGTTTTTGATAGGTATACAGGAGTTGGGTAAAGGCCGAATAGAACTTAGCAAGAACGAAAAGCTGGATGTGATGCATATAGCTATTTGCACCTTGCTTGCGCAATATGGCTATTACGAATATGAAGGTTTGGATGCTGAAGGCTGGCCTCATTGGAAGACGAGCGAGAAATTGCCTCCTTTGAGTGCTAATCAGCAACAAGGAATAATGAAGCAAGCGATAGTAGATTACTTCAAATCGAACGAACTAATAAGCGAGAATTAATATTGAAGTTTGACGGTAACGTCAGATTCCTTTTGAGGTTCGTCAACATTTAGCGAACCTTTTCCTACTTGATTTGGATAGGTGGATTTGGTTGCAGTGATATCGAAGATAGCAGGCAAATCAATATCGAAAACAGCTACTCCCGAACCATCTGTCACTCCATTATAAACTTTTTGTCCGCCAACACTGTTAGCATCAAGCCTTACCTTAGCACCTGCAACGTGAGCATTGTTAGAATCGACAACGGTAACTTTGCCATGACAAGTTTGGTCTTTTTTGCAAGAAGAGATACTACCCGAAGCAATGAAAAACAATAGGCAGCATGCAAAGATGGAAAATTTAGAAACAACCGATTTCATATTATTGTTGAATTTTAAAATTAGTATTTTACGTAATATAGTTTAAGTCTTTGTTATCTTTACGGACAACAAATTTAATAATTTTTTTATGATTAGAGCAAAATATTTTTTGGTTGCTGCCATTTTTCCGCTCGTAGTTTTGATGATGATGTCGTTTTCTCATCCTATTGATGGAGGTTCGGGACAAATAAAAGTGAGAATATTGACCACTCAAGGGGAAATGAAATTCAGACTTTATAATGAAACACCCAAGCATCGCGACAATTTTGTAAAACTCATCAAGGAGCATTATTATGATAGTTTATTGTTTCATCGGGTGATTGAAAACTTTATGATACAAGGAGGCGACCCTGACTCGAAACGTGCATTGCCAGATGTGGAATTGGGAAATGGAGGACCAAATTATACCATCCCTGCGGAGTTTAACCCAAAACTATTTCATAAAAAAGGAGTGTTAGCGGCTGCTCGCGATGGCGATTTGGAAAACCCTAGTCAGGCTTCTTCGGGTTCACAGTTTTACATTGTTCAAGGTCGTGTGTTTACTGATTCGTTGTTGAAAATACAGGCAAAAAGAATCACTCGAATGAAATTGTTTAACGAAATCATCAATCGACCTCAGAACAAAACGTTGTTGGAACAATACAAGCGATTTGCGGATGCTAATATTCCAGATAGTGTGAAATATGTAAACGACATGGTGAATAAACAATTGAACTTGGAATTACCAACATATCCTGCGTTTACATTTTCGGAAGAGCAACTAAAAACCTATACCACCACCGGGGGTACGCCTCATCTTGATGGCTCGTACACGGTGTTTGGCGAGATGTACGATGGGTTCGAAGTGCTGGATGACATAGCCAAACAAAGAACAAACAAGAATGCAAGACCCATTGACGACATCCGAATTATCAGTGTCTCAATTATTCCTTAACTTTGCAGCATTATTAAATAAAGAATGAAAAATAAAATTGATGAATTGTTGAACGAAATAGAAGCTTTTACTGCTAGCAGTCAAGAGCATCTTGAAGAATTTCGTATAAAGATATTAAGTAAAAAAGGGAAACTCACTCAACTATTTGATGATTTTAAATTGGTAGCGCCTGAACTAAGAAAGGAAGTAGGGCAGCAATTGAATGAGTTGAAGAATAAGGCTCAGGATAAAATTAATCAACTGAAAGAAACGTTTGAGAATGAGGTGAAGCCAGACGAAAATCAAATTGATTTGACCTTACCTGCCGAAGGTTTAGGAGTTGGTTCGCGTCATCCGCTTTCTTTGGTTCGAGGTCAAATTGTAGATATTTTTTCACGCATTGGATTCAATGTTTCTGATGGACCCGAAATAGAAGACGATTGGCACAATTTCACAGCCTTGAACACACCTCACGATCATCCCGCACGAGACATGCAAGATACCTTCTATATTTCCGAAAACCCAGATATGGTATTGCGTACACAAACTTCATCGGTGCAGGTGCATATCATGGAAGGCTCTACACCCCCTATTCGTACCATTTCTCCCGGAAGGGTGTATCGCAATGAAGCTGTTTCAGCACGCGCACATTGCCAATTCCATCAGGTGGAAGGATTGTATATTGACAAGAAAGTGTCGTTTGCCGACCTTAAACAAACCTTGCTTTATTTTTCGAAAGAAATGTTTGGCGAAGAAACAAAAATACGATTGCGTCCTTCTTATTTTCCATTTACAGAAATAAGTGCAGAGATGGATATCTCTTGTCCGTTCTGCAAAGGAAATGGATGTAACATCTGCAAAGGTGCAGGTTGGGTGGAGATATTAGGTTGTGGTATGGTTGACCCTGCAGTGCTCGACAATTGTAAAATTGATTCGGCAAAATATACTGGATTTGCATTCGGCATGGGTATCGAACGTATCACAATGCTTAAATATCAAATAGACGATTTGCGTTTGTTTTTCGAAAATGATGTGCGTTTTTTAAAACAATTCCACTCGGTAATTTAATTTGCTCTTGACAGTTTCTCGATTACAACAATTAATAACCATGCTCGAAACTGAGCCCAATGATTCGTTTCTGAATTATGGCTTGGCTTTGGAATATGGCAAAATGGGAGAAATACAAAAATCTATTGAATTGCTCGAATCACTAATCAAGCGAGACGAAAACTATTTAGGTGCTTATTACCAATTGGGCAAATTTTATGAGCTAACCTCCGAAAAGACTAAAGCAATTTCAACTTACACAAAAGGAACAGCAATAGCCAAGACACAAAACAATAGGAAAACGTTAAGCGAATTAAATGAAGCTTTGTTCATGTTGGAAGATTAAGAATGCAGGAAATCGACTTTCTTGCATAAAGAATTGATTGAAACAACTTGACTAAAAAAGAGATTTGAGGCAATAAAAACACTAATTTTGCATCACACAAAAAATTCCACGTTATGATGAAATCGTTAGTCGAAAAATTTTCGAGCCAATTAGTAGAAGCAATTGAGATAGGTAAAGCTGCAAAACTTACACACTCAAATAATAAAATAACAAACGTTTTAGTATGTGGGCTGGGAGGCTCTGGCATAGGAGGAAGTATATTAAGTGAATTGGTAGTGGCGAATGCTAATGTGCCAATAAACGTTACGAAAGGATATTTTATTCCAGCTTATGTAAATGAAAACACCTTAGTGATCATCTCTTCTTATTCAGGCAATACGGAAGAAACACTGAATTGTTTTGAACTTGCAATACGTAAAAAAGCGAAAATCGTTAGCGTGACCTCTGGTGGCAAGGTAGCTGAACTATCGAAATCAAATGGATTGGATTGCATTATTGTACCAGGAGGAATGCCTCCTCGTGCTTGTTTAGGTTACTCGCTAACTCAATTGTTTTTTATTTTAGGATTCAATAACATTATTTCGAATAATTATATCAACGAACTAGAGCAGTCGATCAAACTATTAAATTCGGAAGAAAGCAATATCATTGCTGAAGCAACTCGTATTGCAAATAAAATATTGAATAAGATTCCGGTTATTTATGCAACAACTTATAACGAAGGAATCGCTATTCGTTTCAGACAACAATTAAATGAAAATTCAAAAGTCTTGTGCTGGCATCAAATCATTCCTGAGATGAATCACAATGAATTGGTGGGTTGGACTCAAAAAAACGATACCCTTTCTGTACTCCTATTTCTCGACCATGACGAATATTCAAGAAATATGACACGAGTTGAGATAAACAAGGAAGTGATTAAGAAATACACCCCTCATATCACAGAAGTTTTTTCAAAAGGAAATTCAGCTATTGAAAAAGCGATTTATTTTATTCACCTTGGCGATTGGGTTTCGGTAATATTAGGCGAGTTGAGAGGAGCTGATTTGATGGAAATAAATGTAATCAATCATTTAAAATCGAAACTTTCAGCAATTTAATGCAATCTGTAAAGTTTTTAGATTGGGGACTTATCGATTATAAACAAGCTTGGGATGATCAGGAAAAGCTTTTTGATGGAATAGTTCAAACTAAAATTTCGAATAGAGCACTTCCAACAACTGAACAAATAAACACAGCTAATTATCTAATCTTTTGTGAGCACCCACATGTCTACACGCTTGGCAAAAGTGGTGACGAGCAAAATCTACTTGTAAACGAATCGGAGTTAAAGGAAAAACAAGCTACCTACTATAAAATCAACCGAGGTGGGGATATTACTTATCATGGTCCAGGACAATTAGTAGGTTACCCTATCTTAGACTTAGATAATTTTTTCACTGACATACATAAATATTTACGTTTTCTTGAAGAGATGGTCATCCTAACCTTGGCTGAATATGGGATTGAAGGAGGAAGAAGTGCTGGGGAAACAGGTGTTTGGCTTGATGCTGGAAATCCCTTGAAAGCTCGTAAAATTTGCGCTATGGGTGTTAGAGCTAGCCGTTGGGTAACTATGCATGGATTTGCATTTAATTTGAATACCGATTTAAATTACTTTAAGAATATAATTCCATGTGGAATTGCCGATAAGGCGGTAACTTCTTTAAATACAGAACTGGGAAGGAAAGTAGACGAAACTGAAGTGAAACAAAAAATGAAAAATCATTTTACTCAGTTGTTCGCCTGTACATTAATTTAAACATTTAAGCGCTTGTGTTGTTTTGAAAAGAAACACAATAGAATGGTAGCAAAGTTTTCAATAAAAGATTTAGAAAAATTATCCGGCATTAAAGCTCATACTTTGCGCATCTGGGAACAACGTTATGGAATATTAAAACCAAAACGAACCGAAACAAACATTCGATTATACAATAATGAAGAACTAAGGCAGTTACTCAACATTTCATTGTTATACAATAACGGGTTAAAGATTTCTAAAATAGCAGCTTTTAGTAAGGATGAAATAATACAAGAGGCAACTAGAATTGTTGAAACACAAATTAACCCTTGCGAGCAAATAGATGGCTTAGTGATTGCTATGGTGGAAATGAATGAACTTCGATTCGAAAAAATTCTTTCCACTAATATTCTCAAAATTGGTTTTTCAAAAACCGTAGAAAATGTTATTTACCCATTCTTGCGAAAAATAGGGATGATGTGGCAAACTGGCTCTGTTAACCCAGCCCAAGAACATTACATTTCAAATCTTATTCGCCAGAAACTAATCGTTGCAATTGATGGGCAGATGGTAATAAAAAACAGAAAATCAAAAACCTTTGTTCTTTTCTTACCTGAACAAGAACTACATGAAATCAGTCTCTTGTATTACACTTATTTATTAAAATCAAGAGGTCATCTTGTCACCTATTTGGGTCAGTCAGTTCCTATGTTAGATTTACAAAAAGTTATCGGAATTATACATCCAGATTATTTGGTTTCTGTATTCACTCAAACACTTGACTCACCAGAAGAATACATAAAAAGACTTTCTAAAACCTTTCCAAAACAACAAATACTCTTATCTGGGTATCAGGTTATCGATAAGGGGATGCATTTACCAAAAAACATTTCTATATTCAAGCAACCAACGGATTTCCTTACCCTAATCTCTTAAATATTTCCCCTTTCATTTGAATCAATCTAATAGTTATTTACTAATTGCTATTTGAATTTCATTTATATGAGATTCCTTTTTGTTTAACGTTATCTATTAATCATTAAACGAATATTTGTTTTTCTGTTTAATATTTGTGTACTTTTGTTCCACAAAATAAAACAAGTTTAACAAAAATGACAGCAATAGAATTTAACCAGCAACTTATCAATCAATCTGGCCCTTTGAAAAACTTCGCTTATAGCTTGACACTTAATGTCGAAGAGGCGCAAGACCTAGTACAAGATACATTTGTAAAAGCAGTGACCTATAAAGACAAGTTCGCAGACGCCACTAATTTAAAAGCTTGGCTTTATACAATTATGAAAAACACTTTCATTAATTCCTATAGACGTTCGATTAAAACTAGAAAAATCATTACTCATTCGGAAGACCTAACACTGCTTAAACCTGCAACAAATGTTAATATACCAAGTGCCGAATCGCAAATTAATCACAAACATATCGCAAAAGCAATAGAGTCTTTAGAAGATGATTACAAGATTCCTTTTACACGTTATTTTGACGGATACAAATATAAAGAGATAGCTGATGAGCTTAATTTACCAATAGGTACGGTTAAGAGCAGGATTTTTTTAGCGAGAAAAAAATTAATGCTTGACCTAAAAGAATATAAATAGAATCACTATTATTGTTTAATCTTTTCACCCAATCAATAAACATACTATCTTTATGAAAAAAGAAGAAGTTTGCATCTTTTGGTTCAGAAGAGATTTAAGACTGAATGACAATACAGGATTATTTCATGCACTAAAAAACAATAACGTATTACCGATTTACATCTGCGAGAATAATGAATTTGATAGTGATGAAAACAAGGACAATAAAAGGCTTCACTTTATTAAAGATGCTTTAGCTTCATTGAATATTGAATTACAAAAACAAGACAGTTGCTTATCAATCTTGCATGGTAACCCTTTAGACCAGTTTAAGTTATTAATAGAAACTTACAACATTAAGGCGGTTTATGCGAACAATGAATATGAACCTGCAACCATAACAAGAGACAAAGATATTTCGGATTTATTAAGTTCTCGTTCCATTCCTTTTCTCACATTCAAAGATCATGTGATTTTCGAGAAAAAAGAAATAACTAAATCAGATGGCCTACCCTATACAGTATTCACTCCGTTTATGAAAACTTGGAAAAATAAACTGAGTGAGACTGTTCTTCAAAACTATCCTTCCGAAGTACATTTAAATAATTTATACAAATCGAATAATCAGTCCAAATACATTGGCAATGACTACACGAATACCAATTTAAGTTTCCCCGAAATAGATGAGAAAATCATTATGCATTATGAAAACACACGTAACTTCCCTTCTATTAAAGGAACAAGTAGGCTTAGTGCTCATCTAAGATATGGAACGGTAAGTATTCGAGAACTTGTAAAAAAGGCTTTGGAATTAAATAATACCTGGCTGAACGAATTAATATGGCGAGAGTTCTACATGATGATATTATTTAATTTTCCTCATGTGGAGAAAGGCTCTTTTAAGAAGAAATACGATTCAATTAAATGGATTAATAATGAGAATGACTTTGAAAAATGGTGTAAAGGAGAAACAGGATATCCAATAGTAGACGCAGGAATGCGAGAACTAAACACTACAGGTTTTATGCACAATAGAGTTCGAATGATTGTTGCAAGCTTCTTAGTTAAACATCTATTAATCGATTGGCGTTGGGGAGAAGCTTATTTTGCATCTAAGTTAATCGATTACGATTTGTCAGCAAATAACGGTGGCTGGCAATGGGCTTCAAGCTCGGGTTGTGATGCTGCACCCTACTTCAGGATATTTAATCCGTATGAACAAACCAAAAGATTTGATTCCGAACTAAAGTACATTCATAAATGGGTTCTTGATCTGAATGAACTAAGTTATCCAAAACCTATCGTTGAACATGCGTTCGCTCGACTAAGAGCGTTGGATGTTTATAAAAAAGGATTAACATAAAGATTGAGAAGGAATTAGTATCAAATACAGAAGACTTTTGCATTGTCAAGCTTGACTAAGAGCAAGTCAATTAACATGGACTAAATAAAAAAAGCGTTCAGTAATTCAACTGAACGCTTTTTCGTGAACCAATCATGAATTATTTTTCAACGACTAGTTTCTTGGTAGTAAGCTTACCATCCGTTTTTAATTGCAATATATAAATGCCAGCAGAAATAGATGAAGCGTCAAAAGTTGTTCTATAATTACCCGATGATTTCAATCCGTTCTCAAGTGTAGCCACTTTATTTCCCAACAAATCAAGAACCGACAATTCTATGTTTGAATTTTGTTTAATAGAATAAGAAACAACCGTTGAATTTGTGAATGGGTTGGGATAATTCTCTAGTGATTCAACTATTGAGTTTGAATTTTGCACTCCTACAGTTAAAGGATTCAAAACAGTAATAGTAGTATTTTGAGTAGGTGCTAAACCTGGATAAATAGAATCGCAATAGGTAGCAGTACATGTCATCAAATTACCAGAAACAATTGTTAAGCAAATGTAATAAGGACCGGTACCTGTATAAGTGTGTTGAGGATACGCAGAAGTGGATGAGGTTCCATCACCAAAGTCCCATAAATAAGAAGTAATAGCACTTCCATTTCCACTAGCATAATTAAACACCCAATAGTTATAAAGATTCAACGAATCTTGAATGATGATGAAATTTGCATTACAACCTGATGTAGGATTTGAAATAGAAACTGTTTGACAAGTAGTGTATGAACATGTAGAGTCGGTGCTTGACGAGGCAGTTAAACAAACGTTGTATGTACCTATGTTAGCGTATAAGTGATAAGGATTTGCAGTATAACCAAATGTTCCATCACCGAAACTCCAAAAATAAGTATCAGCTGAACCTGAAACCGTAGAAGAGTATGAAACACCAGTACCTGTAGAATCTACAATAAAACTCATAGACGCTGTGCATGATGATGTATAAGGTATGTAAAGAGAATCGCAGAAATTGTCTGAACAACCAGTGGAAGAATTAGAGACAGTTAAACAAACATAATATAATCCTGGTGAATTATAATTATGAGAACAATTGCCTGCAGTTGTTCCGACAGAATTATCACCGAAATTCCATACATAAGTTAAGTTGGCTCCTGTTGAATAATCAAGAAATTGAGCAACACCTGCTGAATCAAGATATACTTGAAACGCTGCACCGCAAGTTGGTGTAGCGTTATTTACGACATTAATGGTATCACACAAAGTACATGTGAAGCTATTTATTGAATCAGTAATAGTGAGACATACTGTAAATGTACCTGTATTATAGGTATGTGTTGCATTTTGTTGAAAGCCACTAGAGCCATCACCAAAACTCCAAAAATAAGAATACGTGTTAGACGGGAAAGTTGGAGTAAAACTAACTACTCCATCATTGGCCGGGCTAACAGAGGAAGAGAATACAGCCACGCATTGCGCCTGTAATAGGTTAATGCTTAATAAAGCAATTACCAAAATTGTAAGTTTCTTTTTCATTTTTTTAATTTTAAAAAGTTAATAATTAATGATTGTTTTAATAGATAACTCGATTTTCAAAAAAGGTTGCCTGAGAAAACAAAAAAATAATATTTCGTAAAATTATAAATTTTCAGGCAACCTTTTACAAAAAACGTGTTTAGTAATAAGATGGATGAATATTTTTAGTTAGTTTAGTTGTATGAATGAGGATTGGTTGCTTATTGAAAACTGCAAACGTAATGATTCCATAGCATTTGAAAAGCTATACTACAAGTATGCATCGAGAATGAAGGGGGTGGCATATCGTTATGTGGAAGATAGAATGGTAGCTGAGGATATATTGCAGGAGGCATTTGTGAAAGTGTTTAAGAATTTACAAAATTTCGACACCTCTGGCACCTTTGAAGGATGGCTGAGGCGTGTGGTAGTAAATTTGGCAATCAATTATTATAACCAACAAAAAAAACAATCAGAACACTTTTCGGATTTAGGATATTTAATGGAAAGTGATTTGGATGAAGAACCATTTGAGGAAGAAACTAACTATACAATGGAAGAATTGGTTGACTCCATTGCGATGTTGCCGGAAGGATACCGTTTAGTATTCAACATGTATGTTGTGGATGGATTTTCGCATAAAGAGATAGCCGGCACATTAAAGATATCGGAAGGAACATCAAAATCTCAGCTTTCGAAAGCTAGAGAGTATTTAAAAAAACTATTGGAAAAACAAAAACTAGTTTCAAATGGAAGATAAGGATAAGAGGTTTGACGAAATGTACCGGAAGCAGTTGAAAGATTTTCAATTGCCTGTATCGGATAAGGTATTGGCCTCAATAAAAGAAGAGATTGCGCTTGACGCGTCAAAAAAGAATTTAGGTTTTGCAAACTGGAAATTATACTTGGTTTTGGTAACAGGCGTGGTATTGACATTATTTGTTTTCATTAATAAGGAGCTGAATACGAAACAGGAAAACGGAAAAGAGAAAAAAAATGACTTCGTATTAATTGACAAATCGGGCAACGAAGTTCTCTTAAAAAATGAACAGAAAAGCATAAAAGATCAAAAAATAAGTTCTGGCAAAATTAACGTAACCGAAATAGGAGGCAAACCAAACACGATTGATAACAACTCTTCTTCACACGAAAATAATGTCGAGAGAATAGAAACAAAGCAAAACAAAATGCATGAAAGTTCTAAATCAACTGCATTGAAACCGAGCTCCGATACAAAGAATTTGAATCTGATTGAAAACAAGAAGCACGCTAGTTTATCGGAAGCGGTTATCACTAAAAAGAGTTTGGATAAGCATGAAAATATAGCTAATGCAAGCGAAACAACACCTCATACAAACAAAAGTGAATTGACCCTGATTGACAAAAAAGAGAATTCTACAAAAAGTACATTTGAAAGTATTGACCCAATAAAAGCTAATGATAATGACATTTTGCAATCGCAAGGTTCAATTGACAAATCGACAAATTCAGCCACTAATTTAATTGAAGCAAAAAACAAAATAGATGTAGAAGAAAAATCGTCTTTGGTTAATGAAAACAAGGATATCAAAAAGGATTCTACAGAAAATCTTGTTAAAAACAAAACGAATGATTCAATAAAACTTGCTCCAAGTGTATTGGCCAAGGCAGACGAAAATCCGAAACCTTCTAAAAAATCAGGTATATACCTCGCAGTTAATGGTGGGCCGTCATTTACTACTAGAAATTTAACCACAGGAAATAATACAGGAGCGGCAAATCGTAATGAAGCAGAGAAATCAATCATAAGTTATGATGCTGGTATTGAAGCTGGATTGACCATTAAAAGCCACTTGTTGGTGAGCGTTGGCATCCGCATTAGTCAATATGGAGAAAAATATAATTACTCGAAATCGATGTTGCAAACAACATTACAAGATTCTATTTACACTGATTCAATGAATAATACCTTTACTTTTATTGATACAGTTCGAACCACTGTCATCAAGAATGCTCATGTACAGAACTCGTATCAATTCATGAGTATCCCCATTTCATTGGGATACCAATTTAACATTGGCGACAAATGGACGATTGCTCCTACCGTTGGATTAGGAATCAATTATTTATTAAAAGGTAGTTCTACATGGTTGGACTCAAACACTGGTGAGCAGATTGATTATCTGAAGTCGACTAATTTTAATACAACTACTTTGTCAGGAAGTATTAAACTTGAACTTGCATACAAAGTGAAAGAGCTTTGGTTCATCACGCTGCAACCTGAATATTCACGATGGTTGCAATCTATTTACAAAAAAGAAGATGAATTAAAATTGTATCCTGCTAGTTATAAAATCAACATAGGAATGAAGTATTCGTTTTAATATTTCACGTCAACCATTCTAAAACATATTCCAATCAACTTATAAAAAAACAAACCTGCTCTTTTGAAAGAGCAGGTTTGAAATTAAAACACTTCGAATATATATTGTTTATTGAGTTGTCGAAGCTATTGTAAATCGAATTGCAACTATTTAACGATAGTGATTTTTTGAGTCACTGAACTATTGTTATCCGATTTGATGATTAAGAAATACAAACCAGCATTCAAATTTTCGGTATTCAAGTCATAGGTCTGTGCGCCAATCGACATGTTTCCTAAGTCGGCTTTTATCATTTCTTGCCCAAGTTGATTGATTACTGAAATTGTAACTGGACTTTGTTTCGACATACCAAATGCAACGGTTGCACTGCTTGTTGCAGGGTTAGGATAAATTTGCAAATCGGAAATGTCTGTTAATTCTTCCACTCCACTACTCAAACTAAAATTGATATTATCAACATAAATAGCATTCCCTTGTGCCGAAGTTCCTTTGAAACGAACCAAAACAGACGAATTGCCTGCATAAGTATTCAAAGCAACTGTTTCGTGACGCCACTGTGACGCCTGAGATGGTGTATATCCCGAAGGGAAATAAGTGGTACCATTAGTTGATAATGACGAACCTGCATGAGCATAACGAGGCAACCAAGAAGTTCCGCAATTGGTTGAAACATCCACTTCGAGTTTATCGTTTAATGTAGCGCTTGCTTGAGCATACGATACATCAAAAGTCAATTGAACTGTACTTGATCCAGCAAATGACATGAGGTCGAATGCAAAATAATCGATGTCTCCTGCTGGATAATTGTAACAGTCCAACTTAGCACACTTGGCCGAATTATAGCCCGTATTAGCCGTTGACCATGTGCCTGGGTCGCCACCATTGTAGATTGCCCAATTGCTTGGAATTCCATTTGCTTCAAACGTTTCAGAGATTAATGGCCCTACTATATTTGACAATTTCAGGAATGATGCAGCAGTATTATTGTTAGCAGGTGTTGGGTCGGTATTACCATTCGGATTCGATACAATTGCTGCAATCGTATGAGTTCCAGAACTCGCTCCACCCAGTCTCACATTGTTTATCAATACATTATTATAAGGAGGAATAGAACCTGTCCAGTTCAACACTTTTTGTTGAGTGCCATCTACATTATAGGTAATGGTGGCCGATGTTAGATTAGTTGTTCCAAGGTTTCCAAGACGGAATGTTGGCGACACACTATCGCACGATTGCAAATTGGCATTCGCGCTATTCAACGTTGCAGCCGTCATCATTTGTGCATCATTAGCACCTATTGATATGCTACATCCTGCTTTGTAAGCGTATAGTTGCGAAGTAGTAGCTTGACCTACCAAGGTAATGGTGCGATCAGGACATATCATGTATACGGTTGGAAAGTAAGTTATTTTATATCCTGTGGTACTCAAAAAAGTAGATGCACCCGGTGTAGAACTTGATAAATCAATCATTGGATATGGAGTGCCTGTTACCCAATCGCCTTGTGTAGAACCTGCATAACTGCCCGGAGCTTGATAGATACCATTCAATTGATTGATGGTGTTTGACAATTCGCCTTCTACGAACATCACACGAACCTCGTTGGTTCCATGCGGTCCGTAGGTATTGTACAAACTTTCGAGCGCTCCCGAAGTGTGATAAGCCCAACAAGGACCACACCAAGCAGCCGAAACATCAATATAAGTAGTGAATCCAGAATCTAACAAAGCATATAAATGCTGAGTGTTTCCTGCAATGTCGGTAAAAGTAAAATCAGGAGCAATTGTTCCATCAGCTACTTGTGCCTTGCTAGTAGAAGCGGTAAAGAGTAGCATACATGCTACAATCATTCGTAGTAATTTTTTCATAGGAATTGTTTTTTAGTGGTTAATGAATGTTTAATATTAATTCGCAAGCCGAAGGTAAGTATAAAAATCTAAATCGTAGTAATTTTTAGGTGAAAAGGATACCGACAACCATCTTGTAAACGTGCAGGGTGAGCTGTACGCTGTACAGATGACCTTGCAAGGATGCAGGGTGAGCTGTACACTGTACAGACTACCTTGTAAGGATGCAGGGTGAGCTGTACGCTGTACAGATGACCTTGTAAGGATGCAGGGTGAGCTGTACGCTGTACAGATGACCTTGTAAGGATGCAGGGTGAGCTGTACGCTGTACAGATGACCTTGTAAGGATGCAGGGTGAGCTGTACGCTGTACAGCAGCCATTGACTATACCTACTACCTCGTGTACGCTGTACAGCAGCCATTGCATATACCCACAACCTCGTGGAACATTGTTTAATTTAACAAAAAACAGAATGTTTCACGGAAATTTTGAGTTAATCAAACCCTTCGATTCAATTTTTATGGTTTTTTAGGTTGTTGGCTTCCTAATGTATCGAGTTCAAAATTGTTAGTGAAAGAAATCGAATTACTACTACCTATTAATCACCAACTTTTTGCAGGTAGTTCCTTCATCAGTATGTATGGCAATAAAATAAACACCATTTGCTAAAGCCTCCGTGTCAATTTGTTCATAGTGGTTTCCGGCCATTTTGTTCGCCAACTCGAGTGTTTTCACTTCCTCCCCATATATGGTGGTTACATTAATATAGAGTTTCGAATTTTGAGCAAGCTGATAATTGATGGTTGCATTGGTAGATGCAGGGTTCGGATAAACATTAAATTTAACATTATTCGAAACCTCCATCACATTAGCACTTTCAGTCACGTTGATATTATCAATAAAAATATCGTTTCCATAACCCGAAGTGGCTTTAAAACGAACCGAAACATTTGCCGAATCGGCACAATTGTGAAGCAAAACAAGCTCCTTGCGCCAATGATACGGAGATGTTGGAGCAAATTCCGACATCACAGGGGCATGCGTGGCCAACGAATCGCCTGTTTTATAGTAATGAGTGGTCCAAGTAAGCCCACAATCTGTTGACGTCTGCACTTCCAACCTATCCATATCTGTTACCTGAAATGTAGCATAAGCCAAGTCGAACGTGAGGCCTGGTGAGGTAAGCCCAACAAAAGACATTGGATATAGTGTAAACATGTCTACATCGCCAGCAGGTATGTAATAGCATCGAAGCCTTGTGGCTGCACTCGAACTATATCCATCCGTAGTGTTTTCCCAAGTATAAGTGTCACCTCCATTGTTAATCACCCAATCACTAGGCATTCCATTGGTTTCGAAATCTTGATTGATGACAGCTCCTCCAACTGATGGGTACTGAACAAAACTTGTAATCGCACTATCATTGGCTATTGTAGGGTCAGCAACACCGTTGGGGTTAGTAACATAAGCTGTCACCACATGACGACCTCCAATGGCTGCAGTTACTTTATGGCCAGGGATCACTGCACTTTGATAGGTCGAGAGTGATCCATTCCATACAAAATTCGTTTGCACCACACCATCCACTTTGATTGTAATGTTGGCCTGTGTTAACGGAGCTGTACCAATGTTTGCTATTCTGAAAGTTGGTGTCACACTGTCACAACTAGCAAGTGCATTGTTCGCTGTGGAAGATGTGAACAGTTCGGCATCAGTAGCTACTGAAGCAGTATCGCAATTGGCTCGCGATGCATACAATCCTGCAGTGGTTTCTTGGCCAACTATCGTCACTCTTCTATCAGGACATATCATCATGATGGTGGGAAACGAATGAATATTATATCCCGAAACACCCATAAAATTAGTGGCTCCAGGAGTAGATGTTTTTAAATCAATAATAGGATAAGGTACATTGAGGGTGAAATTTCCTGTCGAAAACCCAGAAGGTGTGCTATTCGTGCTCACACCATAAAGTTGTATTGAGTCGTTAGTCAATTCTCCTTCAATAAACAAAACCTTGAGGTTGCGCGCAACACCCACCCCATGCTGATTATACAAACTATCCATATATTTTGTATGGTGATAATTCCACGAAGAAGAACTCCATGCTGCCGAAACATTGATGAACACAGTCCTTCCCGAATCAAGATACGTATATAAATGTTGTGAATTTCCAGCAATGTCGGTAAAATTAAAATCAGGAGCAATGCTTCCATTCGCCAACTGAGCCCTACTGGTTAATGCAGTTATGCAAAAAACAAAGGCAATAATAATTACAAAATATTTTTTCATTTATATTATTTTAATAACAACACGTAACATTAATAAGCTCTAACATTCTTACCTTCTATGTAATTCAGAAACGATTTGTTGGCCACTTTATTGCCTCCTGGAGTAGGGTATTTTCCTGTAAAGTACCAATCTCCTTTATGATTAGGGCAAGCATTATGTAAGCCTTCTATCGATTGATAAATTATTTCTACTTCAGCATTCATGCCTTCTGGTGTTAGCAATTCTGCAATCTTATTCGAAATTTCTTCAGGTGTGAATGGAGCATAAATTTCTTTAATAGGATTCACAATTTTTTCTTTTGGAAGATGTTCTTGTGCTTTCGCTTTCTCATATACTTTATTCAACAAATCACTTTGATTATTATCTTTCAACAACTGAACAGCTGCTTGAAAGGCAATAAAATCGCCCAATTTAGCCATATCTATTCCATAACAATCGGGGTAGCGTATTTGAGGAGCAGATGACACCACCACAATTTTTTTAGGCCCAAGTCGGTCAAGAATTTTCAAGATGCTCTGTTTTAGAGTCGTTCCTCGTACAATAGAATCGTCCATAATAACAAGGCTATCCACTCCTTCATTAATCACTCCGTATGTAGTATCGTATACGTGAGCGACCATTTCATCACGATGCGAATCATTGGTAATAAAGGTTCGCAGCTTTGCGTCCTTTATGGCAATTTTATGTACTCGGGGACGAAAAGAAAGGATTTCACTCAATTCAGGGTCACGCACAAACAATCCCATTTCAAGTATTTTATGTCTTTTGATAGTGTTTGAGTAATGGTGTAAGCCCTCAATCAAACCACCAAAGGCCACTTCAGCAGTATTGGGTATGTATGAAAATACGGTGTCTTTCAAATCATAATCAACAGCCTTTAAAACTGCAGGACACAATTGACTACCTAATTGTTGACGTTCTTTATAGATATCAGCATCGCTTCCGCGAGAAAAATAAATACGTTCGAACGAACAAGGAGTTTTTTTAAGTGGAGCAATCACTTCTTGTTCTGAAAAACTACCATCCTTTTTTATGATCAAAGCATGCCCCGGAGTTAATTCTTTGATTGTGTGAATTGGCACATTGAAGGTGGTTTGTATTACTGGACGTTCTGAAGTTACTACTACCACTTCATCATCAGAATAATAAAATGCGGGACGAATACCATTCGGGTCGCGCAATACAAACGCATCGCCATGACCTAATAATCCAGCCATGGTATAACCTCCATCCCACTTCTTACTTGCTGCTTTTAATATTCGGTGCACATCAATATGCTTGGCAATCAGTCCTGAAATCTCGTCTTTCGAAATTCCATCCTTTTTAAATTGTTTAAACAATCTTTCATTTTCGTTGTCAAGAAAATGACCAATTTTTTCCATTACGGTCACCGTGTCTGTCTTCTCTTTAGGATGTTGCCCAAGCTCTACTAGTTGATCAAACAATTCGTCAACATTTGTCAGATTAAAGTTACCCGCAACCACAAGATTACGAGTCATCCAATTATTTTGACGCAAAAACGGGTGACAATTTTCAATATCATTTCCGCCAAAAGTTCCATAACGCAAATGCCCAAGAAACAACTCTCCTGTATAGGCTAGATTTTTCTTCAACCATTCAGCATCATTTAATTTCTCAGGGTTCGACTTGTTTACTTCTTCAAATCTAAGATTGACTTTAGCAAATATTTCTTTTATCGCACCGCTGCCTACTGCTCTATTTCTGCTAATGTAAGGAGTGCCGGGTTCCACATCAAACTTAATGTTGGCTACCCCTGCACCATCTTGTCCACGGTTGTGTTGCTTTTCCATCAACAGATACAATTTATTGATGCCGTATAATGGAGTACCGTATTTTTTTATGTAATAATCAAGCGGTTTTAATAAACGAATAATAGCTATTCCACATTCGTGTTTTATTGAATCGCTCATAGTAAATTCATATTTGGGATTAAGGAATGCAAATTTACTATTTTTATTAACGCATAAACACTATTTTCCATACATGTCAAGCGCAGCATCAATGTAATAATACAAATCCGTAGGATGGTCATTACTCTTTTTCTTCTCACGCTTCCTGCCTAACCTCACCACAATCATCTTTTTGTCGGGAATACAAATAATGTACTGACCAAGAATACCTCGAGCGTAGAAAATGTTATGACCATTGTAATTGGGTAATAACCACCAAGCATAACCATATTTATCATTTTTTTTCATTTCCTCATCCACTAAATCAGCAGGCTTTATAGAGTTCAAAACATAATCAGTGGATACTAGTTGTTTTCCATCGAATTTTCCTGAATCGAGATAGAGTTTTCCTAGTTTAGCGAAGTCTCTTGCATTCGAATTAAAGCAACAATAAGCCTTCTCCATTCCATCTGCATGATCTAGGCTCCAGAAAGCCTTGTTCTTTGCGCCTATAGGCTGCCAAATTTTTTCAGACATGTAGTTCGCCAATTTTTTTCCTGTTGCTTTTTCCAATATCATAGCAAGTAATTCGGAGTTTCCACTTAAGTATTTAAATACCTTTCCAGGTTCTTCAGTTGGTTTATATTTAGATGTTAGTTTTCTTATATCACTTCCGTAGTATGCTGCGGCAGGATATGCGAGTGGGTTAATATAATCTTCATCAAAATTAATACCCGAACTCATCGTAAGCAAGTGTTTTATTGTCAGTTTCGATTGTTTAAATTCAGGTAAAAAATCAGCAATGGGTTCATCTACATTTTTTATCTTTCCTTCATCAATCGCAACTCCAATTAAAATACTTACAAATGATTTTGCCATGGAGAACGAATTCGTGACAGAGTTTTCATTGTATCCATCCCAATATTGTTCATGAACAATTGAGTCGTCTTTTATTATTAGATAAGCAATTGTTTCTAAGTCTCTAAATTTTTCCTCTGTCTCTTGTGGTATTTTTTTATGGTTCGCAACTTTTGAAATGTACCATTCTTTTGGAATCCCAGAATTCACTTCTCTACTTTCGAATATTTTATACTCATCAATACTAGGCCCTGAACGCCCCTTAAAATAAGTATTTGATAATCCCTTATAAATATACGTTTTACCAGAGAATAGTATTGCAAGATTAACTATCACCAAGATGATAAATATCCATTTGCCAATTTTTTTTAATGTTTTCATTTATTATATTTTTAATGAATTCAAAAGTACAAATTAGCCTTAATTCTTTAATTTTTAATCCTGATTATTTTTCAACGCTTAGAATATTGCAAAAAAAAGCGCCCCGCATAAATGCGGGGCGCTTTTAGTTATTTAACCAACTGTTAAAGTTAGTTTTACTGTTTCACCACTCGTTGTGTGTACAGCACATTGTTATCAACATCCAATACCCTCACGAAATAAATTCCGTTTTTGTATTCCTCAATATTGGTTTTCATTGTACTTGTTCCACTTACCAATTGGTGTAACTCGTGTTTCACTACATTGCCCAACACATCGTATACTTCCACCACTACTGCTCTATCAACCGATGTGGTTACATCAATATTGAATTCATTAGCTGTTGGATTTGGATACAAGGTAGAGAACATATTGTCTTTGTCTTCAACTGCTATATTCATTTCTGTTGGACTTGCACATGCTCCGAATGTTAATCCAGAATATACGCTATTACCACATGTGGTTTGTGCATACACTCTTATTAATCCTGATGCAAATGCTGTTGTCGCAACATTCACTACAATGGACGTTGTTCCTTGACCCGAAGCGATACTCACTCCTGCTGGTGCAACCCATAAGTAATTCGTTGCTCCTGTTACTGGTGCTATCGAATACGCTGCTGTACCTAATCCACAGATTACTGTTGGACCTGTTATAGCTCCTGGTGTTGCTGGCACTTTGCTTACCGCAAGTGTTCTGGCCACACTGTTTGAACAGCCATTATTTGCCATTACACTCACAGTTCCTGCTATACCGGATGTGAACGAAGCTACTATACTATTGGTTCCTAATCCTGCTGATATACTAGCACCTGCTGGTAAGGTCCAATTGTACGATGTTGCTCCTGCTACTGGTGCTACTGAATATGCCGCTGAGCTCATTCCACACGTTACCGTAGGTCCTGTAATTACTCCTGGTGTGCCTGTTGCAATTGAAAGGGCTAATGTTTTTATTGCTCCTATTCCGCATACATTCACTCCTTTTACAGATATACTGCTTCCTGCTGCTACTCCTGTATTCAACACAGTTATACTTGAGCCACTTGCTGATACTTGTGTAAAGCCTGCTGGCAAGGTCCATGCATAACTAGTTGCGCCTACTATCGCTGCGGCTGTATAAGTAATGGTAGTTGCTCCGCATACACTTGTTAATCCTGCTATAGCAGTTGATGCTGCTGGTGCTTTTCCATATACTGCCATTGATGTGCCTGGTATATTTCCGCATGCATTTACTGCTGCTACGGTTACATTACCTGCTACAAAGGTTGTTGCTATGTTCACATTGATGCTATTGGTTCCGCTTCCACTTGCTATGGTGATACCTGTCGGCAAGGTCCAGCTATAACCATTGGTTGCTGCTACTCCAAACACTGGTGCTATCGAATAGTTCGCTGTGGTCATGCCACACAATGATGTTGGGCCTGATATTGCGCCTGGTGTACCTGGTTTTTTAGTAATTGCTAAACTGGTGGTGCCTAAGCTATAACCACAGCTGTTTTGTGCTCTTACTGTTATATTACCCAATACGGTTCCTGCTGGTACGGTTACATGGATGCTTGTTGTTCCTGTTCCTGATGTAATGGTCATCGGGCTTGGTACTGTCCATACATAATTCGTTGCTTCTGGAACTGCTGCGATTGAATAAATCGCTGAGGTCATGCTACAAACTACTGCTGGGCCTGTTATTGCTCCTGGTGTTGCTGGTAACGCTCCTACAGTTACTACTGAGGTGATGCTATTTCCGGTACATCCATTTGCTGTTGGTGTGATTACATACGTTACATCGCCATGTACATTGCTCGTATTGGCTAATAAGTCGGCTATCACATTACCACAGTTGCTTGAACAATCTGTATTACCTGCTACGGTTCCATAGGTCACTGATGAGGTCCAGTTGAAGCTGGTTCCTGTTCCTGCTGATACGTTCGTGTTCAATGATAAGTTCGCTGATGAACCATCACAGATAATAATACCTGTTGCGGCACTTGCTACTGGGATTGGATTCACTGTTTCTAAGACTGTAAATGTACTACCAATACAGCTACCTACACTTGGTGTTACTATATAGGTTACAATCTCTATGCCCGTTGAATTGTTAACCAAACTCTGTGCGATGCTTACTCCTGTTCCTGCACTATAGCCAGATACGTGAGATGATGATCCGCTCGCTGTCCAATGATATACTGTTAAAGGATCTGTGGCAGATGTTAATGATATCGCTGTGGTGCCCGTATGACAGAAATTCTGATTGCCGCTAGATGTGGCATTTGGAATTGGCGTTAAAGTTACTGTTACTGTAAACGTATTTCCGTTGCAGCCTGCCACACTTGGCGTTACTGTATACGTTACCGTTTCTATTGATGCTCCTGTATTGGTCAATGTCTGTGCTATTGATGCTCCGATACCGTTACTGTAACCAGTTACGTTTGCTGATGATCCGCCTGCGGTCCAACTGTAATCAGTTATGGCAGCTGACGTACTTGCTGATAAAGTAATACTTGTAGTACCACTCTGACAGAAACTTTGATTGCCACTTGACGTTGCCACTGGAACTGGATTTACAGTTTCCAACACGGTATAGATACTGCCATTACAGCCACCAACGCTTGGTATTACAGTATAAGTTACAGTCTCTATTGCTGTTGAGTTGTTTACCAAACTTTGTGTGATTGATGCTCCTGTTCCTGCACTATAGCCAGATACATGGGATGATGATCCACTTGCTGTC
>JBAXQU010000049.1:0-24797 GCA_037131555.1 Bacteroidota bacterium
AATCTTTTTCTTTGCCCGAAAAGGTCAAAGAAAAAGGATTTCCAGTTCAATCGGGTGCATTTATTAAGCGCATCACTTCTAATAACCTTTAACTATACTCTTAAAAATGCCCCAACCCACTCCGTCACCCCTCTCCTTCGGAGAGGGGCCGAGGGTGAGGTCATACCCCAACCGTCACATTTCTCCCCCTCTCTTGCGGAGAGGGGATTAAAGGAAGAGGCCCCATTGTGCACCATTTTGCGTCCATTGTGCACCATCTTGCGTTCATTGTGGACCTCTTTGCGTCCATTGTGGACCTCTTTGCGTTCATTGTGCACCATCTTGCGTCCATTGTGCACCTCTTTGCGTCCATTGTGCACCTCTTTGCGTTCATTGTGGACCTCTTTGCTCTCATTGTGGACCTCTTTGCGTTCATTGTGGACCATTTAGCTCCCCATTTTATGCCATTTTGGCAAACATTCCTGTCAATCTGTTACTTTTCAACCTTCCCCACCTTCCTCATTCCCCCATCTTGGTTCAACAATTCCTAAATATTTCATCCCTCTATCACTTCCAAATTACTATCTTTGCCCCATGCACGAAACGATTTTAATCCTCGATTTTGGTTCTCAATACACTCAGTTAATTGCACGCAGAGTTCGCGAACTAAATGTATATTGTGAAATACATCCTTACACTAAAATTCCCGAAATAACACCCGATATCAAAGGAGTCATCCTCTCCGGCAGCCCTTTTTCGGTTCGCAATGCTCAAGCTCCCAACCCCGATTTGTCAGCTTTCAAAGGAAAGCTGCCTTTGCTCGGAGTTTGCTACGGTGCTCAGCTCATGGCCCACACCTTTGGTGGCGAAGTGCAAGCTTCCGAACACCGCGAATATGGCCGTGCCAACCTTTCTTTTGTCGATGCCACCAATCCGCTGTTTCATTCCATCAGCAACCATTCTCAGGTTTGGATGAGTCATGCCGACACCATCACCCGTATTCCTGATAACTTCAACATCATATCATCCACCAAAGATGTAAAGTTCGCAGGCTATCAAATTCAAGGCGAATCTACCTTTGGTATCCAATTTCACCCCGAAGTGTATCATAGCACCGAAGGCAGCACCTTACTCAAAAATTTTGTGGTAGGCATCTGCGGTTGCCACCAACAGTGGACTCCCGACTCGTTTGTAGAAACCACCGTTGCCGAATTAAAACAACAACTCGGAAACGATAAAGTAGTATTAGGTTTAAGCGGAGGAGTCGATTCGTCAGTAGCAGCAGTGCTTTTGCACAAAGCCATTGGCAAAAACCTCTATTGCATATTTGTCGACAATGGTTTGCTTCGCAAAAACGAATTCCAATCTGTTTTAGATTCCTATCAACACATGGGACTCAACGTAAAAGGAGTAAATGCCAAAGACCTTTTTTATTCCGCCCTTGATGGTGTTACCGACCCAGAGAAAAAACGCAAAGCCATCGGAAAAGTATTTATTGATGTGTTCGACCTCGAGTCGAAACAAATAGAAGATGTAAAATGGTTAGCACAAGGCACCATCTATCCCGATGTGATTGAATCCATATCCGTAAAAGGCCCTTCAGCCACTATCAAATCGCATCACAACGTAGGCGGCTTACCCGATTACATGAAATTAAAAGTAGTAGAACCTCTTAAAACATTATTCAAAGACGAAGTACGAAGAGTAGGCAAAACATTAAACATCGATGATGCCATTCTCAATCGCCATCCTTTCCCTGGACCAGGTTTGGCCATCCGCATCCTTGGCGACATCACTCCCGAGAAAGTGAGAATATTGCAAGAAGTAGATGCCATATTCATCAACAACCTCAAAGAATCGGGCCTTTATAAAGATGTTTGGCAAGCAGGTGCCATCTTTCTCCCAGTACAATCTGTTGGTGTGATGGGTGACGAACGAACTTACGAAAATGCTGTCGCCTTGCGTGCCGTTTCTAGCACCGATGGCATGACAGCCGATTGGTGTCATCTGCCTTACGAATTTTTAGGTAAGGTATCGAACGAAATCATCAACAAAGTGAAAGGTATCAATCGTGTGGTTTACGACATTAGCTCCAAACCACCAGCAACCATCGAATGGGAATAATATTGGCAGGTATCACATCTATGAATCATACAACAACCTTTTTTTCTCGTTTCCGTTTAAAGTTTTTATCCATCATCGCGCTGGTGTTTTTGATTGCGTCCCCTTCGTTTGCTCAAAAGAAAGCCGAGTCGGATGGAAAGTCATCTAAAACCACCGTGGTAGCAGGTGTTAAATATTATTTACATACGGTAGAAAAAGGTCAAACCTTGTTTGCCATTGCAAAAATATATGGTCGTTCGGTAAACGATTTAGTAATCGAAAACCCCGAAGCCATTGATGGCATTAAGCCCGGACAAGTATTGAAAATTCCTTTTGATAAATCGAAACCACGCGAAGAAGCAAGCCATGCCAAAGAAACACCAAGCATCGATTCATCCAAATACAGTTTTCATAAAGTCGAAAAAGGACAAACTTTATATTCCATTTCGAAACAATACAAAGTGACCGAAGAAAAAATAAAAGCTGCCAACCCTGACATCACCGATGGTATAAAAATAGGGCAGACACTCAAGATACCTGTAGAAAAAAGTAAAAAGGAAACACCTCCCAAAGAGAAGGAAGTAGCAGTAAAAGAAAAAACTACGAAAGAAGTAAAAGCAACAAAAGAAGAAAAAACTCCGGCTGATAGAAAAGAGAAGAAAGAGAAAAAGGAAAAAGGCGTAAAGCAGGAAGAAGTAACCACTGGTAAAGTGCAGACTGCTGAAGAAAAACCAAAGGAAGTAAAAAAGGATACCATTGTTCCTTCCATCTACAAATCAAAAATAAAATCGGAATACAATATTGCTTTCTTCTTGCCGTTTCATGCTGACGAAGCCAATGCCATTGACATTGATAAACTATTGAGTGGCGAAGAACAACTTTCGAACAAATCGAATGTGGCTTTGTCCTTCTTCGAAGGAGCTATGATAGCTATCGATTCGCTCAAAAAACAAAAGCTCAATGCTAAGATTTATGTTTACGATATAGATGATAAAGATTCGGCAAACGTGGTGAACTTGCTCAAAAAGCCAGAGTTAACCAAAATGGATTTGATGATTGGCCCCTTGTATGGTTCGGGCTTTATTCCTGTTTCAAAGTTTGCGAAAGAAAACAATATTCCCATCGTTTCTCCTTTTATTCAAATCAACAAAATTTTGTTCAACAATCCTTTTGTTTGCAAAGTCATTCCTTCCACCACACTTCAGGTGGAGCAAATGGCGCATTACGTTGTCGATTCGTTTGGAAAACAAAACATCATCCTTGTTGACAATAGCAACACCCGCGAATCTTCATTCTTTAATGCTTTCAAAAACACTGCCAACACTCGCTTGCAAGCTGCTGGTTTATCGGCCAACGATTCGGTGAAACTGGCTAAAGGTTTGACTGGAGTAGAGGCGATGTTGAGTAGTAATAAAACCAATGTGGTGGTATTGCCATCTACCAACCAACCCTATGTAACCGAGTTCATACGTGGATTGCGAGGCAAACGCGATAAGTTCAAGATTGTGCTCTTCGGCCTGCAAAATTGGACGTCTTACGACAATCTCGATTTCGAATACCTCAACGATTTATCCTTGCACATTGCGGCTAATACCTTTATCGATTATTCCAATCCTGCTACCGTTTCGTTCATCAATAAATATCGCACTACTTACAAAACCGAACCCGAAATGTACGTGTATCAGGGCTTCGACATTGCTTATTATTTCATTTCTGAATTGCAAAAGAATGGAACTGGTTTCTTGAAAACCATTTCCGAACACAAGTTTCATGGCATTGAGGCCGATTACGATTTTAAGCAATTCCCTTCTGATAGCGGATTTGAGAACAAGTTTGTTCACATCCTCAAGTACAAAGATTATAAATTGGAGAAGGCAAACTAATCTTGGTTTTTAGTTTCAAAAAAAACACAGTTGATGAAACTAATTATTCATTTTTTGTTCTACCTAAGTTTTTGT
Source organism: Bacteroidota bacterium (assembly GCA_037131555.1). Lineage (GTDB taxonomy): Bacteria > Bacteroidota > Bacteroidia > 2-12-FULL-35-15 > 2-12-FULL-35-15 > 2-12-FULL-35-15. The sequence continues at coordinate 4,041 of JBAXQU010000049.1, forward strand.
TTCTCTCCTTTGTATGCTCAAAACGCTGACATCAGCCTGTTGCGAAGCATCAATCTGAATAGAGATAAATCGCTCGACCCTTCGTTTAATTTTATTTCCAACAGTGTAAATCCCGTTGTTATTGCTGTTCCCATTGTTTCGTTTGCAGCTGGTTGCATAGCTCACGATAGTGCATTGTGTAAGCGAGGCTTGTACATTGGCGAATCGCTTATTGTTTCGGCCTTTGTGTCCACTGCATTAAAGTACAGTGTGCAGCGCCCTCGCCCTTTCGTCACCTATCCCGACATCGAAAAGCAATCCTCGGGTGGTAGTTATTCGTTTCCATCAGGGCATACATCGGCTGCATTTTCGTTAGCCACCTCTGTGAGCATTGCTTGGCCTCGCTGGTATGTGGTGGTGCCAACGTATGCATGGGCAGCAGGTGTGGGCTATTCGCGGATGCACCTTGGAGTTCATTACCCTACTGATGTGTTAGCAGGAGCATTGGTGGGCAGTGCAGCAGCATTGCTTACGCATCGTCTCAATAAATGGGTGAATAGAAAAACCAAACACCCTATCTTGTATTATTAATGGAAACTTAGAAGTGGCTGTGGGCAACCACGCGTGAAAGGCTAAATAAAAAGGTGTTCGTCAGTGTACATGCCTTTTATGGTTTTGTAAGGTAGCTTACCACCATGCAAGGTTTTGTAGATAAATAATCGAAAGCGGATAAATATATTTTTCATAATTGTTAGCAAAATAAAACCTGATTCCCTTTTTTACATTTAAAACTGGATTTTTAACTATCAGTGTTTTTAATTGAATCTCGAGCAAACATCGTAAGCTCTTGTTCGGCAACAAAAGTAGTAGACGAATATTATGAGTAAATAAAGGAAAAGCTAAGGAATTGTGAAGGTTTTTACGGCAAAGAAAGAGATCTTGGTTGTTAGTTCTTGGTTGTTGGGTTTTAATTTTACTTGCTCATAATATTTTTTGTTTACATGTCATAACTTTAAAATTTAAATTAACACTGAATCGTTATGATTGATTTTATTAGTTTAAGCTTTGTTTACGTAAGTGGTTGGTTTTCGAGTTATTATTCCAGCATTTCGAGCCATTTAGCTCATTATGAGAGTCGCTGGAGGTGGTCGAAAAATCATTCCAAGTACTCGCAAAATCATTTTGCGAGCTCGCAAAGTCATTTTACCAGTTGGTAAAGTCATTCTACCAGTTGGTTGAGTCGTTCTACTTGTTGGTTGAGTCGTTCTACCAGTTGGTTGAGTCATTCTACCAATTGGTTGAGTCGTTCTACTTGTTGGTAAAGTCATTCTACCAGTTGGTAAAGTCGTTCTACCAGTTGGTTGAGTAACTCTACCAGTTGGTTGAGTCATTCTACCAGTTGGTTGAGTCGCTCTACCAGTTGGTTGAGTCGTTCTACTTGTTGGTAAAGTCATTCTACCAGTTGATAAAGCTAATGCGCCTGTACAAAAAAATATGCGATATATAGGTTCAGTGGTTCTTAAAATAAATGGAAGTGTAGCAACTTTGCTTTGATGGCTGCTAACAAGAAGTGTAGATAATTTTAGGACGAAGAGGCTCATTAAAACAAAGCAAGTTTTGGGCTTACGAATTAAAAACCGGAGCGAAAAAAGCCAAATACTTAGTTATTAGCATATAAATTGTTTATTTTTGCTCACCCGATTGCGACTAACCTTTTAAAAACAAAAATGTGATGAAAAAAATTTACACAATTATTTTAGTTACCGCCTTTGCATTGGCGAGTATGAATGTTAATGCAACCATGCACTATATAACCGTTGGAGCATCTATAAATAATACTTTTTCACCCTCCTTTGATTCAGTTGCGGTAGGCGATACCATTGACTGGGTTTCAGTAGCAGGTGTACATAGTCTTCAAAGCTTAAGTATCCCTGCCGGAGCCGCTCCGTTTGGCTGTGGTTACCCAATGCCACAAAGTTATTATTACATTGTTACAGTTCCTGGACTTTATACTTATAACGATTCGCTTTATGCGTCAATGACTGGGTCTTTCATAGCTATCGGAAATCCTATTAATTTACCTTTCTATGCCAATTTCACAATGATTCCTGATTCTGCCTATTCATTAAGTTATTGGGCGTATACTTATTTGTCAAGTAGCAATTTAACCTTCAACTGGGATTTTGGTGATGGAGGAACATCCACTTTACAATCCCCAACACATACATATACTGCTACTGGTACATACACAGTATGTTTAGCATATACTGATGGTATTTATTCAGATACCAATTGTAATTCATTAACTGTTTATCCCGCTCCGCCAAGTTGCCTTGCTTTGTTTACCATAGAGCAGGATACCACGGCTGCCAATCTCAATGTATTTATTCTTGCCGATTTTTCGTTTGGCTCCAACCTTACCTATTTATGGGACTTTGGAGATACCACCACCTCCACTTCTCCATATCCTAGTCATACTTATTTGGGAACAGGCCCTTACCAGATTTGCCTCACTGTAAATAATGGTATGGGATGTGTGCAGACTTATTGCGATTCTTTATTTGCGGTAGATACGTCCCATTCGCTTCTTCATCCAATAGCAGTATCAGTAGTTGATGGACCGCAATCACCATTTTCTGTCGGAGTTGGAGTATTGCCTCAAAATTCGGAAACAACCATCGCTCCCAACCCTTTCACTTCACAAACAACTATCACATTTAGCGAAGAACAAAAAAATACAAGCATAAAAGTAATGAACATGCTTGGTGAATGCATCCAACAACTAACAACTAGCAACAAACAACTAATACTAGATATGAGTGGCTATGCAAAGGGAGTTTATTTTGTAAAGATAGAAAGCAGCCACTCTCTATCTCAACCCGAAGGGGAGACGAAGCCAGTGCATAAAAAACTGGTGTTGCAATAAAAAGCAGGAATAAAAATTAGAAACAAAAAAAACTCCGAACATATCGTTCGGAGTTTTTTTTTATTTTAAAACGTAAAGCTAAGGCATTACTCATTAATTAGAAAAGAATTATCTTTGTAAAAAAATATTAAGAGATGCCAGTAATTTCCATGTTTTATGGTTTGATAGTTTCGATGTACTATTTGTATAATAAGCAACCTAATTATCCTCATATCCATGTTAAGTATCAGGAAAGTGAAGGGGTATACAGAATTCCAGATGGAGCATTACTCGAAGGGAGTTTGCCAATAGGCAAATCGAAATTAGTTGAGGCTTGGATAGAATTACATAAAGATGAGTTAATGGCAGATTGGCAATTAGCGACAAGCGGACAAAAAATATTTAGCATTGATCCATTAAAATAAATACAAATGAATCCAAGAGTGAAATCAGTAAATGCAGTTCAAGATTATGTATTAGAAATTGTTTTTAACAATAATGAAAAAAAGGTATTTGATGTAAAACCGTTTTTGAATTTCGGCCTTTTCAGCGAGCTTAAAGACACCATTATGTTTCAAACAGCAAAAGCCGAATTGGGGACAGTAATCTGGGAAAATGGATTAGACATCTGTCCTGATACTTTATATCTAGAGAGTAAAAAAGTAGAATAACTTATCATACGTGAACTTCAAATCAAAAACTCCGAACACATCGTTCGGAGTTTTTTTTTATTTTCTCAATTTCTTTTTAGGATTTCGGCTAGTGTGAAAAACACTATGTATAACCACTTCTGTAGGATAGACTTTATAAAGCATAACAAATGGAAATTTTTTTACGGTTACTTGCCTGAACTTTTTATATACCAATTGAAATGACTCAGGGTTGTCTTTAATCATGTCAAGGTAAGCATCAATTTTCTTTAGAAACAAATCGCCTAACCCTGTTTTGGTATCCTCATACCACCAATAGGCAACCTTCATTTCAGCTATTGCTTTATCGCTGAAAATAATTTTACGCGACATTTTTTTTATTGCGAATTACTTTTTTTGCCTCTTCCCACGAATAATATTTTCCTTTCCCTTGTTTATATTCTAAATCTCGTTCATTCAAAATTCCTTTTTGCTCTTCGGTAAGTTCATAAAAATCGTTGCTCTCTGCTTTTGAGGAAACAATTTCATAAACAGCTTTTAAAAACTTAGGGTCATCAATATTTTCCAATGCCTTGTAAATATTGTTTTTTATAGCGAGACTTGTCATGGTTGATTTTATTTATTTTAAAACAAAATTACGAAATGTTTTCAGATAATAAATAGAACTCAAAAAAATTAAAGAATGTGCTTAAAGCATGTCTTAACATTTCCTTAGGCAATGGGAGCCGAAGCCAGTTCTGAGAGAAGAAGTATGTCAATAAAAAAAGCCGTTAAGTCTAATTGCTTAGCGGCTTTCTTCATATAATTAAATGAATAGAATGATGCATTCGTGAATTTCGTTCGCTAAAGCAATCGAACATTCTTCTTATCTTTTTCTTACAATGAACTTCTCGGTATGAGTTTTATCGTTTTGTTTTAGTGTGATAAAATAAATTCCATTTGCAAAACTTACACAGTTTATTTTCACTTGGCTTGCTCTTGTGTTTTCGGCATACACTTGTTTGCCCAATACATTGAAAATAGAAATACTCAAATCGCTATTGGTGTTCGATACGTCTAGAAAAAGGTCTTCGTTGCATGGGTTGGGATACATCTTTACACTCATATTTTCTTCCAGCGCAGCAATGCCACTACTCACAAACTGAATGACATTCGATGTGTCCGACTGGCATCCGTTGGCATCGGTTACTATTACATAATACCCATTGGTAGTAGCAGGTGCATAAGCCGAATTGGTTTCACCGTTAATCAATCCCGTACCATTGGCATACCATTGATTTCCGCTAGCAGCGTTCGAGTTCAGCACATATCCCGCTTGAGAGATGACAGGAGTAGGAGGCAAAGCATGAACCAAAACCGATATGGAATTCGAATTAGCAGGATTGGCAGTAGCGCACGTGTTTGATGAAGTTTCGATACAAGTTACCACATCACCTGTGTTAAGACTAGCGCTCGAAAATAAAGCGTTGTTAGCACCTGTATTGATTCCATTCACTTGCCATTGATACGAAGGGGTAGAACCTCCATTAGAAATACTAGCATTGAATACCGCACTAGCACCTTGACAAATGGCGGTATCGTTTGAACTAATCAAAGCACCAACAGGAGTAGTTGGGTTGATAATAGCAACAGCTGCTACACGGTTGCTAGCGCAAAATTGCGCCACTTCCCAATCGTAAAAATAATAATAATAAGCAGGATTGTTGGCTGAGTTTCCAATAATAGATACTAAGCCAGCTATTGAGTAAGGATAATTTCCTCCAGCCGAATTACGATATAAGTTGTTGGTAGTGCCACCTGCAGTACCAAGTTGCAATCCTGTTCCAGCAGGTACATTGAAGTTAAGTGTAATCCTACTTTGCCCTGTAGGAATATTCACAATTGCCGATTGCAACACCGTTCCTGTGCTTGTTCGTAGTTCTATGGTTCTGTTTCCAGCAGTATTGGCTTGTACCCAAACCGAAATTAATTTAAAACCAATGGTTGCATTAAAGCTAAGGTAATGATAGGTAGCCGCTGTGAAATATCCTCCATTACCTATCGAAGTGTTCAATGCACCCAAATACTGCGAAGCACCTGCCACTTCGTTTTCTACATAATAAGTTGTGGTGTTGCTAAGCACCGGTGTGGTAAAGCTAGCACCTGCACCAACGCTTGTTCCTCCAGTAGGCGCGGTATACCAGTTGAGCACTCCCGAAGCTGTTGCTGTAAGCGTAAGCGACTCGGGCAAACAAGTTAATGACGAGTCACCATGAGCAATGGGCATATCAGGTGCTGTGATGGTAATGTAATTGCTTTTGAAAATAGAATCGTTGCCAGCACAATTGGTCACTACCAAGCTTACATTAAAAGTTCCATTGGAGGTATAAACGTGGGTAGGGTTTTGCGAGGTAGAAGTACTTCCATCGCCAAAAAGCCAATGCCACGAAACAGCACTTCCACTCAAATCGTTAAAGTTTACTACTCCACTGCAATTGTCCATGGATGTGATTGCAAAGTTAGAAACAGGAGGAGCAGGGCTCAAAACAATGTCGACAATAGTAGCACTGCCATCAACCACATTCACTCCATTAATTGTTTGCGACACATAACCTGGTGCCGAATAGGTAACATTATAAGTTCCTTGATAGATGTGGCGGTGATAGTCGCCAACCAAGGGTGATGAATATACATGCGAGCTATCAAAATCGTGCCCTGTAATAAATACCTTTGCTCGTATCGGTTGATTGGTACATGCATCCGTAATCACACCTCTTATTCCATTCAAACTTTCTTCAATATAATTGAGGTACGAACGGTAGTTTTCGTTCCATTTGGTAGCAAAATCGGTAGGGTCAATCAATTTGATGTTCGACAACTCAATGGTGCATTCTCTGCATTGTTTGTAAAAGTTCATGTAATCCTGACGACCACCTGTAACCTGATACCATGCATATCCATCTGTGATTCCGTTCGCATTTACCGAAGTCAAATATCCTGCCGGTGCGTTGGCTTGTGAAGTATCAGCAAATCGATGCGATTCTCTAACCCACCAATCATTATCAGCGTGCAAAGTAGGCCAGGTATCCCAAGGATAGTTTACTACTTCACTTCCACCATGAAAATTAGCCGACATGGTTAAGTTCAACGAATCCGCAAACGCCATAAAAGCTACTGTTTCGGGTTGCCAGGCATTACCATCCGGGTGTTGACCAGCTTGTGGATCGGGGTAGTTTCTATTAAGGTCAACGTTGTTCGCATTGTATCGTGTAGCCCCATTCACAGTATTATCACCAGCAGCATAACAACCATCTGGATTTGCTAGAGGATTAATCCATATTTCCACATTATTTACCAATGAAGTAACGCGAACATTGCTTCCATAGTTGGTAAGTAAATAGTCAATTAAATCAAGCATCCCAATGTAACCAGCAGTTTCGTCAGCATGCATGGTTGAGGTGTATAGAAACTCAGGTTCGTTTTCGTGAATATTTACATTGTCAGAAATTTTAAGTGCAAGCAAACGGTGCCCACTAGGCAAAGTGCCTATCACAACTAGTTTGCATATCGAAGGGTAGGTGGTGGCATATTGCGCCATCAGCGCTTCGTATGATTGATAAGTAGGGTAGGCTGTTACCGATTTTTCGGAATGCAGCGAGCTGATGTTTTTGGTTTTTACTTTTTTTAGTTGACTCGGGTTAGTGAGCACTTTATACTTATAATTTAGTACAATAAACTTGGCAAACTCATTCCGATTGGCATAAGCCCATACTTTGCCATTCTTCACATTATCTATCGAAATGATTTTAGTAAGAACTGTTATCTCACTTTTGTCAGCAATCTGAAACGTGAAATAAATTTCGGTTTTGTGTTTAAATAATTTATTGATTTTGTTGGTTTGTTGAGGTGTAAGCGACTGCGCATTTACAAAAGCTGTAACCGAGCAAAACAAAAGAAGTAATAGTTTTTTCATGATTATTTAATTAAAGAGTCGTAAAAGTATCAAATTAATTACGAAGCTAAACAAAAAAAGTGCCGAGTTCGAGGTATTTTGAGATGAAATAACGGGAGCCCATTGTCTGAGCTCAAACACCTCACCACTGATTGCTATCTTTTATTAATACGAAGCTAATCATTCAAAAGAATTCTTCTGTTTGAACTCAATCAAGGTTCAAAAATCTTTTTCTCAATTCAATAGAAACCTTACTTTTGCAGACCTCATTTTAATAACAATTAAATAACATAGTAATGAAAACCGTAGATAACTATAATTTCAAAGGAAAAAAAGCAGTCGTTCGAGTAGATTTTAATGTTCCGCTTGACGCACAATTTGCAATTACTGATGACACACGTATGCGTGCCGCATTACCCACCATCAATAAAATATTGAACGATGGAGGGGCCGTTATTTTAATGTCGCACTTAGGTCGACCAAAAGATGTTTTCGAAGAAAAATATTCGTTGAAACATATTGTGTCTCATCTAGGTAAATTGCTTGGTAAACCAATAAAGTTTGCAACCGATTGTATAGGACAACCTGCTACTTCGGCTGCAGCAGCGTTGCAAATGGGCGAAGTTCTTTTGCTCGAAAATTTACGTTTTCATAAACAAGAAACCGCTGGCACCGAATCGTTCGCTCAGGAACTAGCATCACTTGGTGATGTTTATGTTAATGATGCTTTTGGTACAGCCCATCGCGCACATGCTTCTACAACAATAATAGCACGTTTTTTTCCTAATGATAAAGTGTTTGGATATGTGATGGCCAACGAAGTGGCTAATATCAACAAAGTGCTCAATAACTCCGAAAAGCCTGTTACTGCTGTTATGGGAGGAGCCAAGGTTTCTGGGAAAATACTTATCATTGAAAACCTTTTAGATAAAATCAACAACCTTATCATTGGAGGCGGAATGGCATATACCTTTATAAAAGCGCAAGGCGGAATGGTGGGAAGTTCGTTGGTGGAAGAGGATAAACTTGATATCGCACTTAAAATAGTGAAGGATGCGAACGCAAAAGGTGTAAATCTTTATATCCCTATTGATACCATTGTGGGGGATGCTTTTGCTAACGAGGCAAACAAACAAACTGTAGATATTAACACAATTCCAGATGGCTGGATGGGGTTAGATATTGGACCTGCAACCGAAAAAATTTATGCGGATGTTATCAAAGCTTCGAAAACGATTTTATGGAATGGCCCCATGGGAGTATTCGAAATGAATAATTTCGAACACGGAACAAAAGCAATGGCTGAGGCAATTGTAGCGGCAACCAAACTTGGAGCTTATTCATTAATTGGAGGAGGTGATTCAGTTGCAGCCATCAACAAATATCATCTGGCTGAGCAGGTAAGTTATGTTTCCACAGGAGGAGGAGCCTTGCTCGAATACATTGAAAGTGGAAGCCTTCCGGGAGTAGATGCTATTGAAAAAAATTAAACTCTTGTTGGTTTTTTAACGAACCACCATAAGGTTACAGACATTAGGCAAAGCCATACTATTCCAGCCATTGCAGGGGATATAGGCAAATACATTGTCAGTATATTGTTTGGATTGGTAAGTCCGTTTTGTGCATTTTGAAAGAAATAGTCGCGAAACGGACTTGTCATTTCGGTTGGCACCGAATAAACCACAGTCCCTTTTATCATCCATGTAAAAAGTAAGGCGATACTTCCTAAGCCCCAAAATGCTAATTGATTTATTTTTTGTTTCGAAATAAATATCGCTCCTTCGAACAATAAGAGCACAGCTAAAGGCATGAGTTGACGAGGCCCATAGCTCCAACCTCCCCACCAAACTAAATGCGAAGAGATGAGCAAAAAATAACCAATCGCGATGATGAACAAATAATTCTTTGTCCAGTTTACTTTATCCCATTCTTTTGATTTGATAAAATAAACTAGAGCTAAAATAAGCATCGGACAATAAATCAAGATGCCGCGGTAGGTAGAAAAGGTAAGTCCATAAAGTGCTTTAATCGAGGGGTGCGAAAATCCTAAGTTTGCATTCGGTTTCGATGATTCGTCAAAGGTTGAATGGTTGTACAATAAGTCGAATGGTGAGCCTGTAGTTATTTTGTTGTACAGTAAGAACAACAAAATTAAAGGCGCCAATCCAAGAGAGAAGGAAATGATTTCTTTGAACTTCTGTTCGTTTAAATATATCTGTATCGCCCAAATAGGGATGATAAAGAGGACAGTGTAATCAGACAGGAAAGCTAAGCCGAGGAATAATCCAGAATAGAAATGCTTTTTCTCTTTAATAAAGATATACGACATCAATAATAAGGCAGCTGAAAAAACATGTGTAAAAAATGTTCCACTGAAAACAAATACAAAAGAAGCATACAGGAAAACCATTGAAAGCATTGCGGCTTTCTTTTCATCAGTGTTTTGGTGGATGTATTTAAAAAATAGAAAGCAAATCAACACAAAAGGAAGACTTCCACAAATAAAACTACCGAGAAGAAATACTGGTCGGGAATAGGCATTGAAATCTGTTTTGAAATGAACAATTCCCAAGGCACGACAAGCAGCATAAAAAGGTATAACAACAAAAGAGGGAAGGGGGGCTTTATCAGAATAATAATGACCGTTTACTTTGCTTTTATCCATTGTTTGGTCGGCATATTCGTCAATGGTGATGGTTCGTTTATCAATGCAATTAAGTACGGGAAGAACTCGAGAAGTGGTGTTGGCATTGTGCCACGAGTCGAGATAAAACGATGAAAGAACGAGGTTAATTAACAGAAAAAAAAGAGTAAATCGCTTCATTTATTTCAATTAATCAAGAGGTTCGAATAAGGCATAGATAAAAGGATTAGCTCTGATTACTTCAATATTGAAATTGTCGATTACCAATTTAGTTTTATTTCTGTTCCAAATATAGATTTTTATTTCAGCATCGGGATGGTTTTTAAAATCAAAGTCGGTTAAATCGCGTGATAAGTAAACGGTATTGGATGAATCGGCTTTGGTGTTGAAGTTTGCATAATCGGCTCCAAACCAATTAATCGATTTTCCATTGTCTTGTATGTCGATTACTAGTGAAGGGTTGGATGCTTTGTCGGCAGGGAGTAATCGGGCGCTTGTATTCAATATTACATGTCGACTGTTTACCATCTTTTTCAATTTCTCTTTGAATTCTTTTCCAAATTCCATTGCCGAGTCGATTACAAAACCTTCCATCTTCTTACTATATATTACTTGTTCGTGCAATTCGTTGATTGGTTTTTGTTTTGCAAAGCAATAATAGGAATATGTAAAACCTTCTTCTTTTGTTATTAAATACGGATATTTTTCTTTGATGATAGGAAGGTATTCCAAGGGTGGACAACCAAAGATAAAATAATCGGTGGTCTGCTCATTCACTAGTTTTCTAAATGCTTTGGTGTCTACCTTACCTTCGAATGGGTCGAAATAAAGTGATTTAAATTCGCGATTGTACTTTTTGAAATAATGTTCTTTGTAAAGTGGAGGAATCATCAGTTCGATGGTAGCTTTTTTTTCGTCACCTATTAAGTCAAGTGTTTTGTAAGTATTAAGTACTTGCTCTTGGTATGGCTGATGATAAAATACATCCGTATGTTTTCGATTGACCACTAAACTAAAGCTGCCGATGGTCAATATGGAAGCAATGGTTGCAATTTTATATGTTGATGACAAATTGCCTGCAAGCGAAAAGAAAAAAAGAATAAAGAAGGGAAAAACAAAAATGACGGTTGAAAATTGGATAACAGGATTGATGTAAAGCGAATAATAATATTGTATAAAAAATTCGGCTAAAAACCACACTATCGCAATGATTCTGAATTTCTGTTTCTTCTTTATTTCATCCGAATGAAAATAGATAGTGATTGCCAATACTACAGCACCAAGGCCGTACATCAAATAAGAATAATGAAAGGTATAGCGAAAGAAATAGAGTAACCATTCAGGATTTGGTTTGCCAAGCCATCCATCACTTCCTCCCAAACCGCCTTTGCCAAATTGAATGAACAGAATTTGAAAATGTGGAATGTAGAGCACAAGGATGCCTAAGCCAGCCAATAAATAGCCTTTCCAATTTGTTCGGTTCAGAAAAAACAAACCTGTTATGGCTACTATGATGGCAAACAATAAAGCAAAATGGTGGATATAGGCGCAACATGCCGTGGTGATGGCGTATCCAATGAGGTTTCGTTTTTTGTTGCATGAGGCATTAAAAAAATAATTGCTCCAAAACCAAACCATGAGTAACGAGAAGAACACCCCCACGATATAAGGTCGGGCTATGTCGCTATAGGTTACAAAATATTGCATCACTGCCATAAAAGCGGCTGCTATAAGCCCTACAGAAGCATTGAACCAAAATTTAGATAGTTTGAATAACAAAACAATAGAAAGTAATCCGAAAATAATGAAAGGAAACTTTATTACCATTTCGTTTTCGCCAAAGGCTTTGGTGAGGTAATAAATAAAGAGTTGTACACCTGCAGGGTGAGTGTCGTATTTGGCAACGCCAAAATAAATTTCGTCAAAAATGTTGGAGTAGTGAGTTCGAGCAATCGCACTCAACTCATCGTGCATAAATGGCATCTGCCAAAAGTTCCAAAAACGAAGAACGGTTGCAACCAAAAGTATGAGAAGTAATAAAACTTGGTCGAGAGATAATTTATTTTTCATGAGTGGAATAGTTTTTTCAGCGGAGAGGGCGGGATTCGAACCCGCGATACCCTTGCGAGTATACAAACTTTCCAGGCTTGCTCATTCGACCACTCTGACACCTCTCCGGTTTTTTAGGAATGCAAATGTAAAATTATTCTTCGAACTACTTGCCTTTTTATTTTTAGCTATACCTAGTGTTAAGTATGCAATTTCTTTGCAGTTAAAATTGAAAATTCAAACTGGTTAGTTAATGCGATGTTAATTTTTAATTCAAATTTGAGTTCATTCAGACGCTTCTAATTTCAATAATCAATAAAACCTGTTTTTTGATTTGTTCTTTTAAAATATTTGAAGTTTTTTAGAGTTCTGCACTCTGGCCGAATGGTTCTGCGGAGCCGCAGAATGAAAATGTTGGGCCGCATTTTAATAAATTTGCCCCGTAGAATTAAAAAATTGGTTCGCAAAACCGTCCAGCGGCCCGGCCGAACCATTTGTTGGCGCCAATTTATTGTTCGGCCGCCCGGCCGAAGAGTTTGTTGGAAGAATATATCGTTCGTTGGTCCCGTAGAATAGATTTGCAGCCCCGTAGAACTCTTCAGCGGCCCAAACGAATAGAAAGTTGGCCCTGTAGAATAGAAAGTTGGAAGGAACGAACCGTATATTGGTGCCAACGAAGAGGAAAATGGCTCGGGAAACCATAAATCCGACACAGCTTGTTTGCTCACTTGGATGATTTATTATTAGTTATAGGAGTACATACGAAGGTATTTAAAAACAAAAAGGGTTTCAAACCATGATAGTTTGAAACCCTTGTTATTACTTGCTCTCCCTGCTGGACTTGAACCAGCGACCCTCTGATTAACAGTCAGATGCTCTAACCAACTGAGCTAAGGAAGAATGACCTTTTTCAAAAAGGAGTGCGAAAGTAGTATGTTCTATCCAAATATGCAATATATTTGTGCAAAAATTTAAAAAAAATTTAAAAATATGAGTTTACTTGTTGTAGGAACTGTTGCCTTTGATGCCATAGAAACCCCTTTCGGAAAAACCGATAAAATACTTGGAGGAGCCGCTACCTATATTGGTTTGGCAGCTTCTTACTTTACCAAAAATATCAATTTAGTATCGGTTGTGGGGGGCGATTTTCCAAGTGAAAATATTTCCATGCTCAATCGCCACCATATTAACACGAATGGGCTACAAATCAAAAAAGACCAAAAAACCTTCTTTTGGGCAGGTAAGTATCATAATGATATGAATAGTCGCGACACCCTGATTACAGAATTGAACGTTTTGGAAACTTTCGACCCGATTGTTCCTAACGAATATCAAGATTGTGAATTCCTCATGCTTGGTAATTTAAGCCCTCAGGTTCAACTTCAAGTGCTAACACAGTTGAAAAATCGTCCCAAACTGATTGTACTCGATACTATGAACTTTTGGATGGATATTGCTTTGGACGATTTGAAAAAAATCGTCTCGAAAGTAGATGTACTTACAGTGAACGATGGAGAAGCTCGTCAGCTTTCAGGCGAATATTCGCTAGTGAAGGCAGCACAAAAGATACTTGCCATGGGACCAAAGTACTTGATTATCAAAAAAGGAGAACATGGAGCTTTACTCTTTAATAAGGAGCAAGTTTTTTATGCCCCAGCCTTGCCTTTGGAAGAGGTATTCGACCCTACAGGTGCTGGAGATTCGTTTGCGGGAGGGTTCATTGGTTACTTGGCCCACACCAAAGATATTTCGTTTGATAATATGAAACGAGCAATTATATTTGGTTCAGCCACTGCTTCGTTTTGTGTCGAAAAATTCGGTACCGAAAACCTCGTTGGCCTCACACAAAATCAAGTTGATGAGCGTGTTCAAGAATTCATCGATTTAGTTCAATTCGATATATCTTTAGTTTAAGATTGTTTTCATCAAGAAACAAAAAAGGCTACCAACATGTTGGTAGCCTTTTTTGTTTGTGCTTATAAATAAACGAACGAATAGGTTAAACTCTCAACCCCTTATTTTTTATTGGTTTTCAAACTCTCATATATTTTCATCTCATCATCAGCCTCTTTTAAGTCGCCATTTTGTTTCAAAATTACAGACAAGTTATGGTGAGACTTTTCATGTTTTGGGTTCATCGCAATGTTCTCTTTTAAAAGTTTAATAGACTTTTTGAGTTTATTGATGTTCATATAACATGTGGCTAGGTCGCATCTCATGTCAATGTTCTTTGGGTCCAATTCCAAAGCTTTTTCATAAAATCCAATTGCTTTATCATCCTGTTTACTGTCGTAATAGATATTCCCAAGATTAGCTAGTGCAACCATGTTTTTATTATCATGTTCGTAAACTTTTAAAAAATGGTATTCCGCTTTTTGCAATTGTCCAGCAGTATAATAATTGGCTGCAAGCATTGCACGAAGTTCAAAATTCGAAGAATCGGCCTCAAATTTTTTCTCAAACATTATCAAATCTTTATTTTCGGGAGCTTGAGCTGCCTGAGGTGCCATTGTAGATTGTTCCGTAGGAGCGTCAGCTTTTTTCTCTTCAGTTCTATTGCAGGAGAATAATGTAAGACTAGCTGCGCAAAGTGTTCCAAGGATAAATTTAGGTGCCATGTCTGTTTTTATTTAATGGTTATTTATTAACAGTTGCATTTTCCATAATTACATCATAAAAATATCCAAAACCGAAATCTTTATCCAGGCTAATGATTCCTTCTACTGTTACCATGTCTCCAACTTTCACTTCTTGATCAGTGGTGATGGCTAAGTCGAATTTACCGGAGAAATCAGTTCCATCCTGTAGATGTATCCAGTTTTTCTTCATGATGCCAGCATTGTATTTAGTTACTTGACCTTTTATTTTAACAGTCTTGCCGGTGTACGTCTTTTTATTTTCGAAAAGTTTAGCAATTGTAACATCATCTTTAGAATGTTTTATGTCAACTTTTTTCTTTTCAGTATCCACTGTCGATCCTTTAGTTACATTGTTTTGAGGAGGAGCTGATGCTGCAGTTTGTGATGAATTTGGAGGATTGTCGCTTATATTATCCAAAAACAACACCACATCGAAGGTTCTTTTCAATTCTTTACTAGCAAAATTACTCATTGGCAATCCTCCTCTGAAATAATAAGTTTTACCCACACTAGCTTCCATTTTGGTGGCAGCTAACCAAAGTTCCTTTTCTCCTTCTTTAGCACGTATATAAGTGTATTGAGTTGTTTGTAGCACTTCTAGTGCTTTTACAGTATGATCAGTTGCTATCATCGTAGTGGGTGCCGTATCAGGATTCATGCTAGCCATTTCGTTAGCAGGAGCGACAGGAGCTGCGGCTTTTTTGTCTGGTAAGTTAGGTGTTGTACTTACATTGTCAACAAATAATATTTCTTTAAATGTTCTATTTAATTCCTTGCTATTAAAGTCATTCATTTGCAAACCATCCTTAAAATAGTAAGTGTCGCCAACTTTTGCTTCCATTTTAGCTACGGCCAACCAAGGGTCTTTGTCCCCATCTTTTACATGAAGGTAGGTGTATTGGCTAGCTTGAAGTACTTCTTGTACAACAGCCGTGTGAACTCCAGCAGGGGTGTTTCCCGAATTGCTGGTTGAAGATTGACACGATGCAAATAATGCAACTATGGCAGAGGTGATTAATATGTTTTTCATTTGGTTATTGTTAATTGATATTTATACTGATTAATTTTCTTATTTATTTATTTTGTTTTCCCTCCATTTCGCTATTACCATAAGCATTACTAATGAAAAGATAGCAATCCAAGCCCAAACAGGGAATATTGCATGATCTCCAGCACCGTAACTATGCATACCTTTTGATAAGAAGTAATTTACTCCAAAGAAGGTCATTAGTACACTACTGAATGCAAAAATCGAAACTACATTGAAAGTGAATTTTCCTCCCATTTTAGGTATGAATCGTAAGTGAAGTAATAAAGAATAAGTAATAACGATTACCAATGCCCATGTTTCTTTAGCATCCCATCCCCAATATCTTCCCCACGACTCGTTTGCCCAAACACCTCCAAGGAATGTCCCTATTGTAGCCAATAAAAGTCCAATAGTAAGATTCATTTCATTTATATAAGTAAGTTCGAAAATCAATAAGTCGAGTCGTTCGTTGTTTTCTTTGTTTTTGAATAAATAGATGAACATATTCATGATGCCAAGAATAAATCCTAAACCGAGGAATCCGTAACTGATTGTCAACACCGCTACGTGAATTATGAGCCAATACGATTTTAAAACTGGTGTCAGGTTAGTAAGTTGCGGGTCGTAACTACTGTGACCGGCTGTCATCAATACAAAGAAGGCTAGAAGCGAGGTGGCTGCCAATGTTATTTTCGAATACCTAACAAAGCTAAACCCTGCTAACAAGGTTCCAAATGCGACAAGTATCAAGGCCTCATAACCATTACTCCAAGGTGCGTATCCAAGTAAGTAGGAGCGTAATCCCATTCCAAAAGCCTGATATAAAAAGACAACGGCTAAAAGAACAATACAGAAATTTAGTAATCCAGATACTACTTTGCTCTTCTTAGATCTTACATTATCAATAAACGCAAGTAACAATAATAGTATGCTTAGCACTCCATAACAATTTTTCACAACAATGAATATTTGCGCCTTGTTATAAAACACTTCTGCATTTACTTTGCTTTCTGAAGGTAAAAAACTTGTTGCTACAGAACTTTGACGCTGTATGCTTGAAAGGTAGCCAAGTATTTTATCTGCTTTGGTGTAGTTGCCTGATTTTATTCCGTTAACCACTTCTTCAAAGTACACCTGAGCAATGTTTGTGTAATTCAATATACGAAGTTTTAGGTCATCGTTGATAACATTCAGCATACCTTTCAAAGGTTCAATAGCACCTTTCTCATCCCAACTTATCCATCTTTTCGTGGGTGATTCTTGATCAGGGAATATCTTAAGTATACTTACTTGGAAAACCATCATTAAAATATTCACCCGCTCATCCACTTTGATAACTTCCTTATCAAAATTGTTTTGGTCAACAGGTTTTTTGCGGAAAGCGTCATCAGCAAGTTGTTGTAATTTGTATTTAGCTTTATCATCAAAAAAATCGATAAATGAAGCCTGTTTGGAAGTAATTCCAATGGCATCTCTAACGGATTGTTCTTTGATGTAAACAATTTTTTGTTGTTTCCAAAAATCAGGTTCAATAATCATGTCCATAAACACCTGCATTGCATCCATCTCTCCTTTTCCTTCTACGGTAAATTTGTCTTTTCGGGCAACTTTGTGCAACACATCAAAAGCAAGAGAGTGAATAGGCTCAAATCTGCCTTCAATTGATTGTGTTAGCAAATGCCCGAATTTGTCGGCATGGGCAGCATCTATCGTTCCTGGCAATTCTGATTTAATCTGTGAAAAACCAAACGTGCTAAATCCAATAATAAGCGCAATCGTAGTAATTAAGGCTTTACGTTCTTTACGAACCTCAACAATACTCCTGCGAAGGCGTAGGAAACGAGATTGTTTATGAAATAAAGTCAGGATAAATCCAAACGCCAAAAGTATATATCCAGTATATGAAACCAATGTTCCCCAATAATCATGGTTCACAGAAAGGATCGTTCCTTTTTCATCTCTGTCGTATGACGATTGGAAGAATCGAAAATTTCCATAATCCAAAACATTATTCATAAAAATACGATGGTCCATTTTGATATTGTTTTTTGTGTCGATTACTGTCACTTCACTTGCATACGATGATGGACTTTCTGAACCGGCATAACGCTCAAGAATAAAGTCGTTGAGGTGAATTGAAAAAGGCAACTCAATTTCTTTTTTTCCGTATCCCAATTTAAGTTCTAAACCGTCAAAATTAAAGTTGTTATCTTCCATCACTTGGCCATTTGCAATAATTACGTCTGCTTCATGAATCTTACCATCAATAGCAACATTAAACTTAATGGCATCAAAACCGGCATCTTCAGGTTTGTCAGAATGAATAATTTTCTTCACTGCACTTTTGAAAAATTGCTTGAACACAAAAATGGAATTCTGAACATTGTAAACGCAATGGTCTTTGAAAAGAATCGTGGTGTCTTTCTTAACCGTGTCACTCACTTGTCCAATCATTGTAGTTCTCATCATTTCATAAGGAGAGTGCATTAGTATTTGCCCACCCTTAATCGTTACAGTAATAGCATCTTTGTAATTGTTATTGTCGAAGGCGACAACAAACGCTCCCATGTTTAAAGCATCCCCTTGAGCTAAAAACACTCTTTTTCTTCCGTTGTCAGTTGGTACAATCAATTCTAACAAATCTTTGCCTCCTGCCACATTTTCTTCAGCACTTTCAACAGCACTTTTTATGTACTCTTTGCATGAAACGGTAACTTTCCCTTTCTCGTTTGTTGGGACTTCTTTTTCAAAAGAATTCTTACAATATGGCCCAAAGTTTACAGGAAAATCACTTTCAAATGCCTTGCCTTTCTCAGTAAATGAAATATGCATGTAATTTTCAGCACTGATTAAGATGTTTGATGCCTCTCCTTCACGAATATGCATATTGCCTTCGTAACTAAAAAAGCGAGTTACTCCTGCTCCAATAATCATAACGATGAATGCCAAGTGAAAAATAATGCCTCCTATTTTATCAATGCGTAGCATATTAAATACTTTGATGTGCCCTATAAAGTTAAGTGCGAGGAGAATAAAAATGAGCTCAAACCATTTGGTGTTGTATACCATTTCTCGAGCGGTCATTGTATCGTATTTGTCTTCAATAAAGGTGCCAGCTCCCATAGCTACAGCCAGTATTATAAGTAAAATGATGGTAGTTTTTGATGAGAAAATAATGTCAGTAATTCGTTTCATGTTTTAGATGTTAGTTGTATTCTCGATAATTCGCGTGCAAAAGTCTGAGTATTTTGGTTTAGTAAGCATGATAGCTATCATTCAAGGAACATGATACCAATCATTTTTGGTACAATAAATTTAAGAGTCCTTTGCATAAGCAAAATGATAAAGATATCGGAGCAAAAGTAACAATTAATCACATACAAAAAGCGTTGCAAAATTGCAGTTTTTTTTAAATGGATATGAATCGTTTTTTGTTCAAGTTTTTCTTCATCCACCAATTTATTAGCTATATTTAAACTCTAATTTTAGTTTTTTACACATTCTTTTAATTAATTACTCTATGAAACGTTTTTTCGTTATTCTTCTTGTTTGTTCGTTAAGTCAATACTTGCATGCCCAAGGAGCAAGTAAAAACTATGCTCACAAGGTCACGGTTGACTCTGTGTTTCAAACAAGAGCATATACCTATTTAAAAGTTAAAGAAAAGGTGAAAGAAAAAGATTCTGTGCTTTGGATGGCTTTGCCAAACATTACTGCCAAAAGCGGGGATGTTTTTTACTATGAAAGTGGTATGGCAATGGGGAAGTTCACAAGTAAAGAATTAAACCGGACGTTTGATCAAATACTATTTCTTGCATCCGTGAGCACTAGTTTAGAGGTGAATGAAAAAACAATTCTCCCATTACCCGTAGTTGATACTGTTCAGGCGAATCAACCAGCTGCTGTTGTTCATACTGTAGTGTTAAAAGAAGTTTTGGATGCTGGGGGGTATATTTACCTCAGGGTAATGGAAGGTAAAACAGAATTGTGGTTAGCCATTGTAAAAGTGCAGGTGAAGGTAGGACAGACTTATCATTACGATGATGCCTCACTGATGAAAAACTTTTATAGTAAAGAATTAAAAAGAACATTCCCAGAAATCTACTTTTTAGCAAAATTATCAGTAGGTCCCGCTCCAGAAGATAGAGAAGCGAAATTAAAAGATGCCTCAAGTCCTCAAGCCAAGAAAAGACAAAAGGCGCTAAGTCAACCAGCTAAAATCATCCCTTCTATAGCTAATTTACTTGAAAACAGAAAAGAATATGCTGGTAAAAAGGTGATGATAAAAGGGGAAGTAACCAAGTATAGCTCCAATATTTTGGGTAAAAATTGGGTTCATATCACGGATGGAACTAAATTTGTTGGAAAATCAGACCTTGTATTGACAACCGATCAGCAGCTAAAAGTTGGAGACAAGGTTAGTTTCGAGGGAATATTGTCCATTGATAAAGATTTCGGCTCGGGCTATTTCTTCGAAGAAATAATAGAAGAAGCTACTGTTCTAAAATAAAAGCTACAAGTGAATTCGAAAAAAAGAAAGCCATGAAAAAGTTTCATGGTTTTCCTTTTTTTATCGTTCAGACCTTTATTTATTTCACAACCTTCACTCTTATACCTTCTGAATTGCTTGCAAATTCGGGAGCATACATACATTGTATAGAAGTTATTCCATTCGAAAAATCTCCGTTGTGAGTTACCACCATTGGATATTCGAATACATACGTGCCTTTGGGCAGGTAAGAGAAAAAGAAATTAGTGGCAGCATCGCGAGTGCTCTCGTAATAGCCCAATCCATCCTGATATTTATACTGAGAAAAGACATTGGTAGGTTCGAAACCCGAAGCCCTCATATCTTTCATTTGTACATATTCCATATCACGGTCCACTCTCAACTCTATTCTAACTTTAATTTTATCACCCACTTTTAAAG
>JBAXQU010000050.1:0-23983 GCA_037131555.1 Bacteroidota bacterium
CCCCAATGCTAACAAACTTAACCCCAATGCTAACAAACTTAACCCCAATGCTAACGAACTTAACCCCAATGCTAACAAACTTAACCCCAATGCTAACGAACTTAACCCCAATGCTAACAAACTTAACCCCAATGCTAACAAACTTAACCCCAATGCTAACAAACTTAACATCCTCAAAACTGAGTTTTACCTTCATTTTACTCAAGTTTTGCTAGTTTTTAAAAATTCAACACAAACAAAGCAAACCAAGGCTAAAAAAATGATTTTTGTTAGGAATTGCACTACAATCGTTTTTTGACCCTGCATAACGGACAATTTTGTTAGTTTTGTGCCTTTCAAAATAATTGATATGAGTAAATTATCTAATAGAATAGTAAATCTTGCCGAATCGCAAACCTTAGCAATGACCAAAAAAAGCCGAGAATTGCAAGTAGCCGGTAAAGACATCATCAACCTTAGCATTGGCGAACCCGACTTCGATACACCCGATTTTGTGAAACAAGCAGCCAAAAAAGCCATTGACGAAAACTATACACATTATACCCCAGTAGCAGGATATTTAGAGTTAAGAAAAGCCATTTCCGAAAAATTTAAACGCGACAATGGCCTCTCCTACCCTGCCGACCAAGTAGTAGTATCAACCGGAGCAAAACAATCGATTGCCAATGTAGTCTTAAGTTTGGTTAATCCAGGTGAAGAAGTAATTGTGCCAATACCGTATTGGGTTAGCTATATCGAAACCATCAAATTAGCCGAAGGCATACCTGTAACTTTGCCTACCAACATCGACACGAATTTTAAAATCTCTGCCGAACAACTTCGCAATGCCATCACACCAAAAACCAAAATGCTTGTATTCAGCACCCCTTGTAATCCTTCAGGTTCGGTGTATACAAAAGAAGAATTAAAGGCATTAGCAGAGGTCATCGTTTCGTTCCCCGATTTATACGTCATTTCTGATGAGATTTATGAACACATCAATTTCGGTGGCAAGCACGAGAGCTTAGCACAATTCGATTTTGTGTACGACCGAGTGATTACCGTAAATGGCGTTTCCAAAGGATTCGCAATGACCGGCTGGAGAATTGGTTTCATTGGCGCTCCAAAATGGATAGCCGATGCTTGCGAAAAAATGCAAGGACAATTTACCTCAGGCACCTCATCCATTTCGCAAATGGCCGCATTAGCCGCCATGAAAGCAAGCCCTGAAGTTACCGTGGAGATGTGCAAAGAATTCAGAAAACGCAGAGATTTGGTACTTGCCAAACTAAGTGAAATACCCGGAATAAAAACAAATATACCGCAAGGAGCATTCTATATTTTTATCAATATCGAGTCGTACTTTGGCAAAGGTTATGAAAAATACAGCATCCGAAACTCAAACGATTTGTCAATGTATTTGCTCGAAGTGGGCAATGTGGCGCTCGTTTCAGGTGATGCGTTTGGTGATGATAATTGCATCCGATTTTCTTATGCTACATCTGAAGTGAAGCTAGTTGAAGCGGTAAAAAGAGTAAAAGAAGCTTTATTAAAATTGAAGTAAATGACCATCACAGAAACGTTTGAAGCATTTAACAAGCTCAATGTACTCATCATCGGAGATGTGATGATTGATGCTTACTTGTGGGGGAATGTATCACGAATTTCGCCCGAAGCACCAGTACCCATCGTATCTGTCAACACAAAAGAGAATCGACTTGGAGGAGCTGCCAATGTGGCTTTAAATGTAAAAGCAATGGGAGGCAATCCTATTTTGTGTTCGGTTATTGGTGATGATGAAGGAAGCAAAGTGTTCATCGATTTATTGAAAAACATTAAACTGAATACCGAAGGAATTTTAAAAAGCAAAGAACGAATCACCATCATAAAAACACGAGTAATAGGCAACAATCATCAAATGCTTCGAATTGATGAAGAGGTGGAAACACCCATCAACAATAAAGAAGCTGACACTTTAACATTTGTAATTAAAAGAATAATCAACCAGAAAAAAATTGATGTCATCATCTTCGAAGATTATGACAAAGGCTGCTTGAGCCCCTTGTTGATTAAAACTATCGTGAGTTTTGCAAAACAAAAGAACATCCCAACTGTAGTAGACCCAAAGAAGAAAAATTTTATGGCCTACACAGGAGTTAGTTTATTTAAGCCCAATTTAAAAGAATTGAAAGAAGGAATCAAACTCGATTTTAACCATAACGATAGCAAAGAGCTTGGTAAAGTTGTTTCTGGATTTATTAAAAAACAGAACATAGATTCGGCATTAATCACACTTTCCGAAAAAGGAATTTACATACATAACAATAAGTCAAAAGCACTGATACCAGCCCATATTCGCAACATATCCGATGTTTCAGGAGCAGGTGATACAGTAGTTAGTATTGCAGCTATGTGTCTTGCTTTGAAACTTTCACCTGTGCTTACAGCAACACTTGCAAATTTGGCTGGTGGATTGGTTTGCGAAAAAATAGGAGTCGTACCAATTGACAAAAATCAATTGCTCGATGAAGCCATTGCATTAAAATTATAATTTTCGGAATACCTTAATCACTCACTAAACACCACGATTTGTCAACCGTAACGCCATACAAGGATACTAATAAGAGTAAGAAAGAACAAGTAGCAATCATGTTTGATGCGATTGCGCCTAAATATGATTTTCTAAACCAATTGCTCTCAATGGGTATTCATAAAAGTTGGAGAAGAAAAGCTGTTAATCTTTTGAGAGAAAACAAACCAAGTTCTATACTCGACATTGCAACCGGCACAGGAGATTTTGCAATAGAAGCGATGAAACTTAACCCAAATAAAGTGGTAGGTGTTGACATTTCAGAAGGAATGCTGAAGCTAGGTAAAGAGAAAATTATCAAACTTGGTTTGCAAGATAAAATTGAATTAAAATCAGGCGATTCGGAGAGCCTTCCATTCTCCGACAAGAGTTTTGATGCGATAACCGTGGGCTTTGGCGTTCGAAATTTTGAAAACCTTGAAAAAGGAATAAATGATATTTATCGAGTGTTGAAACCAGGAGGGGTAGTTGCTATCCTTGAATTCTCGAAACCACGCGCCTTTCCAATTAAACAAATTTACAATTTCTATTTCAAGTTCATTACACCTTCCATTGGAAAGATGTTCTCGAAAGATAATTCCGCATACACCTATTTACCAGAATCTGTAAATGCTTTTCCAGATGGAGATGATTTCTTATCAGTACTCAACAATGCTGGTTTTGTTGAATCAAAAGCAATATCATTAACCTTTGGCATTGCTTCTATCTATTTTTGCAAAAAGAAACAATAATTTAACGAACTTTGCGTTTGTAAACGGAAACCAAATATTTTGAAACGTCACTTCGTACATATTATTTTATCGGTTGTGCTTTTGTCTTTTGCATTCGATTTGCATTCTCAAGAAGGCGCTAAAGAAAGAGGCAACTTACCTAACTACTACAGTCAGCGTTTGAACTTTGGTTTCACACTTGGAATCAACAGAACTAATTTTATGGTTCAACCTTCGAATCATTTGGAACGATTTGATTCTATAAAAACAATTGAATCGAAACCAAAGTTAGGTTTTAACTTAGGCATTGTATCTGAGCTTCGACTTCATCGTTATGTAACCCTTCGATTTGTTCCAAATTTATCGTTCGCTGAAAGGAATTTAGAATATTACTTCGAAGGTCACGACACTTTGGTTCGAACAAAAAGCATTGAGTCCACTTTCATCAATTTCCCTTTAGATTTAAAACTTCGTTCTGCCCGTGTTAAGAACTTTGCAGCCTATGTCCTTGCAGGAGGAGGTTATAGTCTTGATCTGGCTTCAAAACGAAAAACAAAAAATGGAAGCGACCCTAATGAACAAATCGTAAAACTCCAACGCGATGACTATTCTTATGAAGTTGGAGCCGGTGCTGAATTCTTTCTCGAGTATTTTAAATTTGCAATTGAATGTAAATTGACAATGGGAACAAAAAACTTACTTATTAAAGATAACACAATCTATTCTGATTCGGTAGACAAACTTAATTCGAAAATATTTTTGATATCACTTACTTTCGAAGGATAAAAAATTGCACAGTAAAAATGTGCCATGTTATTTATGAAACAAGAACTTAACCTAGTGGTTTCCCCTGAGGAAGCAGCTAATGAAGATTTCCTAAAAAAAAATGCCGCTCAGCAATTGAATTCTACTCCTAACAATATTATGTTTATCAAAGTATTGAAACGTTCAATAGATGCCCGTAGAAGAAATGTAAAAATAAATTTAAAGCTGGAAGTTTACATTAATGAGCAACCTATTCAATCTGTTTCATACAAACAGAACTATCCTGATGTTTCAAATTCTCCTCCAGTTATAGTGGTTGGTTCAGGTCCGGCTGGTTTATTTGCAGCTTTGCAATTGATTCAAAATGGAAGAAAACCAATTGTAATTGAAAGAGGAAAGGATGTCAAAAGCAGAAGACGAGATTTGGCGGCAATCAATAAAGAACATATTGTTAATTCTCATTCTAACTATTGTTTTGGAGAAGGCGGAGCTGGAACATATTCGGATGGAAAATTATACACGCGTTCAACCAAACGAGGAGATATTACCAGTATACTTGAAACATTTGTTGCACATGGCGCTGATGAAAACATACTGGTAGAAGCCCATCCACATATAGGTACCAATAAACTTCCGAAAATAATTGAAGAAATTAGAAATACCATTCTCAATAGTGGAGGTGAAGTTCATTTCAACACGCATGTAATAGATATATTAATTAAGAACAATTCGGTGCAAGGAGTTGTGTGTGAAGATTTAATTAATAACAAAAAATTAGAATTCATTGCTAATTCATTGATACTCGCCACTGGTCATAGTGCTAGAGACATTTTTGAACTTCTTCATTCAAAAAACATTTTGATTGAAGGGAAAACCTTCGCAATGGGCGTTAGAGTAGAGCATCCTCAAGAAATCATAGATAGTTTACAATACCATTGTTCAATGAACGAAGTAAAGAACAGGCGGATTTATTTGCCAGCTGCTTCGTATAGTTTAGTTCAACAAGTCATGGGAAGAGGGGTTTATTCTTTTTGCATGTGTCCTGGAGGAATTATCGCTCCGTGCGCAACTCAACCTGGGGAGATAGTTACTAATGGTTGGTCGCCATCAAAACGAAATAACCCTTTTGCTAATTCAGGAATAGTTGTAACAACGGAGAATGACGACTTATTAGGATATAAAAAACACGGTGAATTAGCAGGTTTAAGGTATCAACAGGCTTTAGAAAAAATGGCTTGGGAAAGTGGAGGTCAGACTCAAACAGCCCCAGCACAACGATTAGTTGATTTTGTAAACAATAGACTGTCCGAATCAATTCCTCTCACATCATATCAACCAGGTGTAAAATCAGCACCTCTGCACTCCTTGCTTCCTGAATCAATTGGAAAAAGATTGCAAATTGGATTCAAGGAATTCGGAAAAAAGATGAACGGTTACTTTACTAATGATGCAGTAATTGTTGGAGTCGAATCACGCACATCGTCTCCTATTCGTATCCCTCGAGATCGAGAGACTATGCAGCACCCTCAGATTCGAGGATTATATCCTTGTGGAGAAGGGGCCGGTTATGCAGGAGGAATTGTATCAGCGGCAATTGATGGACAAAAGTGCGCTAAAGCAATTTCAAGATTCGTCACCATTTAATTTTACCTTTGTGGAACAAAAAAACAATTTCTTATGAATTTCATAATTCAAATAATAATTTCGACCCTTGCCGTTCTTATTACATCTTACGTTTTACCCGGTGTACATATTGCCAACAATAGTTTCCTCACGGCATTAATTGTAGCAGCAGTGCTATCATTCCTAAACAATGTCATCAAACCAATCATGATAGTCTTAACAATTCCTGTTACCATTATCTCTCTCGGCTTATTCTTATTAGTAATTAATGCTATAATTATTTTGATAACAGCCAAATTAGTTGAAGGGTTCAAGGTTGACGGCTTTTGGTGGGCATTGCTATTTAGTCTTATCTTATCACTTGTGACTTCAGTTCTACAAAACATACAGAAGAATGACGAAAACAAAAACAAATTCCAATAATACCTTAAATTAACAATCAATATGATAAATATAGGAGAATATAATGAGTTAGAAGTCGTAAAACAGTTAGAATTTGGCATTTACTTACGTGCAGACGATATAGAAATTTTGATGCCTACCAAGTGGATACCAGTTGGTACCCGAATTGGTGACTTATTGAATGTTTTTATCTTCAGAGATTCGGATGATCGTTTGATTGCTACGACAGCAGCCCCTTTAGCTACCGCGAACACTTTTGCTTTTTTAGAAGTGAAGCAAACTAATTCAATTGGGGCTTTTTTAGATTGGGGTATGGACAAGGACTTAATGGTTCCCTTCCGTGAACAACAAATAAAAATGGATCCAGGAAGTAGTTATGTGGTTTATGTATATGTTGATGAAAAAACAAACCGATTAGCTGCTTCAACAAGACTTAATAAGTTTATTGAAGGCAATGACCTAACCATAAGGGAAGGAGATAAAGTTGATTTATTGATTTTCTCTGAGACCCCATTAGGTTTCAATGCAATTATTAATAACCATTTCAGTGGATTGATTTACAAAAATGAAATTTTTGAAACCATTCGGATTGGGGACAATGTAAAAGGTTTTGTCAATAGAATACGCGAAGACAATAAAATTGATTTAAGACTTCAAAAAAGCGGATTCGAACTAGTAGATGAAGTGAAATGGAATATTTTAAAAATGATGAAGGAAGGAGATGGTCTATTATCGCTTGGCGATAACTCAACTCCAGAAGAAATAAAAGCAAAATTACATATAAGCAAAAAGGCCTTTAAAAAAGCAATAGGCGCGCTTTATCGCGAACGGCTCATAAAGTTAACAGAAAAGGGAATTGAATTGACAAAGGATACGAAATAAATCTTTGATCTATTTTTGAGGTAGAGTGTTGAATACTAAAATTATATTTTAATCACTTTACATGTAATTGAAATCAAAGAAAAACCCCACCTTATTGAAAAAGATGGGGTTTTTACAAAACAAATTGCTAAAATTACTTCTTAGCAGGAGTTTCTGCACCAGTTTTACTTTCAGTAGCCTTGGAATCTGATTTCGCTTCTGATTTCCCATCATGGTTACACGATTTTCCTTCTCCTTTTTTGCAACAAGATTTACCTTCGTGGTTACACGATTTTTCGTCTTTCTTCTTGTCACTGCCTTTTTTGTCATCACCAAGAACTATAACTGTAGTTTTTGACAATGATAATAAACTGTTTGCTGACGCTGCTCCAACAATACCTGTGAACGCAAGTAATAAAAATAATTTTTTCATTTTAAATTGAGTTTAATTAATTAATATTTTATGATTGCAACAAAGATACCAAAAATGTGATTTGGCATAACTATTTCTGTTAACAATCGTTAATAACTTACTCAAAAGTGGCTATTACTGTTTCAGCTCCTCTAACCTTTTCCTGAAGATTTACTTTCACTTTTACCGCAGGAGGTAAAAACAAATCCACTCTTGAACCAAACTTGATGAAACCAAATTCATTGCCTTGCAAAGCTTTCTCTTCCTCCATTGGATAATACACAATTCTCCTCGCCATAGCTCCTGCAATTTGGCGAAACAACACCTCTTGTCCATTGGCGTGCTTTACTACTAAAGTGGTTCTTTCGTTTTCTGTTGAAGATTTTGGATGCCAAGCCACAAGATACAATCCTGGATGATATTTTACATATTTCACAATCCCACTTATTGGAAAGCGATTAATATGAACATTCAGAGGTGACATAAATATGGAGATCTGTAAGCGTTTATCTTTGAAATACTCATTCTCCATCACTTGTTCAATAACCACGACTTTGCCATCGGCAGGTGCAATAATATTGTTTGCATTTATAACAACTGTTCTTTTAGGGCTACGGAAAAATTGTAAGATGATGATAAGTAAGAATGCAGACAAAACATACCCTAACCAAAGAACGATAGGATATTGAGCGAAAAAAAAATGAGTTGTGAAGTTTAATAAGGCTAAAAAAAGAATT
The DNA here is from genome assembly GCA_037131555.1 of Bacteroidota bacterium. Taxonomy (GTDB): domain Bacteria; phylum Bacteroidota; class Bacteroidia; order 2-12-FULL-35-15; family 2-12-FULL-35-15; genus 2-12-FULL-35-15. The sequence goes on from JBAXQU010000050.1 coordinate 8,080, forward strand.
GTTATAATGATAGATGGGTAACCTTCTCTGTGTATAGTCATTTACTTTGCTTTAAATTGGGTACAAAAATAGTAAAATTGATTTACGATGAACTAAAACATAAAACCTGATTAAATTACTGACTGTTCCTTCATCTTTGTATCGAGAGCATCACGCAAACCATTACCCAACAAAACAAATGAAAGTACTATTAACACGATCGCGACTCCTGGCAATATGGCCAAAAAAGGAGATTGCCCCATAATAAATTCACGATGAGAATTAATCATTTCGCCCCATGAAGCTGTAGGAGGCTGTGCTCCTATACCTAGGAAACTCAACCCTGCTTCTATTAAAATAGCGGAAGCAAAATTTGCTGCCGAAATTACAATGACTGGCCCCATGACATTCGGTAATATTTGACGGAAAATAATTCTAAAATCGGAGAATCCTAGTGCTCTTGCAGCTTCCACAAAATCTTTTTCACGAATACTAATCACTTGACCTCGAATTACTCGTGCCACATCCACCCACATTGTCATTCCAACAGCTATAAAAACTTGCCAGAGTCCTTTTCCTAATGCCAATGTAATGGCGATAACCAGTAACAAAGTGGGTATTGACCAAACAACATTGATGATCCAAATAATCGCATTATCTAATTTACCACGATAATACCCTGCAATCGCTCCTATAAATAAACCGATAAAGAGAGAAATAAATACGGAAATAAAACCAACCGAAAAAGAAACACGTGTACCAAGGATTAAGCGACTGAGGAGGTCACGTCCAGACGGATCGGTACCGAGCCAAAATTTCCTTCTAATAATGTTGTGATTAGCAATTTCGTATTGAAGTTCTGCAATTGTTTTAGTAGTCGGTTGTTCTTTTTCCAATTCGTAAAATGTAATTTCGTGATTTTTTACTTTAATTTTGTTTTTCGCACTTTCTTTGAGAGCAAAAACCACATCGGCAATACAAATTTTTTTTTCAAAATCAACATGTTTGTTTTCTCCTGAAAATTCTTTATAGAAGATGTTTTCTCCTTCGAAACGATAGGATATGATGGGAATAGATCGATAATCGCTTATTTCGCCAAACAACATTTTTGATAAAAAGTAAGTGTAGTGTGTTGTTTCGTTCTTTTTGAACATGAGTATCTGCACTTCGAAACCGGGAGGATTTTTCGATATTTCCAGTAGTTGTTGATTCGCATCTGGAGTACTATCTGGTGTAATGAGATAACCGAGTACAGCAAGAACAATGAAAAATAAAATTAATATCAATCCTAACATAGATAAACGATTTTTCCTGAATCGTTGCCATGCCACGCGCGTAACTGAATGCGAAGATTTATCCTTTTCGTTTTTCATTTATTATTCTTCCTTTCCATTCATATTTTCTACCAAGCGCTGCCGCCCCTGATATTACAATGTAGATTATGTATAATACCTGCTCTGGTAAAAAGAATATGAGTAAGTTCTTGCCATTAAAAAAAGAGACAGATAAAAATAGTAGTAAAAAGTCAACAAATGATTTAATTAAAAACAAAATTATCAAAAAAGTTATTAAAGGAATAGAGAATATACAAAGTTGAGATTGAAAAATGGAGGTGACGGCAATCAAGAATAGAAATAAATTGAAAAAATAAACGATGAGTGACACCGTTTTTGTGTAAGAATTAAATTCAATAAATTTTTTGGAAGCCCATCGTTTCCGTTGATTCATGAAAGCTGATAGTGTGGGTTTGGCTTCTGTATAAACAATTACCTTTTTGTTTTTCAAAAATAAGACTTCTTTTGGGTACGCTTTTTTAATCTTATACATAAGTAACACATCATCGCCACTTGCTGAATTCGAAGCCCCTTCGAAACCTTTTTGTTCAAGAAATACATTTTTTGTGTATGCTAAATTGGCGCCATTGCACATTATCGCTTTATTGAAATAGAGCGAACCTCCAGTTGTCGCCATCAAAGCTAAGAATTCGAGTTGCTGCATTTTATTAAAAAATGAACGCGTGTTATGAAAGCAAACTGGTGCGACAATCATTTTGGCAGATGAAAATTCAAAAAAATCAACAATGCTTGCAATCCAATCTTGGCCCATAGTACAATCGGCATCAGTTGTAATAATGAGTTCGCCATTTGCTAAACAGACACCTTGCGTGATAGCTGCCTTCTTACCTTGTTGATGTAATGTAAGAGTTTGAATAATTACACGAACCTGATGAGGATGTTGAATACAGAATTTGTGAGCTTTAGATAATGTGTCATCGGTGGAATGATCGTCAATTAAAATGATTTCGAATTTTTGTTTTGGATAATTTTGTGAAACCAGTGCGGTGAGAATTTGCATCATATTTTCGCTTTCATTTCTTGCTGCAACAATAACGCTTACAATGGTTTCTCGCTTCCCTGTATTAAAACTTTTGGAACCAATTTTGTACCAACCATAGCTGCATAATAGGATGATGATAGAATAAAGCATTGCTAACAATAAAGCAACTAACACAAGTATTTCGAGAACTATAACCACTAATTTAATCTTTAAAAAACTTTAATTCCAAATAAAAACGGTACCAAACATTGCAGGTATGGCTAGATTTACAAACCATAAAAGCAAAGAAGCTATAAGTATTGCAGCAGAATTGGGAAAAATCGGCCCGCAAAAATAAACTGCTGCAGCACTCCGCACTATGATTTCGGATAGTGCGAAGGTAGGAATAACTGAAGTGACTGACAAGGTCAGTGCTATTAATGAAAAGAAAATCGGGGCACTTGCATTCATGCCAACAAACTTGAGAATGAGGTAATACTGAAACGAAAAAACAGAATATCTGAGAAATGACAAAAGGAAAACAAAAAGCAATTGAGCAAACGAAAATTGAGATACCACTTCTATGTATTCTTCGTATTTTAAAAGCCTTTTGTTTCGGCTGAGGAAGACAAACGCAAGAAAAAACAAGGAAAGCAGAGCCAGAGAAAAAATAATTACAACTGATGAGGTTGAAATAAAAGGTGTTATTTGAAAATAATCTTCATAAATCATCTCAAGCACATAATATCCAGAAATGCCTGCCAAAACTGTTAGAAACAATTGAAATGAACTCCCTATGGCACTTGAAATAGTTGCTTTTATTTTATCGGCTTTCTCCAAATAAAAAATTCGTCCTGCAAACTCACTTAATCTATTTGGTGTAAAAATACCTATAGTAATACCTGATAAAACGGAAATCTTTGATTTTGACAAACTAATCAGTTCGAATTTCGAAATCAGCAATTTCCATTTAATTGGCTCTAATGCCCAATTAACAAACATTAACACAGATGTAAGCACAAGGTATGAAATGGTGGTGTGTTCAAAGGCTTGCGAAAAATTGAAAGTGTCACTAGCCGAATTAATTTTGTAACCGATGAAACAAAATGAAAACACAAAAACGGTAATCTTTATCAAAAGACTTATACCTTTGCGAAAACATTTCTGAGAATTAATTATCATAATCGAAACAATGATAGTAAAAAAAGCGACATCAATAATTTGAATGACTAAAGATAAAATAATTCTTGGCATCGACCCTGGTACAAATATTTTAGGTTATGGGTTGATTCACATCAAAGGGAACAAATTGGAGTTGATCGTGATGGGTGTATTGCGGCTTGAAAAAATGGAAAACCACCCTTTGAAATTAAAGAAAATATTCGACCGCACTGTTCAGTTGATTGACGAATATAAACCTGACGAGCTATCTATAGAAGCTCCTTTTTTTGGAAAAAACATACAATCGATGCTTAAACTAGGTCGAGCTCAGGGTGTGGCTATAGCTGCTGCTTTATCGCGAAACATTCCTTTTCAAGAATATTCGCCCAAAAAAATAAAACAATCAATCACAGGAAACGGAAATGCTTCAAAGGAACAAGTAGCATCAATGCTGAAATCCTTATTGAATTTCAAAGAAACTCCTGAATTTCTGGATGCTACAGATGGATTGGCTGCGGCAGTATGTCATTATTTTCAACGAACACCAGAAACAACCTCCAAATCATATTCAGGCTGGAAAGCTTTTTTGGCAGATAATCCGAAGAAAAAAATATAACTACCTATTTTAATTGTTTTGTGTTTATCAAAGAGGACACTTAAGAATTTAATTAGTGAATAGCTCAAGCTAAATTCGAACGGATAAGAACCGCCATTTCCGTCAATTGTTCGTTTGAAGGTTCTAGTTTGACTCGTGTAAAATTAATGTCATTCACCGAATTCATCGGAACAAGGTGAATGTGAGCGTGAGGCACCTCAAGCCCAATAACAGCTAAGCCAATCCTTTTGCAAGGTACAGCCGATTTAATAGCCTTTGCAACAATTTTCGAAAACACAATCATTTTAGCCAAATCATCATCATTAATATCGAAAATATAATCGGTTTCAGTTTTCGGTATTACCAACACATGCCCGTGAACTAGCGGAAAGACGTCTAAAAAAGCCAGGAACTCATTATTCTCAGCAATTTTGTGGCACGGTATTTCACCAGCTACTATTTTCGAAAAAATGCTTGCCATCTTAACGCGAAATTTCTATTATTTCGAATTTCATGATTCCAGAAGGAACTTGAATATCGGCTATTTCTCCTATCTTCTTTCCCAATAAACCTTTGCCAATTGGCGATTCGACAGAAATTTTCCCAGCTTTAAAATCTGCCTCATTCTCGGCAACTAAGGTATACGTCATTGTAGCACCAGTAGCCGAATTTTTTATTTTCACTTTCGAAAGTATCAACACTTTTGACAAGTCCAAAGTCGATTCGTCAATAAGTCGTGCGTTATTAAGTACAGCTTCCAATTTTGAAATTCTCATTTCCAACAAACCTTGAGCTTCTTTGGCAGCATCATACTCTGCATTTTCTGACAAATCACCTTTATCTCGTGCTTCGGCAATTTGTTTTGAAATAGAAGGACGTTCATACGCCTTCAACTGATGCAATTCGTCTTGTAATTTTTTCAATCCTTCTTCAGTAAAATAAGATATTTGAGCCATTATTAAAATTAGGAAATTAGTTATAAAAGATAAAGAGAATCCAGTATTACTACAGGACTCTCTCTTTCTATATAAAACTGTTAAAATATGTATTATAAATTTATTCTTGCGCCAATCGAATGGGTACCATTAAACGGGTTGGTTGCTCTATACGAGTAATCGATACCGAAGGTAGATTTGTTCTTTCCGAAAGGCATTTCGATGGTAAAACCAGCACTAGGACCAGTAAATACTGAAGTACGAGTATCAACTTTGGTAATACCTTTCTCAAAAGCATAACCTGCACGTAACATCAACATGTTTTTCCAACCATATTCTAACCCTAAAAGGAACTGATCTTTTTCGAATGAATTCGAAGTAAACGTTCCCATAAGAGTAACCCTGTGAGTTTTTATTGTTGCTGTATCTTTCAACAAATAGAAATCGTATCCACCACCAATGCTAAGCAATGAAGGCAACTCAAATTGAGCCGTACGTTGATCAACAGTCATGGTTTGAGTAGAAGTACTTGCAGGAACTGGAGTTTTGAATGACACCCCATTACCAGAATATTTCATTCTAGGTCCTACATTCTTAAGCGCTATCCCAAAATGCAATTGGCGTTGTTTACCAGTTACGTATTGAATACCTGCATCCAAAGCAACACCTCTTGTACTGAGATTCGCAATCTTTTCGGTAATAACTTTCACAGCTAATCCACCATAGATATTATCCGAAAACCCCTTTGCATAAGACAAAGAAATATTGATAAATTGTGGAGAAAAAGTTCCATTTATTTCCTCTGGAACATCTGTAGTGGTGATAGGAATATCACCAAACTTCAACGACATGATTGAAAGTCCAATAGCTCCCGTCTCTCCAACGTGTTGAGTAAGTCCAAAAGAATTAATGTTTATATCAGAGCCTTTCAACCATTGAGTATGAGCAAACAACAATTCTGTTTTTTTCGTAAATGCTGTCCCAGCAACATTGGTGAACATGGATTCTAGTCCTCTTGTACCTGATACATTTGAACCAGCCCAACCAGAACTTCTTGCCCAAGGATTAATCAAAAGTTCTGTTGCCCCTTCTTGACCAACACGATCAGGATTACCAGCCATCAAATTATTTATTTGCAAAGAAATCAAACCAATAAAGGCAAATGGCATTAAATATTTATAAAAGTGTTTCATATCTATATTTTTAAAATCTTTATTATCTATCTATTAATATGCATCCAAATCTACTGGTCTCATCACACCAAACCATTTCAACGTTTTTTCTCCAACATTTGGAACGTCAATATGAATAAGATACAAACCACTTGCAATAGGAATTCTCATTTGGTTTTTCAAATCCCAATCAACTGAAGTAACAGCAATACCCATTGTGTTTTTCGCAGTAGCAGGTTGATCAACTTTAAATGTTCTTACCAATGCACCATTTAAAGTATAGATAGTCACAGTACAATTCTCAGGAAGATTTGTAATCTTCACAATATTGTCACCTGTTTTCATTTCGTATCCAGAGTAGGCATAATAAGGATTAGGAACAATACTAATCAAATCTAAAGCTTTTACTGCAGCGTCAGCATTAGCCGTTTTGGTCCCAATATCATTTGTATTAAAGCCATAAAGAGGCAAATCATGATTTAATGGATTTGCAGAAGTGTCAATTGGAGAATAGGAAGAATAACCAGTAGTACTGAAACCTCTTTGGTATGATTTACTTACCCTCAATCTAATTTTCACATCCGTTTCCAACAATGAATGACCTCGAGCCAAAAGAGGGATGTTCACCCACATTGCATCTTCATAAACCTGACGAGCATAAACATTTTGTAAGTTAGTTACATCTGCAAATCCTAATACATCATGAATAAATTTCCCCCCATCGTAACGAGGAACATTTTTTGGTTGATTAGGAAAGTGAGGATCATTTGACGCAAAAGTTTGGTCAGCATTATGTCCAAAAATATATATGTAATGTTTACCACCAAAAATTGGTGTAATTACCCCGGCTGCGAAATTATAATTCAAATCAGATGAGGTGGGGTTCCATTTCATATCAGACCCATTGTCATTCACTAACCATGAATCTTCGCCAAACGCCATATTTAAACGCTCTCCTGTCTCAAGATTAATAGCGTATCCAGGAAACCACCCCATTCCTTTTGTTCCATTCAAATCACCTTCTGCCGGATTATAACCTAACTGTCTAGAATTCAAACCATTTTTATCAACTGATAATGTATCTCGAAGGGTCATTTTTTTTGCTCCTCCTACCGATAAAGTTGATTCTTCTCCCATTTCCAAAACTGGACATCTAGTCCATTTGCTCTTATCTGAGGTAATGACCACATCAACACTAGCAAGATTTTTTAATTTATTTAAAGACATAGCAATCGTGCTATTCCAAGCCGGACCTCCTCTATATTTTGCGGTTGTTGCAGGATTAGTAGTAGCACACAATCGATAAGGTGCCCATGTACCTCCAAGTAATTTTTCATAAACTTGTCCATCATCTAGTCCAAGATAATCGCTGTATGAACCATCTGCTTTATCGACATAAGTTCCAGATCTAATCCAGTTTGTTTGATCCTCTGCTTCCCCGTCAGGTATCCCTGACAACCATTGTTTTGTGGGGTCAGCAAATGTCATCGTTGCCTCTAAGAAACCATTGTCTGCAGCTTTTGAATTACTCGGATCATAAGCAATAACGACACTAACAGAAATCCCCCAACGAGGAATCACATCAACTGACCCAGTTTTTTGTCCATTAATTATTTGTTCGTTCGGCAGCCTTATAGTGGTTTCTGACGCTACTGATTCTCCAGTTGAAATATTTTTTAATGTCCACCTAGAATTAGTGTCGACAACCAAGTTACTTGACAATGCATCTGTCTCAATGTACAATCTGAATTCATTATTTTCGGGAACATTCAATGGATCTATTACTTGAACCTTCACTGGTCCATAGGAATTTTCGTAAATTGGATGGAGTGTTCGATATCCATTGGATGCACTCATAATTTCATCAATTGTAGATGAGGTAAGTTCTAATATCCTTCCTCCATTTCCTTGTCCTTCAAGACGAGTAATTTTGGGCCCTTCTCCATAGGTTGATTGAGCAACAGTACCACCAGCTTCTGGTGAAGGATTATGAGGAATTCCTGTATGATAAAATGTAGGATCAGAATAATAATTACCTGCAATAAAAGGCTTGTAATCAGTAAGAGTATTTAGGTTAACAGGATTTTGAGTAGGGCTATATCCGTAAGCCACTATAGCATAAAAATAGGATTTGTGATTAATCAAATGATTGTCGCCAGTTGCAAATTTGTCTTCTTTTATAGAAACGGAGTGAACAATTCCATTGTCCGCACCATTCACCATCTCCTGAGGTACAAGGGCAGACAATGTAACATCGCTAGTGTAATTTACAATTTGTTTGATACCATCTTTTTTATCACATTGAAATACAATCCTTGCTTTGTCTACATTATATAAATCTGTTGCACCCACTGAACCGTCCCTCAACTGATATACAATATAACCTTGAAAGCGGTAGGCTGAATCTGCTCCAGAAGATTTATTATAATCTTCTGAATATGTTTCATTGTGAAAAACAGGTGAAAGCGGAGGGTGTACCGAGGTATCTCTTGGATTATTATTGGAGCCTTTAGGATTTGACCAAGTCAAAATAAGCTCTTTGTCAAGTTCTTGAATGTATAAATTTGGTGACGTAGGACCATTTAAAGTTGAAAAACAGTTGTTAAAAAGTTCCTGAGCCTTGATATCAGCCCCTTTCAACAAGGCAACCGAAGCTAAGTTCCCCCCCTGTGTTGCTCTTGCCCAAGGCACACCAATAGTTATGTAGTTTACTGCACCCGGTTGAAGTTTAAACGGACCTGAACTTTCAACAAACCTCCTATCTGCAGGGGTATTATGAGAAGTCGTTTCGTCCCAAGGAGCTTGAATTACATGATTTGTTCCAAAACCGGTAGGATCTGATGTGCCAGGGAACATGTAGTCGCAATAAACTGAACCACCTGTTCGTCCATTTCCCCCATAAGTTACATGTTGCGCGTCCTTCCAAGTAGAAGTTAAATACTGATAATAATCGTCTGTTGCTTGAGGATTTCCATTAGGTGTCCAATCATTATTAAAATATAGAAATTTACACATTCCTAAACGTTCATTGTCAATTATGCCATCTCCATAATACAAAAAACTAGCAGGTACCGTAGATGCTGAATCATCGAGACCATTTGGATCCTTAAATGGCCCTTCAAAAAAATCGACTCCCACCGCAGGAGGATTTGCTCCATAAGAAGTGGTCTGTCCACTACCATCCACTGCCGTACCATTATATAAGATTCCTAATCCAAGACCTACATCACAACCAACAAAATCGTCAAAAGCATAGCCTAAATCCGCATCATCCCAAAGCCCAAAAAATGTACTATCTAATCGGAAAGAAGATTTATTTATGATTTTATATTTAAGAAAGGTCGCGTTATTCAATTCATCATGGGTTTGGAAAGCGAAAGCTTGAGCTTGAATCTCGAGCCCAATTGCTTCTCCGCCCGTTTCTGTATGAATATTCCCTTTATCGTTAAAAACCCAAAAAATATTTTGATCTCCAAATAATTGAGCGCTACATCCTTTATTGCCTGTAACATCAAAATCGGGAACGTCACCAGCCGAAAAGTCATAGGCTCCGTCTCCGTTATAATCATAGAATGGGGCTAATGGTTGCCCCTCTGGGCCAAAAGCTGGCCAATTTGTTAACTGATCTACAGCATCAGGTAAAGTAGGTGTCACAGTAATAGGGTCAGCTCCTTGCATTCCATTAGCAACCCAATTATAGTGCGCCTGAACATCTGCTTTATTAATTTTCCAGAATTTGTCCCAAGCCAAACACCTTGTTGCATCTGTAGTTGCGTCTGGTCGCAATGGTCCAGGCCAATAATCATTACCTGTTTGACGATAGGTTTGAGCAGCTACCTTAAGTTGCCCTCCTGCATCATAGCCACCGACCCAAACGGAGCTAGCGAACTGAGAACTTGGCCCTATAGTAGAACTACTTGAAGGTTTAGGGATTTGGTATCTAGCATTGGTAGAACCAAAAATATCCCACCACATATCTCCACCATTTAAAATTTTAGCACGAACATTATTAATGTCCAAATCAATTTGGGCCGTGGCATTGACACATTGGGAATTAACCGAACGATTTTGGTTAGGGTTTGGGGTATTCATTCCTGCAGGACTTCCTATATTCTCTCTTGCAATCATATTCAATGATAATGCAAAAAATGCAGTTGAAACGATTAGTTTGATACAATTCTTTTCCATTTTTTTATTTTTTATCGTTATAGGGGATGTAATATTCAAATTCTTATTATCTTTCATTTTTAAAAATCAAGTAGTAATCCTAAACGAATTACTCGAGGGCGACTATAATTGCTTGGATTATTAATTTTAGCATTATATAAATCAATAAAAGACTGAACATCGTTTCTAGAAGCTAAAGATGCTTGACCATTCGCAGAAGCCAAGTATCCATCATCATCAGGATTTCCAGTAGCTTTATAAACAGCTAGAATATTTTTGGTATTCAATACATTCAATACTTGTAAATATACATTTAAATTTGCCTTTTTCTTCTCTTCCCCTTCTTTCTTTCCGCCCCATTTCAATTCAATACTCTTATCAATTTTTAAATCAATCTTAAAATTCCAAGGAAGGTTAGAACCATTGATATCGCCTGACAATAATCTTCTGTCAGCTATACCAATTGCTCCGTCTTGAGTTACATTTGCTTGTTTGCTATATGGTGTTCCAGAACCCGCTCTTAATACAACATTAGCCCCAACATTTTCCAACACTTTAATTGCCTTCTCTGTATCACCCTTTTTTCTATTCCAAATAGGACCTTTATAGTCTTTCCCATTACCGAAACGGTAATCAACATTCATCACAATGGTGTGACGTTGATCGAAATTCATAGGATGTATCGTTCTCAAATTGGGCTCTCCAGAAGAAGCTAAGTTAACACCATCAGAAGTACTAGATCCTGTTCCATCAGCAAATTGAAGGGTATAACTCGCGGTTAACGAAACACCAGAAGCATTTCTCCTTAAATCATAAGAAAGTGATAAACCTTTAACAGTACCAAAATCAATATTACTGAAAGTATTATATGTTGCTGGGTATGCTTGATAAACTTGAACCGCTTGGATTTGATTTCTTAATTGATGATAAAATGCTGAAATTGTTAATACCGAGTTTTTCTTTTCTGTCAACACTTGAGAAAATCCGAGTTCGTAATTGGTAGTAGATTCTGATTTTAAATCAGGATTATTTATGAACCCCCCACTAAGATTTTCCATTTGCAAATAAGCATTTGGATCAAGACGGTTAAATTCAGGTGGACGCTGAGTCAATATCTCATAATGCGCATTAAAACTTGCAACATCGGATATAGGGAAAGAGAATGCTATACGAGGAGAATAATTAATTTGCGGTTTATAATCTTGAAAAACGGATGTAGAAATTAGTTTTTTCTTTGCTGAGGCGGGGTCAACTAAATAAGGATTAATTGCATTATTCACAGTATTGATTGTTAATGAAGAAGGGTCAGTGACATTAGTTCCTTGTGCATTGTACCAAGTATCACCATCTCTATAACCAACAATTTTTGTTGGATTATCCTTATTATCAACATAAACTACATAATTATCTCCAATATTTGATGGATGTGATACACTATTTCCTCCGATTGAAGTAACCTCGCCTGCTGTTTTTGCCTCATATAATAGATACTTATCCTTTAGTACTTTTTGATTTGCATCAAAACGATCAATTCGAAGACCAACATTAAATTTCAAATCCTTAAAGTCGAAGCGATCTCTAATATAACCAGCAATATAGATAGGTTGATATGCGCCAATTTGACGCAAATAGTTTCCATTTTCGTCCTTAGCAGTAAAGAAATCATCCAAACTTGGTTTACCAGTTAACTTTTTTCCAGTGTGGTCATATCCGTAATAACCAACATAAGCACTTCCATTATTCAACAAGTCGTCTGCGCTAAACATATTAATATTGAAAGTCGAAGGGTCATAAGAATCTATGTCAATATAGTCTAAACCATTGGGATCTAATCCTAAAGATTGTCTCAAACTTCTATCGAATTGTTTTTGAGTTCCATCATTTAGTCTATTGTAATCATAAAAAGGAAGTCCGGGGGTTGATAATTGAGGGTTTAAAGTCGCAACATTGTCAATATTCTTTAGGTGATAATTTGCTAACTGACGCATTAAAGTCCATAATCCGATTGGATTTAAATTATAAGATCTTTCAGTCCTTTGTTCATAAGAAAACCCAACTTGAATAGCATGTTTCTTAATATCTGCTGAAAAAGTTGCATCAACACTAAATTTTGATCTATTGCTGTAGCCATATCCATTATATTGACGACCTGTATTATACCACAAAGAATATGCGTTTGTTGGTCTATCCCCATTCATTAACCCTAGGCCTCCCTGAACGTCAATTAAGTTAAAAATTTGAGAAGGATTGGTGTTTGCATAATATTCAGAAGTATATGCAGCACCATTAACATTAACATCTGATGGTGTAAAAGATAAACTTACATCGTTATAACCATACATAACCATACCGGTGATAGTATCAAGTTTTACATTTCCATTTGCATCACGAATGTATATAGGGGTCTCGTTTTTGAAAGCATACCCTTTTTGTTTTGTCTGAACAAATTTCCCGATATAACCGTAGTCGAATATTTTATCCTTGTGATCATCATCTTGGGTTTTGGAATTAGTTTTAGTGTAATTTACTTGCAAAGAGAAGTAAGCGTTTTTAATTATTGAAGAAGATTTTTCCTCCTCTTTTGCATTAGAAGTATTAAATTTTTGAGTTAATTTTGCATAAGTTCTCCAAGTACTTTCAATTGTTTGAGGATTATTACTTGGGTTAAATAAAGCGTATTCATAAACAAAATCATGCCTTTTGTTATAATCAACCGATCCACCAACTGTTATACTCATATTGGCTGTTGGTTGGTATTGAAGTTTCCCTTGTAAATCCAAGGTGTTTGAAGCAACATTTGATTTTGCCTTTATTTTTTCCAAATCACTTGCGGTCACAAATTCAGAATTGGGAATGAATCCGCCTGCTTCCGATCTTCTTAATGGGGTACTTTCGAGTTGTGAAAGTTTATCACTATTCACTTTATAGAAGCCTATTGCGGACGGGTTAGGATCCTTCTCAGTTACCGCTTGTCCAGAAACAAAGAATCCCAAGACTGATTTTTTGCTTACTGAATCCTTTTTGGTTAAAATCGGCCCTCCAACATTAAATCCAATAAAATTATAACCATAAGCATCTAACCCTTTTTTCTCTCCTGCTCCTGAAGTTACCAATTCAACACTTGCGTTGTAAGTACTTGCAGGTCCTCTTGTTGTTATTGAAACAATTCCACCTGTTTCATCTCCGTACTCGGCTGGGGTACCACCTACAATGGTCGTTACTTGTTCAACAGCACCTTGTGGAACATTAGGACTACCTATTACACGTTGGCCATCCACATAATATGCTGTACCATTATCTCTTGAGCCACGAATATTTAATCCACCACCTTCGTCAGCTTGATAAACTCCAGCGGTTGTTGATGCAACTGAATTAATATTTTTGGTTGCCATATTCTGATATTCCTCACGAGTTACAGTTCCTCCTGATTTTGTATCTGGATCAATTAAGGGTTCAGCATATTCAACAATCTCAACTGGTCCTAATTGCTGAATGCTTGATGTCATCTCTATATTAAGGTATACTGTTTTACCAACAGCCACATTCACACCTGTAATTTCTACAGTTTGATATCCAACGAATGTTGTTTTTACATTATACTTACCAGCATTCAATGGCTTTATGGTAGCTTCTCCCTCTATATTAGTAGTAGCAACACCAACCTGAATACCACCCATTTCTACTACCACATTCGCAAAAGGAATTATTTCATGATTGGACTTATCGGTTAACTTAACCTTGACAGCAGATTCGTTTTGTGCAAGCACCAAGCTAGCCGATGCAGCAAATACACAAATTGTAGATAGTAATTTTCGTAGCATATTATATATGTATTATTATTTTATTTAGTACTTAATAACCTCGTGCAAAATTTTGAAGTGCGTAAATATAGGAATATTTAATTTTCACAAACAAATAATTTATCCGATTCTTTTCAAGTTTTTCCTTCTAAGTCATTTAAAACGCTAAGTGTCAACAATGTTAAACAATGTGAATTTCCAAACATTTTTTGTTGTATAATCAGTAAAATAATTGAAGCAAATCAATACCCAAGAAACTAGGTATTTTATTTTTAAACAGCGGGGATGTTGTTTATTATGGCACAAATGTAAATCAATATTTTTACATGGCAATGACTTTTTTTCATAAAAATATTGCAATTATTGCAAAAAACCTCTAAAAAGCCCATCAATGCTTGTATTTAAAAAGTCGAACGAAGAACGATTCTCTCTTATTTGTTCTTAATTTTTCGCTTTTTTTGCGAGTTTCGCTCATTCGCTTTAATGTTTTTTTTGTTTGTAGTCGTTTATCATGGTCACGAATTTCTGCTTTCTGTGCACGTTCAACCCTCCTTTGTTCTTTCCATTTCTGCTTAGCTGCTTGGCGTTGAACCCTTGCAGACACAGCTCCTTTGCTAGTTTGTTCTTTTGATTCTTTCACAGTTTGAGCATTAGCTAAAAGAGGAAAGAACGAAATTAGAATGACGATTAATCGTATTATGAGTGTCTTCATTTATTAATTTAAACAAACAAAGCTAAAAAAAAGATTTATATTCAAGGTGGTTTAATAATATTGCCTAACTTTGTTTCACTTACATTTAAATATGAAATATTTTTCCTTTATCGTTTTGATATTTATTTTCTCTTTCGCACTGAGCTGTAAAAAGCAGTCGGACAATGGCGTTCCTATCACAGCCGTAGATATTTATCTTTATTCGAATAACCCAAGTTTTATTAATCTTACCGCTGTTGGTGGATATGTTTACATCACTGGTGGTGTGAGAGGAATATTGTTGTACCGGAAATCGAATAGTGAAATAATGGCTTACGACCGAAATTGTACTTATCAATCTACACAGCCATGCGCAACAGTGGTGGTTGATCAAACACATATATTAGCGGTAGATACTTGTTGTCACTCTAAATTCTCAATTTACGATGGAAGTGTAACTCAAGGCCCTGCTTCGCTTCCTTTGAAAGCATATCAAACTACTTTTGATGGAAATGTATTGCACATTTATAATTAATTAAGTGCATTCCAAAATTAGAGCACTCAAAAAATCTAAAATTCTAAAAAAAGACCCGAACTTTATACGACACTCCATTCAAAGTGGTGTTTTGCGAGGCCGAGGCATTTAAAATTTGGTAGTATTCCATCTCGCCCGATTAACACCACACGTTTCATTCAAGCCTAATTGCCATTCTCGTTTCATTCATCGAGTATTTTATACGCCCTCAGTAAAATACTTATGCTCGTGGCATTTCTATTAGTAGCGTTTTGGTTTCTCTCTACGTTTGTTCTCGCAATCCGAACTCGGTTGCTATTCATCGCAAGCGAGAAAAGATGCAAACGTTCTTATAAATTTTTAAA
The DNA here is from genome assembly GCA_037131555.1 of Bacteroidota bacterium. Lineage (GTDB taxonomy): Bacteria > Bacteroidota > Bacteroidia > 2-12-FULL-35-15 > 2-12-FULL-35-15 > 2-12-FULL-35-15. The sequence continues at coordinate 23,775 of JBAXQU010000050.1, forward strand.
ATAAGGAGAGAAGAAAGCCATCGACTCAGCGAAAAATCGTTCCGCTGTAGCGAAAGGAGTCATCGCTATAGCGAAAGGGGTCATCGCTATAGCGAAAGAGGTCAAAGCTATAGCGAAAGGGGTCACCGCTATAGCGAAAGGGGTCAAAGCTATAGCGAAAGGGGTCACCGCTATAGCGAAAGGGGTCAAAGCTATAGCGAAAGGGGTCA